>DATHPF010000446.1:0-19264 GCA_035484155.1 Streptosporangiaceae bacterium
GTAGTGAGCACTTCTCGCGACCCGAGCGTCCGATTTTCAGGCGGCTTTGCTGGTCCATTTCAGTTCGCTGTCGGCCACTGAGCATGGCTGCCTCAATATGCGACGCTGGGACAGGTCCGCTGCTGAACACAGCGGTCCGCAGCCGTCGTTAGCAACGCGTTAGCAAGTCGCTACCTGAACGATCGTCGAAGCTTGACAACTAAACGGCGAGCACGTCTAAGCATTGCCCTGGTCCAACTAGCGTCTGATCCAAATGGATACTACCGAGATCGCGGCCATTATCGGTGCTGCTTCCGCGCTGGGGCCGGGTAGCCCTCAAGATCGCCTACGACTCAGTTCAGGAGCACCCGAAGGCGAAGCACGCTGCCGATGACAGGTTCCTGAACGAGCGCAAGGAGGCGTACGACACCTTCTGGTCAGCGCACAAGGAGGTCACCCACGATGCCGAGCGCCTACGTGAGCTTGCTCTGATCGTCCGCGCTGGCAAGGAGGTCAGGGATGTCAGAAATGGCGTGCTGGAGAGCTTCCCGCCGTCGCCAATGCCTAAGCTCGTGGATGCGCTTGATGTGCTCCGGCGCATCGCACACACAGGAGATCGTGTCGATTAGCGAACGGCTGATCGCGCTGCACGGTGACACCCGCGCTGCCTTGAGACATCTCATCGAGAATCCTCACTCTGACTATGCTCTGCCCCTATTCGTTGCCAACAGGATGCGCGAGGATCAGGAGCTTGAGTTCGTAGCCGCCTACCGAAAGGACCTGGGAGTAGGACCGCCACGAAGCAGCCGCCCAGACTGGCCAGTGATCAGGCGCCCGTTGGCGCTAGGCGACATGGAGATGATGTGCCGCCGTCATGTCAGGCGGGCCGCGAAGTGAGCCGAAGCATCTGACTCGTGTCGGGCCTATGGACGCCAAGGACGCTGCTTTGCGCGAAACGCCGAAGATCGAGGCTATACGGTCGGATAGGGCCGAAGTCGAGAGGACAGCATGAGGTGGGGGCTTCGCCCCACAGACTCGAACCCCTGACCTCTGCGTGCAAACTCTTGCGGCGGGGTCAGCGCGAGTCATAGGTGCAGGTCACTGATCGATGACGGTCATGCCGGGTCGGTCGAGGCGCATTACGACTGCTGCATTTTCGTACTGTACGGGGGAGGCAACCGGCTCTCCCTCCCACACCCGGCCAGGTTGTCAGTCGGCCTCTCAAACCTTGAAGAGAGGTCCGACTCTCCCCACTTCAGCGATCATTGCGGACAGGATGTCGGTGACCGGCTCTCCTTCCACAATGCCAGGTTCTTCCAGCACGATATTAAAACGAAACTGCATGTCGGGGTTTTCTTTGTCCTCTTCGCTGCCGATAAAGAGTTCTGCACCAGCCGCCAACGGGAACAGATTGTCTGCTGGCTTCAGAAACAGCGGGAGGTCGGGCAAGTTGGCGCGCATGCCTTCTGGGAGTCCGGGCATCGTCCTCATATTGGCCAGCATATAAGCCCCGAGATCCATGCTCTGGAAGGAGGATCCCACCGTCACCAGCAGACGGTGCTTGTCGAGGTTATTGAGTGCGTGGATGCGCCACAGCGTGTTATTGCCACCCGCATATGGGCGAAGCGAGTCGATGACGGCAAGGGATTGAGCAGATATGCCTTGCGTCTTCCCAGATTTATTCTTCTTGTACGATGCCTCATCCTTGTCGATAGGGAAATATACTCTATCCCCTCGCCCTTGGCCATTGGCCTCATTCAGCCACAGATCGTAGGCAAGGTGATCGAGCGCGCTACGGAGATTCTGAATTACATCACCTGTGACAAGTGAGAAGTCAACAGGCACCACCGCGACATCACTCAGGTAATAGACCAACTTCCTTTCGTCGTTCCTGCGAGTACTAATCTTGTATGGCGTTATAGCAAAGAAACTCGCTAGCGCGGTCTCAAGTTCGGCAAAGTGACGCTTTGCTCTCTCGAGTTTTGGTTGCCAGGTCATGGGCGTATGTTAATGATTGCATAAGCTGATTTCAATCACTTTGCCAAACCGCGCCGCCCGCGGGAGTCGACATGAAGTGGAAGCTGGCCTCGGCCAAGTACCGGAAGGACATCGCACAATCACTTCGCTGCCTCCCCTGCGTTGCTGTCTGAAGCACGCGGGAGGCCAGACGACGCTGCTGTCCGCCGCGCCCTGCTTCGGTACGGGTTCAAGACCAAGCAGCGAGCCGATCCGCCCGAGGACGTCGCTGAGGTCCTCGCCTGGGTTGCCCACAACAGCCTCCCGATGTCGGCACTGGCCGAGCCAGCCGTCGGGCGCCGGGTACTCGACCAGGCCACCGGTCGGCTCGACGGCAGGAGTGCGGCCGCGAGCACAGCGCGGCGGAATCGCACGATTCTGGCCAACGCGATCGACTACGCGGTTGAGGTAGGCCTGCTCCACGGCAACCCGATCCGCACACTGAAATAGGCTGCGCCCAGATCTCGAGTCACGTGGACCGGCGCAGTGTTGTAAACCCCGCGTCAGGCGCGGGCTCTGGTGGCCAGGCATGCATGGCGAGAATCTCGCCGCCGATCCGGTTGCCTATTGCGTATCCGGCCGGCAGCGGTGCGCGAGCAGATGCCGAGCGGGCCAACGCTCGTCGCCTTCTTCGCGGTTATGTACTACGCGGGGCTGCGCCCCGAGGAAGCGATCAATCTACGCGCGAGAACCTTGTCCTACCGTCCCAAGCTTCAAGCACGCAAGACGATCAGGCATGGGGCGAGCTGCAGATGCGGAGCGCGACGCCGATGCACGCGCTTACTGAACCGATGACGGAAATACCCGAGAGCGTCGGCAGCTCAAGCATCGCCCAGAGGGCGATAGCCGGATAGTGCCGGTCCATCCCGAGCTTACGAAGCTGCTCCGCGACCATCTTGAGCGGTTCGGCACCTCCGACGGCCGCCTCTTCAGCGGAGTTCGCGGTGGCGAACTACCCACGATCACCTACCGGCGCGCGTGGATCAAAGCTCGCCAGGCCGCTCTCACTCCAGCGGAGCAGGCCTCTCCCCTGGCCCGGCGGCCCTACGACCTGCGCCACGCGTGTCTGTCCACATGGCTCAACGCAGGCGTCTACCCGACTCAGGCGGCCGAATGGGCCGGGCACAGCGTAGACGTGCTGCTGCGGATCTACGCCAAGTGCGTCGTCGGCCAGGACGAGCCCAGGACGAGCTCGCCAAGCGCCGGATCACCGAGGCACTGCGCCAAGGCTGAAGTTGGGCACGTATTGGGCACAGCGACCTGCATCTAGCCACTTGGGACCGCATACGTCGCACAAGAGCAGTGCCGCACAAGAGCACGAGAAGACCAAGAATCCGCAGGTCAGACGGGCAGGACCAGAACTTTCGAACAGTGGGGCGGGTGGGGCTCGAACCCACGACCGGCGGATTATGAGTCCGCTGCTCTGACCGGCTGAGCTACCGCCCCTGGACCGCCTCACCATTACAGCAGAAGCGTGCTCCCCGGCCCGCGAGGCTGGGCCAGGACCACGGTCACCTGGTGCTGAGCTGCATCTCCATCGCGTGCTCGACGAGGGCAATCAGCGTCGCCTTGGTGGAGTTGCGGCCACGCGCGTCGCACTGCATGATCGGGACGCGCGGGCTGATCGACAGTGCCTCCTGGACGTCAGTCAGCGTGTGCGGGAAGTCGCCATGAAATCCGTTAACCGCGACGATGAATGGCAGCCCGGCTGACTCGAAGTAGTCGACGGCCGGGAACGAGTCCGCCAGCCTGCGCGTGTCGACGAGCACCACGGCGCCGATGGCGCCCTGGATCAGGTCATCCCACATGAACCAGAACCGGTGCTGTCCCGGCGTGCCGAACAGGTAAAGGATCAGGCCCGCATCAAGGGTCACGCGGCCGAAGTCCATGGCGACTGTCGTGGTCGTCTTGTCCGGCGTATGGCTCAGGTCATCGAGGCCATCGCTAGCGGTGGTCATGACGGCCTCGGTGGTGAGCGGCGTGATCTCGGAGACCGAGCCCACGAACGTGGTCTTGCCGACGCCGAAGCCGCCCGCGACGACGATCTTCACCGACGTCATCGCGGATTCTGCGGACGTCGCCTGGACGGTCCTAGAGCTTCCGAAGTCCACTGAGTACCCTTTCGAGCAGGTTGATGTCCGGGCGACCCTGTGCGTGGTCGAGCTGGTGCACCCGGACCAGTCCTTCCATCGCCATGTCCGCAATCAGGACACGGGCGACGCCCAGCGGCATCCGCAATACCGCCGAGATTTCCGCGACCGACCGCCAGTCACGGCAGAACCCGAGGATGGCCTGACACTCGGGGCTGAGCACCGACAAGTCACCGGCCTCGTAGTGCGACGCCGCGACCATCGCCTCGATCTGAAGCTGGTAACGGGGCTTGGTCCGACCGCCAGTTACCGCATACGGGCGGACCAGGGCGCTGGTCTCGTCCCCTGCTCCACGCGACCCCGGGTCGTTCGGCCAGACAGCGCGTGGCGGCGAAGCGTGCCCGGGGGCATAGTCAAGATCGGGGGGAAGGTCGTCACGACTGGCTGGGTACAGGCGCTCGCCCGTATCCCAGTCATCGCGGCCGTGGCCAAACACGGCGGCCTCCTGTCACTATCGGCCGCCCTCAGCCCAGCCAGGGTGACCGCCGCGCACTTCGGGCGTCAGGGCGGTGCCCACACGCTCGACCAGCAGCGCCATCTCGTAGGCCACCAGGCCCATGTCGCAGTCGGCTGCAGCCAGCACAGCCAGGCTCGAGCCATCGCTGATGGCCATAATGACAAGCAGGCCACGCTGCATCTCCACGACGGTCTGCGTCACGGCGCCACCCTCGAACACGCGCGCCGCGCCCTGCGTCAGGCTCGTCAGCCCGGAGGTAACTGCTGCAAGCTGGTCGACCCTGTCCGCCGGAAAGCCATGCGAGAACGCCATCGGCAGTCCGTCTGAGGAGACCACGATCGCATGGGCAACTGCTGGCACCCGCTCGACGAAGTTCGTGATCAGCCAGTTCAGATCTTGAGCCGGACGCACAAGCGGACTCACAGGTGCACCTTCCTCTCGCGGCTTGCATCAGGTCCGATCGGACCCGGTGCCGCCGTGGCTTGTCGCGGATCTACCGGCTGGCGGCGCATCCACGTTCTCAGGCTAAGCATGACGAGTTGAGCAAGATCGTGTCACCCTCATCGAGAACCGTCATCTCCATCAGAGTGTGCATCCTCGCTAGAGACCGCGGCGCGGCCTTCCCTAACACCGCGCTGGAAGCTCGCAAAACGATCCCTCGTCACCGTGGCCGACCGGGCGGGACCAGGCATGACAGGCTCCGGCGAGGCTGTGCCTGGCACCAGGTTGGCCTGCGGCACGCGCTTGGGAAGTCCCGCAGACGTTGTACCGCCGGTCGACGGCGAACTCACGGCTGCGGCCGCTTCCCAGCCCTGATCTGCCGCTGACGCCGCCCAGGTAACTTCGGGCTCCGGCGCGCTGGCAGCGCCTGGCTCAGACGGCCAGCTCTCGGTGCTGGCGCTGCCGGGACCAGAACCCTGGCCGCCATTCCCGCCCATCCCGGTTCCGACCGCGGCAACGCCGGTGCGCCCGCGACGGAACCAGTCGGACTCAACGGCCTCGAAGATCGGCAGCCGGTTCTGGGTTGCCACATGCTCGGATGGCGGCAGCACGACACCGCTCGGCGAGCTGGCCAAGGCCGCCGCGGCGAGCGGGTCGCTGTCCTGGGCGCCGTTCGTGCCTGTCCCGCCATCCCAGGCAAAACCGCCCCGGCCGTTCTCAGCCAGATCATCGGATCGCGAGGCGCCGCCAGGGCGTCCCACTACGGCTGGCTTGCCGAGCTCGACCGACGGCGCCTGTGCTGGCGCCGCACTGAACCCGGCCGTCGACCCGGTCAGCTCCGCCGTCGGCATCGGCCCGCTGCTGAAGCGGTCCACCGAGGCCTGCGCGCCCGACATGGCTTCTGGGCGGTCAGTCTCGGCGGCGAGACCGGCTTCGGCAGCCTCCGACCCGACAGCTGGCAGCGGACTTGTCGTCGCCGCGCCACCCCAGCCCACGTTGCCAGGGTGCGGGCCCGCGCCCGGCACTCGGCGCGGTCCGAGACCACTGGCGGCGTCGATGCCCTCGTCTGGCTGCTGCGAGGCGAACCTAGGCGCGCGCGCAGCGTTGATCTCCTGCTCGACCGGCGACGTCCCGCCGTCCATGCTGCCGTTGCGAACCAGGTTGAATCCGGCTGGAGCAGCACTGGCAATCCCGGCGCTCGCCAGGCCGGCCCCGGCCGAGGCTGCGGACGGATCGAACCTGCGCATACCCGGAGCACCCGTGCTGGACTCGTGGCTGATCACCTCGTCGGGCAGCCAGACCAGCGCCGTCAGGCCGCCGGCTGGCGCCGGCCGCAGCCGCACCCGGATCCCGTGCCGGGCCGCAAGCCGGGCGACCACGAACAGGCCCATCCGCCGGGACACGGCAACATCCACGACGGGCGGGTTGTCCAGTCTCCAGTTGGCGTGGGCCATCTCCTCGGCGCCCATCCCGACGCCCTGGTCGCTGATGTCGAGCAGGACACCCCCGCTGGTCAGCAGGTGACCGGCCACGACGACCGGCGTCTCGGCCGAGGAAAATGAGGTGGCGTTTTCTGCCAGCTCGGCCAGGAGGTGCACGACGTCGTTGACGGCGTGACCGCGGACCGAGATCCCCGGCTGGACATTCAAGGTGACGCGCTCGTACTGCTCGATTTCCGACACGGCGGCGCGAAGGACGTCCACCAGGGCGACCGGCTGGTTCCACCGCCGGGTCGCGTCGTGACCTGCAAGGACCAGCAGGTTTTCTGAGTTGCGGCGCATCCGGGTCGCCAGGTGGTCCATCTGGAACAGGCTGGCCAGCCGGTCCGCGTCTTGCTCGCCCTGCTCAAGGTCGTCGATGAGGCGGATCTGCCGTTCCACCAGCGACTGGCTGCGGCGGGACAGGTTGACGAACATGGCGTTGACGTTGCCCCGCAGCGCTGCCTCGTTGGCAGCCAGCCGGAGCGCCTCGCGGTGTACCTGGTCGAAAGCCCGCGCGACTTCGCCGATCTCGTCCGAGGAGTCCACGTCGATGGGCTCGACGTCCAGCGGCACGCCGGCGCCGTCGGACTCGCTCATCCGGCGGACAGTCTCTGGCAGCCGGACGCCGGCCACTTCCAGGGCTCCCGACCTCAGGCGGCGAAGCGGCCGGACCATCGACCGGCCGACGAGCGTGGTCAGCAGCAGCGCGAGCAGCAAGACGATGAGGACCGCGGCGCCGACGAGGCTGGCTGTCTCGATCGCCTGCCGGCGCAGCGCCGATGCCCTGTCGATCGTGGTCGTCACGAGCTTCTGCTGGACCGTGTCGATGCCGCCGATCGTGCCGGTCGACATCGCGCCGACCCACTCGTTGGCAGTCGTAGCCGAGAAGTTCAGCGGCTTGCCGTCCTCGCCGAACTGAATGGCCTGAAGCTCATAGCTGCTGGCGAAGTCAACCAGGCTGCCTGCGACCGAGCTGGCATAAAGCGACACCTGCTGCGGCGTCGCTACCCGGTTGTACTCAGCGATGTTCGCGTTCTGCTCTTCGAGCGCCGTCGTCACGTCGCTCAGCACCTGGGGGTTGAAGGTGCCGTCCTGAGCGAAGGCGTAGGCCAGCAGGCCCCGCTGCTCCGACGCCTCCTCGGCGATCAGGGACACCAGGTTGAGCGCGCGGACATCGTTGTTGAGCGCCGGGTCACCGCTGTCCAGTCCGATGTTGTCGTCGATGGCGAGCAGCTCGTCGATCATCGATGCGTACTGGGTCAGTACCTGCGTGGCAGGCAGCTGCGTGCTGGTCGCGGCTGTCCGCACCGGTCCGAGCAGCTTGACGAGGTCACCGATATTGTGCGCGTCGGCCTGCACCTGCGCGGGGTAGCCGGCGCCGACGCGAGCGGCGTCCGCCCGGACCTTCTTGACCCAGGGCGTGGTCAGGCTCTGCTCCTGCTCGACCACCTCGAGGTTCTGCGGCGCGCCGTCGGCCGTGTTGCGGCTGAGCGTGCCAGCCCGGCCGGCCGCGCCTTCCCCGATGTACTCCAGTGTCTGGTCGCGTTCCGACTCGAGCCTGGCCGCCAGGCCGGTCACGTCGTAGCTCATGTTCGCCAGCTGCTCGACGCGCTGGTAACTCAGCGCGTTCTGCACGGACGTCACAATGCGCGATCCACCCAGCACGACGGCGGTCAGCGTCGGGATGATGATCAGCAGCAGCAGCCGGGACCGCACGCGCCAGTTCTTCAGCGACCGCCGGGACGACCCGCTGCCGCTTGGCGCCTGCTCCTGGCCGGGATCCTCGGCCCCAGTGGCAGCGGCCGGGCCGCCGGGAGACTGACTCACGGCAGCCGGATCCGCAGTGCGGGCCTTGTTGTCTCGGGACGGCACAGTCTCTGAACCCCTCACCTGGCTGCCGCGCTCCGGGCACACGCCATCGCGGCACAGGGCGATACCGACATGGCAAACCTCCCAGATAACGGCTCTTCATCGGGTGCAGTCAGTCACATAGCCAGCGCAACTCTAGCCTGTAACCGGGTAACGTGCGTCAATACATACACGAATCGGAAAAACCGATGTAACGTGCCGTTTGACGGGCCTCCTGGCAGCAATAGGGTACTCTCTGCCGCATCGTCCGTGTTTAGGAAATCGCCCGGTTCCCCCGCCCGGATCGCCGGACGACGTGCGGCACCCGACCCGAGCAAGGAGAGTCATGAGGCTTGACCCGGCCGGAAAACTGCTGGCGAACGGGAGGCGCCGAGCCGCCCGGACCCGGTATTTCCTGGCCGCAGCGTCCGGACTCGCCGTCTTGAGCGCCGCCGGCTGCGCCGGCTCGGCCTCCGCGGGCGGCACCGTCTCCAGCTCTGTCACGATTGCCGCGGTACCCGGGGTCGATAACGCACCCATCTACCTTGCCAAGAAGGAAGGGCTCTTCGCCGCTGCCGGCCTCACGAATGTCGTCATCAAGACCTACCCCACGGAGTCTGCCGAGCTGAGCGCGCTTCAGAACAAGCAGGCCGATATCGCGGCGAGCGACTACGGCAGCATCTTCTACCAGCAGGCCCAGTCGAATGACCTGAAGATCCTGGCGGACGGTTACGACGCGGGCCCTGGCGTCCTCGAGGTGCTCACGCTGCCTGGTTCCACGATCCAGTCACCGCTGGATCTGGCCAATCAGAAGATCGGCCTGCCGAGCGAATCCGCGCTGCCGAGTCTCGAGGGCTCGGGCAACCCGCCTAGTCTCTACGCCGCGGCGGCAACCCAGGTCCTCACGAACTACCTGGGGAACGAAGCCGAGTCGGTGCAATGGGACCCGATGACGCAGCCGCAGGAGGTCCGGGCCCTGGAGCAGCACCGCCTGAAGGCGATCCTGGTCAGCGAGCCGTACATCTATCAGGCCGAGAGTCAGGCGGGTGCCGTCGAGGTCCTGGACGCGTGCAGCGGGTCGACCTCGAGCCTGCCGCTGGCTGGCTATGTGGCGACGAGCACCTGGGTGAATGACAATCATGCCGCGGCGGCTGATTTCCAGCAGGCGCTCGTCACGGCGCAGGGCGATGCGTCGGAAACCGGGCAGGTTCAGCAGCTGCTGCCGTCAGCGACTGGCATGAGTGCCCAGGATGCGGACCTCGTCACCATCGGGAGCTTCCCGACGGCCACTAGCGCCCTCGGCCTGGAGCGCGTCGTACGCCTGATGTCGAACTTCAACATGATCTCGCTAGGACACGCCCCGGCCGTCCCGCCCATGATCGTGCACGGCTGACCGGCACCGCCGAAAGGCAGCACCGCCGAGTGGCCCGGCGAAGCTAGGTCAGGCCGAGCTGCCGCGCGAGGACCATGCGCTGCACTTCCGACGTTCCCTCGCCGATCTCCAGGACCTTGGCGTCCCGGTAGAACCTCGCGACCGGGAACTCGTTCATGAACCCGTAGCCGCCGAAAATCTGGGTCGCGTCCCTGGCGTTGTCCATCGCCGCGTTAGAGCATGTCAGCTTCGCGATGGCGGCCTCCGACTTGAACGGCGCCCCGGCCACCAGCCGCGCGGCCGCGTCGTACCAGGCCAGCCTCGCAACATGCGCACGGGCCGCCATGTCCGCGATCTTGAACTGAATCGCCTGATAGTGCCCGAGCTCGTGCCCGAACGCGGTCCGCTCCGACGCGTAACGCAGGCACTCGTCGACACAGCCCTGCGCCAGCCCGGCCGACAGCGCGGCGATCGCCACCCGGCCCTCGCCGAGCGTCTGCAGGAACTGGGCGTAGCCCCGGCCTAGGTCGCCGAGCAGGTTCTCCCGCGGCACCCGGCAGCCGGAGAACGCGAGCTCCCTGGTGTCAGAGGCGCACCAGCCCACCTTCGAATACTCGGGCCCGACGATGAAGCCTGGCGTTCCGGACGGCACCATGATCGCCGAGATCTCGGGCCGCTCGTTCGCGCGCCCGTCCCCCGCGTCCGCGTCGCCGTCCGCCCGGCTGCCGGAGTCGCCACTGATTGCCAGCACCGTCACCACTGACGTGATCGACGTGCCGGAGTTCGTGATGAAGGCCTTGGAGCCGTCGATCACCCACTCGTCACCATCGACACGGGCCCTGGTGCGCATCCCGCCGGGAATGTCCGACCCGCCGCCCGGCTCGGTGAGGCCGAAGGCCGCGAGGCGCTCACCCTGGCACAGTTCGGGCAGCCAGCGCTCCTTCTGAGCGTCGGACCCGAACCTGAAGATCGGCATCGCGCCGAGCGCGACGCCCGCCTCCAGCGTGATCGCGACAGACGAGTCGATCCTGGCAAGTTCGTGCAAGGCCAGGCAGAAGGCGAAGTAGTCGCCGCCCATGCCGTCGTACTCCGCAGGGAACGGCAAGCCGAACAAGCCCAGCTTGCCCATCCGGGCGACGATGTCGTAGGGGAACTCGCCGCGCTCGTAGTAGCCGCCGATGACAGGGGCTACTACCTCGCGAGCGAACTCCGCCACCGTCGAGCGGAGCGCCTCCTGCTCTTCGTTGAGCGTGAAGCCAATCATCCCTGGATCGTACCCGTCGACTCGTCGGCCACCACTAAGCCCAGGTCAGCACGGCAGTGGCGGCCATCCTCACTAGACCTGGCACCAACATCGGGGCCAGGCACGTTAGTCTCTCGTGCGGAGGTCGCGGTGGCGAAGCTGGCCGGGGCCCGCTGGCGAAGGAGTCCAGGAGGACGTGATGGCGACGATTACCTGTCCCAACTGCGCGGCCGAGGTCAAGCCCGGCGACCTGATCTGCTTCACCTGCGGCGCCAACCTGCCGCGCACCAGCGTCAGGGATGACGACTATCCGGCACCGGCCACCGTGATGCAGGAGTACCTCCGGCCAGATGAGCGGCGGGGTGCCATATCGCCCGCCGTGCTCCGGCTCTCGTTCCCGACCGGGAACGTGGAAGTTCCAGCCGGGACCACATTGCTCCTGGGCCGTGATCCGGCGGAATCCCTCGTGGCCGCCGCTTTCGCTGACTTTGAGAACGTGTCCAGGCGGCATGCCACAGTCAGCGTCGACGACAGCGGGCGCGCCAGCATCCGGGATGAGGACTCGACCAACGGCACCTACGTCAACGGCGACCGGGTGCTGCCCGGTGTCGCGGTCCGCCTCACCGACGGTGACGTCGTCCGGCTGGGCGCAGACGTTTCCGCCGAAGTCATGCTGCCGCGCCAGCACCCCGACCCGGCGTCGTTCAGCCGCGAGTAGCGCCAGCGGCGGCCGCTGGACGGCACGCCGCTACCTGGCCGTAACCTTGCCCGGTGAGCACCCTGCCCATCCAGAACGCGAGCCTGGCAGGTCACCGCCGGTGATCCACCTCGAACTGAGCTGGCAGCAGGCCGCCGGTGCGGCCGCCGGCCTGGCCATCGCCACGGTTGCGCTGCGGGCTGCGCGTAAGCCGCGGCTGGCCTCAGCCGCGGTGTTCACGCAGGAAACCGCGCTGGTGATCGGCCTGTTCGCGCTGTGGCAGTATGCCGGCTCATTCTCCGTCATGGGGCCGGGCGGCGCGCTCAGCCGGGCGCGGTGGATCTGGCACTTCGAACGGGCCGTCCACCTGCCCAGCGAGACCGCGATCCAGCGGTTCTTCCTGCCGCATCCGCTGCTGATCCAGTTCTTCAACTTGTACTACGACGTACTGCACTTCCCGGTGCTGATCGCGACCTTGATCTGGCTCTTCGTCTGGCACCGCGGCCGGTACGGCCCGTGGCGCACCACGCTCGGGGTGTTCACGGGTATCAGCCTGCTCGTGCAGTTCATCCCGGTCGCACCACCGCGGATGCTGCCCGGCACGGGCCTGGTCGATACTGCTGTCCTCTACCACCAGTCGGTGTACTCGAACGCCACCGGGTTCGACCCCGACCAGCTCTCGGCGATGCCATCGGTCCACGTCGGCTGGGCGATCCTGGTAGCGATCGCCCTCATCACCACGACGCGCAGCCGGTGGCGGTGGCTGGCCGTGCTCTACCCGGCCATGACGACGCTGGCCGTGATCGTGACCGCTAACCATTTCTGGCTAGACGGCATCGCCGCCGCCGTCATCCTCGTCGTCGTGCTGGCGGCGCAGAGCCTGGTCCGGCACCTGACGGCGGCCCGGGCACGGCGGCCGGCCGAGGCGGAGCCGGCGACCACGACAGCAGACGAGACTATGGCCGCTCATCGTCGATGACGATGCCGAGCGTGGCTGCCAGCACGGGGGCCACGACCGCGAGCTGACCCGAGCTGATGATCGCGCCGCGAAGCGAGTCGGCGTCGATGATCAGGCCCAGCTCGGCGTCCCGCAGGTCAGTCCGGTCCATCGTCACCTTGCTCAGGTCCGCCCTGGTAAGCGCCGAGCCGCCGAGCGAGCATTGCGTGAGCGTAGCGCCGCTGAAATCCACGTCACTCAGCACGCAGTTGCGGAACGTCACGCTGGTCAGCCGCGACGCCCGGAAGTTCACCGAGTCCAGCTTGCAGCCGCTGAACACGACGCGGCGCAACTCGGCGCCGTAGACCTGGACGCCAGCCAGCGAGGAGCCGATCACGATCACGTCCTGCCAGGTGCTCTCGGCGAAGCTCGTCCCGGTCAGCCGGACGTCGCGCAGCCAGACGTCACGCAGGCTGGCTCGCTGTAGCTGCCCGTCGCTGATCGAGACCTGCTGGAAGGCGCACTCCAGGAAGTGCGCGTTTGGCATCCGCGGGTCGTCGTACTCGGCGCGCTCGAACAGCACGGTGTCGTACTCGCGCTCAGCATCCAGCGCGCCGTCGTGCGGGAGCAGGGCCCGCGCGTACGGCAGATCTGCGAGGTCAGGCAGTTTCATCAGCATCCCGTTCATCGCCTGCTGCCGCTGCGCCAGCAAGGAAGCGCTGCACATCGCGAGCCTCGTGGGCGAGGGCAGTCTCCACGTCATCGGACAGCGACTCGAACCGGTCCAGCGTCACCTGGCCCGCCGAGTATGTCCAGATCCCGGCCGCCTGGCCGTCGACCAGGGCGAACGGGCGGAACAGGCCGTTCACCGTCACGATGCCCTCGTGGCCGCTCAGAACCGGGTCGCGCGACTCCCAGCCCAGCAGGACGTCGTCGTAAGCGCCAAGCAACCGCGGCGCTGGCAGGCTCACCTCCGCCGGCGTGACCGCCGCCAGCTCGACCAGTCCGCCGGGCAGCTCACGGAGCTCGCCGCCGATCGCGCCCAGGCCGCGGCGCACCTGCCCGAGCGGCAGTCCGGCCCACTTGGCCAGGTCCCGGTCCGATGCCGGGCCGTGCCCGGCGAGATAGCGACGCGCAAGCTCGGCCAGGGCGGTATCCCGGTCGACTGCACGCGGGGGCGCCCCGAGCCAGTCCCTGGTGCGCACGTACGCGTGCTGTGCGCCGATCATCGGGCCGCGGACGGCGATACCGCGCAGGCTTGCGAGCATCAGCATGTGCAGCGCGCACCCGGCGGCCGATGGCAGTCCGGCCGCGGCCAGCCGGTCGGCAAGCTGCGCCCTGGTGAGCGGGCCCTCAGACGCGAGCGCCTGCTCGACAACGGCGACGCCCTTGTCAGCACTCGCCGCGGACACGCCAAGCCCGGACAGGATGCGCTGGCAGCCGAGCTGGAACTGCGGCTTGGCCGTCAGCGGGTGCAGCCACCAGTAGTCCTCGCTGGGGACCAGGTGCAGCGTGCCGCGGTTCAGCCACGTGATCACGAGCGACCTGTCGCCGGTGAGCGCACGGTCGACGTCGGCGGCGGTGAGCCCGGTCGTCCGGGACCGGATCGCCAGCCTGGCCCCGCGCGGGTCCTGGCCCTGGATCGCAAGCAGCCGCCCGGCGACCGCAACCGGGCTCCGGGCCGGCTCGCCCGACAGTTGCTGCGCCGCGAACCGCCGCGCCTGGACAAGCCGGTCCCGACCCGCAGGCTCCCTCAGTACCGCGTCCGCCGGCACATCGCCTCCATCGCCGCAACCTTGCCCATCAGCTGGGCCCATCATGGCGGACACCACCGACATCCCGCCCGCCGCTCGCCCCCCGTGACCCATGAGCGAAAGCTAAAGCGCCCACTTGACTATCTCGGCACGGCCCGTCATACTCAAGTGCATGCTTAACCAAGTGGCGGACCTGGACCGGGTGTTCCAGGCGCTTGCCGACCCTGGCCGACGGCTCATGGTGGAGCGGCTGAGCCAGGGACCGGCGTCGGTGAGCGAGCTCGGCAGGCCGCTGGCCATGTCTCTCGCCGCCGTCGTCCAGCACGTCCAGGTACTCGAGGCCAGCGGCCTCGTCCGGTCGCAGAAGGTGGGCCGGACCAGGACTTGCGCCATCAACCCGGCCGCGTTGCAGTCGGCCGAGAGCTGGATCGCCGAGCGTCGGTCCCTGTGGGAGCGTCGCCTGGACCGCCTCGGCGACTACCTGGGTGACGCCGCCAGCAGTAGCCCGTCCCGCGAGCCTGACCCCGGCCGCGGTCCGATCGATCAGCCTGAGGAGAACTAATGACCGAGCGTTCTGTCAACCATGCCACGTTCGTGATCGAGCGCGCCTACCCCGCGCATCCGGCCAAGGTCTTTGGTGCCTGGGCCGACGTGGCGGCCAAGGCCGTCTGGATGGACGACCCCGACTTCAAGTCCGACGGGACGGAGGCCGAGATGGACTTCAGCGTCGGCGGACACGAGCGCTTCAGCGGGCTAACCCCGGAAGGCGGCACCTACCGCTACGACGCCACCTTCTACGACATCGTTCCGGACCGCCGGATCGTCTACTGCTACGAGATGTACGCCGGCGATGACCGGATGTCGGTCTCGGTTGCTACCGTCGACATCGTGCCCGACGGGACCGGCACCAGGCTCATCTACACCGAGCAGGGCGTGTTCCTGGACAGCCTCGACAAGCCCGAGCAGCGCGAGGAAGGTACTGCCTGGATGCTCGACAACCTGGGCAAGTACCTCGAGTCGCAGCCCGAGCGCGCCGAGAGCTGAGGAGCCGCCAGATGCGCAAGATCTTCGTGTTCCTCATGGCCACCCTCGACGGGTATCAGGAGACGACCTCCGGCGACCTGTTCTGGCACAACGTCGACGCCGAATTCCTCGACTTCGCCGCCGCACAGCTGGACGAGGCGGACGCGCTGCTGTTCGGCCGCAAGACCTACGAGCACATGGCCGCCTTCTGGCCGACCGAGGCGGCCCAGCACGGTGTCCCGGCGGTCGCCAGCCGCATGAACGGCTTCGACAAGATCGTCGTGTCCCGCACGCTCACCGAGGCGGCGTGGGGACCAGTGACGATCCTCAGCGATGACGTCGCCGCGCAGCTCGCCAAGATCAAGACCCAGCCAGGCAAGGACATCGCGCTGATCGGCAGCTCTGACCTCGCCGCTAGCCTGCTCGGTACTGGCGTCATCGACGAGGTCCGCATCATGGTGAACCCTGTTGTCCTCGGCAGCGGCCATCCTGTGCTCGCCGGCGCCGAGCAGACGGCACTCCAGCTAGCGCGCGTCCGGCAGTTCGACTCGGGCAACGTCCTGCTGACGTACCGGCCTGCCTGCTAGCCGGACGGCCCGAGCGGGCAGGGGACGGCTGGCGGGGACGGCCCCGTTCCCTGCTCTTAGGGCTTTTCGCTGTCGAGCGAAGCCATGCCGCCGGGGTCGTACCGATCCCCCGCCACCGCAGAGCTCGGGACGGCCGCCTCGATCGCTGCCAGCTCGTCCGCGCTCAGCGTCAGCTCTACCGCGCCGAGCGCCTCGGCGAGGCGATCCCGGCGCTTGGTGCCAACCAGCGGGATGATGTCGCGGCCGCGCGACAGCACCCACGCGATGGCCAGCTGCGCCGTGCTCACGCCGCGGTCAGCCGCGATCTGCTCGAGCGCGCCGACCAGGTCGAGGTTACGTCGCAGGTTGTCGCCCTGGAAGCGGGGATACCTGGCGCGCGGGTCGCCCGGCCCGATCGCCCGCGCGATGTCCGGGGACAGCAGCCCGCGCGACATGATCCCGTACGCGGTCACCCCGATGCCAAGCTCGCGCACGGTCGGCAGGATCTCGGCCTCGATCCCGCGGCTCATCAGCGAGTACTCGATCTGCAGGCCGGCCACCGGGTGCACCGCGGCCGCCCGCCTGATCGTCTGGGCTCCCATCTCCGACAGGCCCAGGTAGCGCACGTAGCCGGCCTGGATCATCTCGGCGATCGCGCCCACCGTCTCTTCGATAGGAACGTGGTCGTCTAGCCTCGCCGGCTGATACAGGTCGACGTAATCAGTGCCGAGCCGGGTCAGCGTGTACGCGAGCGAGTTCTTCACCGCAGCGGGGCTGGCGTCATGACCGATGAACGCGCCGTTCGGGGCGCGCTGACCGCCAAACTTGACCTGGATGAAGACGCTGGACCGGTCGACGCCTCGCAGCGCATCGCGTAGCAGCAGCTCGTTGTGCCCCATGCCGTAGAAGTCGCCGGTGTCCAGGAGCGTGATGCCGGCGTCGAGGGCAGCCCTGATCGTTGCCGTGCTCTCGGTCTCGTCGGCCGGGCCGTAGACGCCGGACATGCCCATCAGCCCGAGGCCGACGCGCGAAACGCGCGGGCCGCCGCGGCCTAGCTCAGTCAGATCCACCGGTGCCTCCGTTTGTTGCCAGGTAAACGGGCTCGCCCTGGACGTACGTCGCCAGGATGCCAGTGCTGCCAATCTCGGCAGCCGGGTGGGCGAACGGATCCCGGTCCAGCACGACCAGATCCGCCAGCTTGCCGCGCTCGATCGAACCGGTCTGGTCATCGAGGTGGTTTACGTACGCCGAGCCGATCGTGTACGCCGCGAGCGCCTCGGCCAGGTCCAGGCGCTGATTCGGCAGGAACGGCTCGGCCTGCGCCCCGGTCGCTCCGGGCAGCGAGCGGTTGACGGCGACGTGGCAGGCGCGCAGCGGGTTCGCGCTGCTGACGGCCCAGTCGCTGCCGGCCGCCAGCCGGGCACCGCTGCGCAGCAGGTCGCCGAAGACATACTGGCGCTGCGTCCGCTCCGGGCCGATGAACGGGATCGTCAGCTCGTCCATCTGCGGCTCGTGCGCGGCCCACAGGCCCTGCATGTTGGCTGTGACGTCGAGCGCCGCGAAACGAGGCACGTCGGCCGGGTGTACTACCTGGAGATGGGCGATGTGATGCCGGTTGTCGCTGCGGTGCTCGCCTTGGCCGGGCCGGTTGGCGGTGCGGGCCGCCTCGATCGCGTCGAGTGCCTCGCGCACCGCGCGGTCACCGATGGCGTGCAGGTGGACCTGGAAGCCGAGCGCGTCCAGCTGGGTGACGTAGCCGCGCAGCGCCTCGGGGTCCACGTAGGAAAGGCCGCTGCCGTGGTCGTGGCAGCCGGCCGGATCGTGATAGGGCTCGATCATTCCGGCGGTGAAGTTCTCCGCGACCCCGTCCTGCATGATCTTCACGGTGTTCGCGCGGAACCTTGGTCCCCGGCCGCGCTCGCGACGGGCGAGTATGTCCGGCAGCTGCTCGCCGCCGCGGGTGCGGTCCCACCACAGCGCGCCTTCCACCCTGGCGGTGAGCTGGCCGCTGGCCGCGGCCGCCAGATACACCGGCAGCGGGTCGGGGCTGCCAAGGTAGTCCCCCACGATGGCGTCCTGCCACGCGGTGATCCCGCGGGCGTGCATGTGCTGCTGCGCCAGGAGCAGGCCCGCGAGCCGCTCCTCGACGGACAGCGGCGGCAGCAGGACGCCGACCAGATTGGCCGCGCCCTCGTGCAGCGTGCCCTGCGGGCCGCCGTCCAGCTCGCGCTCGATCCGCCCGTCGACTGGGTCGGGCGTGCGCGCGTCGATGCCGGCGAGTTCCAGGGCGCGGGTGCTGGCCCAGGCGCCGTGGCCGTCGCGGTTGGACAGGTACGCGGGGCGGCCGCCGGTCACGGCGTCGAGCGTCTGCCGGTCCGGAGTCCCGCCGGGGAACCACTCCATCCGCCAGCCGGAGCCAGCGATCCACTCCCGGTCAGGATGCTGGCGGGCAAAGTCGCTGATCCTGGCGAGGGCGTCGTCGAGGCTCGCGGCACCGATGAGGTTGCACCCGAGCATCGTGATACCTGCGAAGGCCGGGTGCACGTGTGCGTCCTGGAAGCCGGGCAGCAGCGCGCGCCCGCGCAGGTCGACGACCTCAGTAGCCGGGCCCATCAGGTCCTGGATGTCGGGATCGCCGGCGTTCCCGATCGCCTCGATCCGGCCGCCCACGACCGCGATGGCGCTGGCTGGGCGTCCGCTGGCCGCGGTCGCAGGCACCACTCGCCATCCGGTGGCATCGGCCGTGTAGACCGCGCCCCCGGCCAGCACCAGTTCTGCCTGCTGTCCCATGCACGTCCGCCTTTCACTCGCGGCCCTGCCGCTTGCACGCGAGACAACCCTTACCACGCGGGCGGGCTGCCACTCACCGCCGCGCCTGTTTCCGGAAAGATTCGACACAGCCGGCTCGGCCGATTCTTTCGGCATCATGGTGGCTGCCTTGAATCCTGCCTCGAATCCTGCCAGCGGACCGCGCGGATCGCAGGCGCCGCGAGGACCGCCGCGCTGCTCACCGTGGCGTAGGCGGCAGCGAACGCGAGCAGCCGCCCCGCGCCTACGACGCCCGCCACCGAGCCGATCACCGCATATCCGAGCGATCCGAGTGCGTAGGAACCGGTCAGCGCGAACGCGGTCGTTCGCCCCAGCAACTCCGGCGCGACCCGCTGCTGCATCACCGTCGTCCAGTAGGTGCCGAACACGGCGCTGCCGGACCCGGCCGCGAGCGCGCCGGCGGCGACCAGCGGCAACGGGGCGCGCAGGGCCAGCAGCAGGCACGGCAGCGCGTATCCGAAGGTGCCGGCG
>DATHPF010000447.1:0-46022 GCA_035484155.1 Streptosporangiaceae bacterium
GAGGCTCGCTGACCCGGCCCGGCCCATTCAGACAGTTACCGTACCCACGACTCTGATCGCGCGCGGATCAGGTGAGCTGCCCGCCCACCGCGGATGAGCGCCGGAACCCTCCCGGCCACGCCGTGTAAGTCAGTTGCCCTAGCCGGAGGCGGGCACCTCATGCCAGAGGCCGCCGTTCAAGTTGAGGTTGTTGCCGTTGCCCTGGCCGGGCGACGTGTCACCGACGTAGGTGTACAGCGGGTGGCCGTTGTACGTCGCCTGGATCGAGCCGTCCGCCCGCTTGATGGTGCCGAGCCTGCCGGTGACACCCGATCCCGCCGTTGGAGTCCCGATAACTGGCGGCCAGTAAGTTGCGCACGTCCCGTTACAGTTCGACGTCGTCAGGGTGTCCGGGGCGAACGAATACAGCGTGAAGCCCTGGGCGTTGGTGAGCACAGTCACCCCGCCGAGCTGCTCAGTCTTCAGTACTGGCCGTCCGCCGGCCGCGCTGGACGGCGTCGCGGGACCCGCTTCGGCCACGGCAACGCCGAGTAGCGCCAGCGCGATCAGAGACAGGGCGCCGATTGCCAGGCCGGCCCCCGGCGCGCCCGCCTGCAGTCTGGCGAGCACGGCAATGTCCGGAACTGTTGCCCCGGCAGGCTGGCCGACCCGGTCGGGGAGCGCCGCGTAGGTGGCTAGCAGAGCGAAGGCGGCCACCTCGATCACCCCGGCGGCGATCCCGGCGGTGGTGCGGACCTCCTTGAACCCGAACAGGCCGATCCAGACCGTCAGCAGGTAGCCGCCCAGCGTGGCCACGGCGAAGCCGGCGCCCGCTGCGGCCGCCAGCCGGCTGCCGGACACCAGCACAACGATGGCCAGCAAGAACGCGACGATGACCTGGAGCAAGAACAGCCAGCCGATCGTCGGGATCGAGCTGTAGCCCGTCAGGTACAGGTCGAGGTGGATCGCCCCCGCCGCGGCCAGCAGACCGGCCCCGGCCAGCCGCAGCCCGAGCCTCAGCAGGCTGCGGGCCGGGCTTGGTGCGTGCTGCGTGCCCATGTCCCGAGGTCGATCTCCGAGCCGCAGCTCAGTAGCCGCCGCCGCCAGTGGAACTGGTTGAACTCTTGGAGGATGCCGCGACCACGCCGGACACGGTCATCTCGTGCCAGACGCCGCCGGACAGGTTGAGGCCGTTGCCTGTGGCCTCGCCGGGCTTGGTGTCGGCAACGTAGGTGTAGAGGGGATGCCCGTCATAGGTTGCCTGCGTCGAGCCATCCGACCGCGTGATCGTGCCGAGCTTGCCCGTCACGCCCGCACCGGCCGTCGCTGGTCCCTTCACCGGCGGCCAGATCGAGGCGCATGACCCGTTGCAGTTCGACTTGGTCGAGGTGTCCGGGACGAACCAGTACAAGGTGTGGCCCGCGGCGTCCGTGACGACCGCGACGCCGCCGATCTTCGTGGTCTTGAGGGTCGCCGCAGTAGAAGCGGCGCTCGACGAGGCGGCCGAAGTGGACGGGGCCGCCGACGTAGACGGAGCCGCAGCGGAGGTAGACGGGGCCGCTGGGGTACTGGAAGTGGCCGGTTTCGCGGGCGCCGAGCTTCCGCAGCCGGCGGCTAGCAGCGCCGCGGCTGGCAGGCCAGCGGCAGCCCACCGCCAGCCTCGCGCGTGTCCTGGTGGCCGCTGAGTGCCACGACTGCCTCGGTACGCAACTGGCATGGCTTCCTCCACTCGGTGTGGCCTGTGACGTCAGCGATCCTGCTCGGCGGCGCAGGCAGTCCCCGCAGGGTTGCCTGGCTCTGCAGGCAGGCGGTAAGCGTCACCGTGTGACTCATGGCCTTGGCAGCTGGCGACGGCTGCCGGCGTCCGCATTGCTGGTCCCAGTCACCACTTCAGCGCCTGGGCCTGTCGCCCTAAGTCCCCGTCGGCTCGGGTCGCCAAACCTCGGCGTTCAGCCGCCGCTGTGCCCGCCTCGTCGTTTCACTGCCTCAGTTTCGCGTCGGTCCGCTGGCGGTAGGACCAATGGTGGCGGGCGCAGCTCTCGGCCGGTTCCGGGGATGCGAGGCTGCGCTGGCCGCCGGGTCCACGGAAACGGAGCACACAATGGCGGGAGCCGCGGCGCAGCAGCCGTCCTCACGATCGCATGCTCCGGCCACGGCCACGGCCACGGCCGCGGACGTCATGCGGCCAGCGCTGACGACGGTGGAAGCGAGCGCTCACCTGGCCGCCGCCGCCTATCTAATGAGCCACGCAGGTGAGACTGCGCTGGTGGTCATCGACGAAGAGCAGGCCAGGCGCCCTATCGGCCTGGTGACCGACGCCGACATTTCCCTGGCGGTGGCGGACGGGAAGGACGTCAACGTGGTCAGGATCCGTGACCTCATGACCGCCGAGCCGATCGTCGTTGCCCCGTCGACGACCATTCGTGAGGTAGCCAGGTCGATGGTGACCGGGCAGTTGCGCCACCTGCCGGTCGTGAGTGATGTTGGCCTCGTCGGGATTATCGACATTGGCGATGTGTGCCGCGTGCTGCTCGACCCAGGCGGGGAGGCGCCCTTGCCAGCTGACACTGTCAGCTAGCTGAACCAGCAGCCGGTGTGTCGGCGGTGCCGCCCTTGGTGAGGGCGAGCGGGTTCACGACGCGGTTGAACAGGTCCTCGCTGACGCCGTTGGCGAGTGCGGCTTCCTTGAGGCTGAGGTCGCGGTCGATGGCGTAGTGCGAGATAACGGACGCCTGGTCGTAGCCGATCACGGGGGACAGGGCCGTCACCATCATGACTGAGCGGTCGATATTCTCCTGAAGCTTGCGCTCGTTGAGTTCGGCGCTGTCGATCATGAACTCACGGAAGTGGTCGCACATGTCGGCCAGGATCAGCGCCGAATGCAGGTAGTTGCTGATCAGGATCGGCCGGAAGGCATTGAGCTCGAAGTTGCCCTCGGCGCCGCCCATGGTCACTGCCACGTCCGAGGCGATGACCTGGATGGCGACCATCAGCATCGCCTCGGCCTGGGTGGGGTTGACCTTGCCCGGCATGATCGACGAGCCGGGCTCGTTGGCGGGCAGGATCAGCTCGTGGATGCCCGTGCGGGGCCCGGATCCCAGCCACCGCAGGTCATTAGCGATCTTGAAGAGGGTTACGGCCGCAGCCTTGAGGCCTGCGTGGGCGCGCACCATCCGGTCCAGGGTGCCCTGCGCGGTGAACTTGTTGGCGGCAGTCTTGAACGCCGTCCCGGTCGACGCCGCGATCTCAGCAGCGACTTGCTCCCCGAACCCCGCCGGGGCGTTCAGCCCGGTCCCCACCGCCGTACCGCCCATCGCCAGCTGCAGCAGGCCATCGGTGGCGTGCCGCACCTCGGCGATGGCGTCATCCAGGGCACTGGCGTAGCCGGACCACTCCTGGCCCACGGTCAGCGGGGTGGCGTCCTCCAGGTGCGTCCGGCCGATCTTGACCGTGTCAGCCCACTTTTTCGACTTGCGCTCCATGGCATCGCGCAGCCGCCTGAGCGCCGGGACAGTCTTCCTGGCGGTCATCTGATGCGCGGCGATATGCATGGCGGTCGGGAAGGTGTCGTTGCTGGACTGCCCCATGTTCACGTGATCGTTGGGGTGGACCGGCTGCTGCGAGCCCAGCGTGCCGCCGGTCAGCTGGATGCATCGGTTGGCGATGACCTCATTCACGTTCATGTTGGACTGGGTACCCGACCCGGTCTGCCACACATACAGGGGAAACTCAGCGTCAAGCGCGCCGCTAATCACCTCGTCGGACACCCGCTGGATGAGCTGACCCTTCCACTCCGGCAGGCGGCCGGCCTGAGTGTTGACCCGCGCGGCCGCCTTTTTGACGTGGCCGTAGGCGTGGTACACCTCAGCGGGCATCCGGTCGTGGCCGATATTGAAGTGCTGCAGGCTGCGCTGGGTCTGGGCGCCCCAGTACTGATCGGCGGGCACTTGCACGTCGCCCAGGCTGTCGAACTCGCGCCGGGTGCCGGTGGCGGTCAACCCGATGGGCACATCCACGATCTCCATGCCGATATACCCCCATTGACATGCTTTGGCGTTTCTCGGCGCCAGCTCCGACGAGCATGCCCGTTCCGGCTTGTGACATTCAGGCATCGGCGACTTGAGGGGTGGGATCCAACGTGCCTGGGGATAAGCCCCCACAATGCCCGACCATCCAGCCGAACCGCATGGACCGTCCAGGGCCGACCCGGCCACGCCACCAGGCGCGCACCGAGGGATGCCGGCGGCCAGTGATCTGCTGCCACTCGGCGACTGGGTGCGCCATAATGCGCTGCGAAGCTGGCCCGTCCTGCTATTCCTGGCGCTCATCTGTGTGCCCTCGTTCGCCCTGGTCCTGCTGGGCCTGAGCGCCAGGCCGCAGACCTTCGACGAGGTTGCGTGGATCTTCGCCGCCTACTTCGCGCTGGCGTGGCTGCTGCTGCTGGGAGTCATCGTCCGGCCGGAGCATGTCACCAGGACCATGCTGGCCCTGATCATTGTCACGGCGATCGTCACCGAGATACCGCTGGCCGTGGCGCTGGAGACCGCGCTGAATGACAGTAATTCGAGCCTGATCAGCAGCATCGTCACTATCGGGCTGCCGGAAGAACTGGCCAAGGCGCTGCCGATCGTCATTGTCGCGCTGATCTACCGGCGCAGCCACTCGCTAACGCCCAAGGACTATCTGTTCCTCGGCGCGGTCAGCGGACTGGCGTTCGGCGCGAGCGAGGTCGTGCGGTACTTCACGATCAACGGAGTCGAGCAGTTCTACCTGACGGTGCATGCTGCGCTGCCGACCATCGAGCACCTGATCCGTACCGGCAACTCCGCGACGAGCTCGTTGTTCGCTGCTCTGATCGGGCCAGTCCTGGACTTCATCCTGAACTTTGTGTGGCGGTTTCTGACTGATCCGATCAGCCACGCCTGCTGGTCAGGCCTGACCGGTTACTTCATCGGCCTTGCTGTCACCAGCCGGCACAAGTGGTACGCCGTCTGCTGGATTGGCCTGGTGGCGGCCGCCATCTTGCACGGCCTGAATGACTGGAGCCTGGTCAACGGCCACGTCATCTGGATCCTGGTCACGCTCGTCAGCGGAGTGCTGTTCCTCGGCTATGCGAAGGTCGGCGCCCGAGGCGAAGACGGCGGTCTGCCCGCCACCGAGCCGCCGCCGTTCCTTGACACCGCGGCCGCGCACGCACGCCACTCGGCCGGCCCGCGCGCCCCGGCCCCGCCTGTGACGGGCGGCAACGAGCCGCCACGCCGGCCCTGGTGGGAGCAGCATTGACAGGCGGCACCGGTTGCCCCATCACCGGTTGCGCAGTGAGATCCCGTCAGACTCGGCGATGCTGTCGGCCTCAATCGCGCGCAGTCCCTGGCCAAGCCGCTCACGAGCCTGCCGAAGGAGCTTCAGCGAGTTCGTGGCAGCGCTCTGCGCCGCGGCGCGCTCGGGCTCCGCTCCATGCTCTTCGATCAAGTGCGTCTGAAGGGCTGCAGCGACTTCATCGGCTGCCTTCAGCGCCTGATAGATGGCCCGATCCCGCGCTGTGTCGTCAACCATGCTGACAAGTATGGCCGCCCGGCCAAGTCGCTGTCAGGCGAGGGAGCCCCAGATTCGGCTCCGCCGAGGCCCTCGGTAGAGTTGCATCATTCGTTGTCTTGGACCGTTCGTGTTTACGAAGGCAGGCTGGGCGAGATGACCGCAGCGGAGGCTCCGACAATCGCCGAGGAGCTACGGGGGGCTGGCCTGCGGGTCACGGCCGCCCGCGTCGCGCTGCTCGAGACCGTCCGGGATGGTGACCACCTCGGGGTCGAGGCCATCGCGTCCGGGATCCGCGATCGCGTCCGTCATATCTCCCTTCAAGCCGTGTATGACGCCCTGCACGCGCTTACCGCGGCAGGTCTCGTACGCCGCATCGAGCCGGCGGGCAGCCCGGCCCGGTTCGAGGGACGTGTCGGGGACAACCACCACCACGTCGTGTGCCGGTCGTGCGGCGTCCTCGCTGACGTTGACTGCGCGGTCGGCGAGGCGCCGTGCCTGACAGCGTCTGACGATCACGGCTTCTCGATCGGCGAGGCCGAGGTCGTCTACTGGGGCCTCTGCCCCGACTGTTCCACCGCCCGAAGTTCCTGAGCGCCGTCATGCGCCAAGTCCGGAAGGATTGCGATGTCCGAGAACCATGATCCAGTAGATATCGAGGGCTCGACCCCTGAGAGCGGGGGCTGCCCAATCGTGCACGGCCGCACACACCCCACGATGGGTGACGCCAACCGTGACTGGTGGCCGAACCGGCTCAACCTCAAGATCCTCGCTCACAACCCTGCGGTGGCCAACCCCCTGGGGGCGGAGTTCAACTACGCCGAGGCGTTCAAGACCCTCGACCTCCCCGCGGTGAAGCGCGACATCGCGGCAGTGCTGACGACATCCCAGGACTGGTGGCCGGCTGACTTCGGTCACTACGGCCCGCTCATGATCCGGATGGCGTGGCACGGCGCAGGCACCTATCGCATCAGCGACGGCCGCGGCGGCGCCGGGTCCGGTCAACAGCGCTTCGCCCCGCTCAACAGCTGGCCTGACAACGTCAGCCTCGACAAGGCGCGCCGGCTGCTGTGGCCCGTCAAGAAGAAGTACGGCCAGAAGCTCTCGTGGGCCGATCTCATGATCCTGACCGGCAACGTCGCCCTGGAGTCGATGGGCTTCAAGACCTTCGGGTTCGGCGGCGGCCGCGAGGACGTCTGGGAGCCCGAAGAGGACGTCTACTGGGGTCCTGAGACCACCTGGCTCGGCGACGAGCGCTACACCGGCGACCGCCAGCTCGAGAATCCCCTGGGCGCGGTCCAGATGGGTCTCATTTACGTGAACCCGGAGGGACCGAACGGCAACCCGGATCCGCTCGCCGCGGCTCGCGACATCCGCGAGACGTTCCGCCGGATGGCGATGAACGACGAGGAGACGGTGGCCCTGATCGCAGGCGGTCACACCTTCGGCAAGACACACGGCGCAGGCCCGGCGGATTCGGTCGGCCCCGATCCCGAGGCTGCCCCGCTCGAGCAGCAGGGCCTCGGCTGGAAGAGCACGTACGGCACTGGCAAGGGCGGCGACGCGATCACCAGCGGTCTCGAGGTCACCTGGACCGACACTCCGACGACCTGGGACAATAGCTTCTTCCGCATCCTGTTTGGCTATGAGTGGGAGCTGACCCAGAGCCCGGCCGGAGCGCACCAGTGGCAGCCGAAGAACGGCGGCGGGGCGGGCACCGTCCCGGACGCTCACGACCCGTCGAAGCGCCGCGTGCCGACGATGCTGACAACCGACCTTTCGCTCCGGTTCGATCCGATTTACGAGCCGATCTCGCGGCGCTTCATGGCGGATCAGGATGCGCTCGCTGACGCTTTCGCCCGCGCGTGGTTCAAGCTGACCCATCGCGATATGGGCCCGATCGCGCGCTACCTCGGGCCTGAAGTCCCGGCCGAGCCGCTGATCTGGCAAGACCCGCTGCCGGCCGTGACCTACGAGCGCATCGACTCGGGCGATGTCGCCGCACTCAAGGGCCAGATCCTCGCCTCGGGCCTGTCGGTGTCCCAGCTGGTATCCGCCGCCTGGGCGTCGGCCTCGTCCTTCCGCGGCAGCGACAAGCGCGGCGGCGCCAACGGCGCGCGCATCCGCCTCGAGCCTCAGAACGGGTGGCAAGTCAACGACCCCGACCAGCTGGCGACGGTGCTCCAGGCCCTGACCGGCATCCGGGACGCCTTCAACGCCGCCCAGACCGGCGGCAAGCAAGTCTCGCTGGCCGACGTGATCGTGCTGGCTGGCGGCGCGGCTGTGGAGAAGGCAGCCAGGGACGCAGGCGTCGATGTCGAGGTCCCCTTCCGGCCTGGCCGAGCGGACGCGTCGCAGGAGCAGACCGATGCGGAATCGTTCGCGCCGCTCGAGCCGGCCAGCGACGGCTTCCGCAACTACGTCGGGAAGGGCACCCGGCTGCCAGCCGAGTACCTGCTGATCGACCGGGCGAACCTGCTCACCCTGAGCGCCCCGGAGATGACGGTCCTCGTCGGCGGCCTACGGGTCCTCGGTGCGAACTTCCAGCAGTCGCCGCTTGGCGTGCTCACCACGACGCCAGGGCTGCTGACCAACGACTTCTTCAGCAACCTGCTCGACCTGGGGACGACGTGGCACCCGACGTCCGAGGACGCCCACACGTTCGAGGGCCGCGACGCGGCCACCGGCCAGGTCAAGTGGACCGGCAGCCGTGTCGACCTCGTCTTCGGGTCGAACTCCGAGTTGCGCGCGGTGGCGGAGGTCTACGCCAGCGACGACGCGAAGGAAAAGTTCGTCTCAGACTTCGTGGCGGCCTGGGACAAGGTAATGAACCTCGACCGGTTCGACCTGGTCTGATCATGACGTCCAGGCCGGCCCCGCGACGGCCGGCCTGGACGTCCTCGCCTCGGCTCGCCCAGGTACAGCTCGCCTGGATACCCGACGGGGGTATGGTATGTTGGCCAGGAACCCTCGGGGAGGCAACGTGCACGGATACACCGAAAACAAGGCGGACTACCTGCGTCGCCTGCGGCGGATCGAGGGCCAGGTACGCGGGCTGCAGCGAATGGTCGAGGAAGACAAGTACTGCATCGACATCCTCACCCAAGTCTCGGCGGCTACCCGTGCCCTCGAGTCGGTCGCGCTCGGCCTGCTCGAAGAGCACCTGGGGCATTGCGTCGCACAGGCCATCGCCGAGGGCGGTGAGTCCGCCGACATCAAGATCCGTGAGGCGTCGGACGCGGTCGCCCGACTGGTGCGGTCGTGACCGCGCCGTTGATCGCGTTCGGCTGTCCAGGCGCACGATGACAGGCAGCACGACGTTCCAGGTGACAGGAATGACCTGTGATCACTGCGCGCACGCGGTGACCGGGGAGCTCGCCAGGCTCGACGGAGTGTCCGCGATCCGCGTCGAGATTGTCCCCGCGGGTGAGTCGCTAGTGACCGTGACCGCCGACAGGCCGCTGAACCGTCAGGCGGTCGCGGCCGCGCTGACCGAGGCCGGTGGGTACCACCTGGCCGGTGCGTGAGCACCGGCCTGGATCTACCCGCCTGCCTGAGAGAGAGGCGAGACTTGTGAGCGCCGTCATCGCTGACCGGCCGGGCGTGCGTGGCGACGGCCCGCTGCCCAGTGTCGACCAGCACAGCGTCGGGCAGCACGGTGTCGACCAGCACACCGTTGACTTGGCGATCAGCGGCATGACATGTGCTTCGTGCGCGGCGCGGATCGAGCGGAAGCTCAGCAAGCTGGACGGGGTCGCGGCGACCGTCAACTTTGCCACCGAGACCGCTCGGATTACCTTCCCTGACGCGGTCGGCATGGATGAGCTGCTCGCGGCCGTCGCGCAGGCCGGATATACCGCCGCCCTGCCGCAGGCCGCCGACGATGCCGTGCCGCCGGGCGCGCGGCCGCCGGGTGACCGGGATGAGCCGGCTCCGCTGCGGCGCCGGCTGGTGGTGTCGGCGGCGCTGGCTGTCCCGGTAGTGATTCTGGCGATGGTGCCGGCGGCGCAGTTCCCGAGCTGGCAGTGGGTTTCGCTGGTGCTGGCCACTCCGGTGGCGGTCTGGGGCGCGTGGCCCTTCCACCGGGCCGCGCTGGCCAACGCGCGGCATGGTGCCGCGACGATGGACACCCTGATCTCCGCCGGAGTAAGTGCCGCCTACCTGTGGTCGCTGTGCGCGCTGGTCTTCGGCACGGCCGGCGACGCTGGCGCCCACATGAGCGTCGGCGTGCTGGCTCGAGGCGCGGGGACTGGCGACATCTACCTGGAGGCCGCCGCAGGGGTGACCGCGCTGGTGCTCCTCGGGCGTTATCTGGAGGCGCGTGCCAAGCGCCGCGCCGGCGCCGCGCTGCGGGCGCTGCTGGAACTCGGCGCCAGGGACGTCGCGGTACTGCGCGACGGGCGCGAGGAGCGGATCCCCGCGGTCCAGCTCGCCGCGGGAGACAGGTTCGTCGTCCGGCCGGGCGAGAAGATCGCCGCCGACGGTGTGGTGGAAGCCGGCGGCTCCGCCGTCGACGTCTCGATGCTGACCGGGGAACCTGTGCCGGCCGAGGTTGCTGCGGGCGACCGCGTCACCGGGGCGACCGTGAACATCAGCGGCCTCCTAGTGGTCCGCGCGACCGCGGTCGGCGCGGACACCCAGCTTGCCCAGATCACCAGGCTCGTGTCCGACGCCCAGGCCAGCAAGGCACCGGTGCAGCGGCTAGCCGACCGCATCTCCGCCGTCTTCGTTCCCGTTGTCCTTGTCATCTCGCTGCTGACGCTGGCCGGCTGGCTGGCTGCCGGCGCGTCCGCCGGCGCCGCGTTTACCGCCGCGGTGGCCGTGCTCATCATCGCCTGCCCGTGCGCGATGGGCCTGGCTACCCCCACCGCGCTGCTGGCCGGCACCGGCCGCGGCGCACAGCTGGGAATCCTGATCAAGGGTCCGGAGGTGCTGGAGTCCACGCGCATCATCGACACCGTGGTTCTCGACAAGACCGGCACCGTGACGACGGGGAAGATGACCCTGATCGACGTGACGACGGGCGCGGGCGAGGATCCGGCCGAGGTGCTGCGGCTAGCCGGGGCGGTTGAAGATGCCTCCAGCCACCCGATCGGCGCTGCGATCGCGGCCGGTGCGAAGGACAGGCTCGGCCCGAGCCTGCCTGACGTGGCTGACTTCGCGAGCCACGCCGGCCTCGGCGTCACCGGAGTCGCTGACGGCCACGCGGTCGTTGCGGGGCGCCGGGACTGGGCGGCGGACCGCTGGACCCAGTCCATCCCGGCCGGCCTGGCGGCCCGCGCCGCCGCGGCGGAGGCCGCCGGGCATACCCCGGTCTTCGCCGGCTGGGACGGCGCGGCGCGCGGCGTGCTGGTCGTGTCCGACACGGTGAAGGCGACCTCTGCACAGGCAGTGACCGAGCTGGTCGGCATGGGGCTGCGACCGGTCCTGCTCACCGGCGACAACCAGCGGGCTGCCGAGAATGTCGCGGCTGCCGTGGGGATCGGCGAGGTCATTGCCGGGGTGATGCCCGCGGGCAAAGCCGACGTCATCAGGCGCCTGCAGGAATCAGGCCGGGTCGTCGCCATGGTCGGCGACGGCGTGAACGACGCCGCCGCGCTGGCCCAGGCCGACCTCGGACTGGCCATGGGCACCGGTACCGACGCCGCCATGGAAGCGGCCGACCTCACCCTGATCCGCGGCGACCTGCTCGCGATACCAGACGCGATCGGATTGTCCCGGCGCACGCTGCGCATCATCAAGGGCAACTTGTTCTGGGCATTCGCCTACAACGTCGCCGCCATCCCGCTCGCTGCCGCCGGCTACCTCAATCCGCTCATCGCCGCCGCGGCGATGGCGTTCAGCTCGGTATTCGTCGTCTCCAACAGCCTCCGGCTGCGCCGCTTCCGGCCGTCGTCAGCGCGGCCGCCAGCCCACCGGGCGCTAATCTGATGAGATGCCCACGTGACAGCGCAGCCTGACTTCAGCGCGTACGCGGCCGCCGGGATGGCTGCGCTGCAGCGCTGGTATTGCCGGTGGACCGGGCGGTGGCGGACAACTGGCTGGTGGAACGCGGCCAACGCGCTGACGGGGGTCATCGACTACACCCAGCGGACCGGGGACCGAAGCTACGCCTTCGTGATCCACCGGACGTTCCGCGCCGCCGGGCGCCGACATGCCGACTTTGTCAACCGCTTCTTCGACGACAACGGCTGGTGGGCACTGGCCTGGATCAGGGCGTACGACCTGACCAGCGAGGCACGCTACCTGGACTCGGCCCGGCGCATCTTCGACAACATGATCACCGCCTGGGACGATACCTGTGGCGGCGGCCTGTGGTGGAACGAGGACCGGACCTACAAGAACGCCATCACGAACGAGCTGTTCCTTACGCTTGCGGCCCGGCTGCACCTGCGATCGCCCGGCGGCGACGACCGCTATCTGGACTGGGCGCTGCGGGAATGGCGCTGGTTCAGTGCCAGCGGCATGGTCGGCCAGCAGGGCCTGGTCAACGACGGGCTCACAGCGGACTGCCGGAACAACGGCAAGGCCGCGTATACCTACAACCAGGGCGTGATCCTGGGCGGGCTCGCCGACCTCCACGACATCACGGGCGACACCGCCTTCCTGCGGTACGGCGAATCCATCGCGGACGCGGCGCTGCGCGAGCTCACGACGCCACCATCCGCCAGCGTGCCGGGCATCCTCACTGAGCCTGGTGAAGCCCGGATGCTCCGCCGGCGCGAGGACGGGAGCCAGTTCAAAGGCATCTTCGCCCGCAACCTGTGCGACTTCTACTCCCGCAGCCCGCGCCCGGAGTACCGCGACTTCATCGTGCGCAACGCACTGTCCATCTGGGCCAACAGCCGGAATGACAAGAACCAGTTCGGCGTGTGCTGGGCCGGGCCGTTCGACTCGGCCGACGCCAGCAGGCAAAGCTCAGCTCTGGACGTGTTCAACGCCGCTGTCGCGCTCGGCCGTCACTGACCGTCAGATCCCTTGCCCGGTTCCTCGCCAGATCGTCCGAGCGGCAGCGGCGGCGGCGCGTTCTCGTCGTTGCGGAACCGCCCGGCCCAGCGGCGGCCGTCCAGCAGCATCAGGCCGGGGATGTACCGGACTTCCAGCACCAGCAGCGTGATGGCGGTGACGACAGTAGCAATCACCAGCCGTCCTTCGCCCGCAGCGGCACCGATGGTCACGGCGGCGAACAGCGCCCCGGCCGTCGTCAGTCCCCTGACTAGCTGCACCTTGCCCAGATCCTGGCGGAACAAGACAGCGGCGCCGATGAAGCCGATGCCCGTCAGGACACCCTGCAGCGCATTAGGCGATCCGTCGATCGCGAAGACCCCGACGAGCCCGGCAGCGATGCCGATGAGCGCGAACACGCGATCGCCTGCCGCGGAGCCACGCAGATCCCGTTCGAACCCGAGTGCATAGGTGAGCCCCATGGCAACAAGGACGTGCATAAGATCAGCGCCGTCAGTCACCTCACGGCCCTACCAGATAGCAGGCGGCAGGCATGATCGGAGCGTAGCCGCACCCGCCGGGGGTGGTCAGCGGCCGGGTCGAGGTCCGGTGCTAGCTTGCTGTGTGTGGCGGCAGGCTGCCTGCTGGTAGCCGCCCTCTGGATCCTTACCCGGCCCTTACTTAAGACACGGCCTGCAGCAAAGGAGCCACGGATGTCGAATCACTTCAGCGCTGCCAACATCAAGTCTCCGGGCGGCGACCCGCGCCTGGATTTCTGTGACCTGTACGTGTTCCAGTCTCCAGCCGACCACGACAAGACCGTGCTCATCATGGACTCCGACCCGTTCCTGATGCGGTCGGAGTTCCATCCGGACGCGGTGTACCGGCTCAACATCGATAACGACGGTGACGCACTGGCCGACGCCGCGTTCTCGGTCGTCTTCTCGCCACCGCAGCACGGCAGGCAGACCGCGACAGCCCTGTACACCAGCGGCAGCCAGGCCGAGCTTCCCGACGCCGTCGGCCAGGTGCTCGTTGAGGACGCGCCCGTCGGTTTTGACGCGGCCGCGCAGCCGGTCCAGGCCGGCCCGGTCCGGCTGTTCGCCGGCGTCCGCAGCGATCCGTTCTTCGCCGACGCCGAAGGCGCCCTGCACGGATTCCAGTGGACCGGGCAGGACACTTTCGCGGGCAAGAACATCCTGTCCATCGCCGTGGAGGCACCCAGCGACATGCTCGGGCCAGGCCCGGAGATCGGCGTGTGGGCCAGCATCAGCCTGCACCGTGACGGCCAGCTTGTGCAGATGGACCGCGGCGGTCACCCGACCATCAATCCGTTCATCAACCCCGACGACCAGAAGGACGAGTACAACGCCCGGCAGCCGGTCGACGACGTCGCGAACTACCTGGACCCGTGGTCGCAGCTGCTGGAGGACAAGGGCGGCTACTCCCACGACGAAGCTGTTGCGAAAGCCCGGATCGTGCTCCCGGACATCCTGCGTTACGACCGGGATCAGCCGGCCACCTATCCCAACGGGCGCATCCTGACCGACGACGTCTACAGCGCCCGGTTCGCCTGGCTGACCAACGGACAAGTCGGCTCCGACGGCCTCACGCCCCACGATGACCTGATGCCGGAGTTCCCGTATCTCGGCCTGCCGAACACGTAGCTTCCATTCAAGGCGAGCCCAGGGCATCGCGCCCTGGGCTCGCGTCCAGGATCGGCGGCTGGGCGCCGCAGAAAGTGCGGATAGCGATGGACTTCCTCGTCACCATGACTACCCACGTGCCCGACGGCACCCCTGGGCAGGCGGTCGACGACATCAAGGCTCGCGAAGCGGCCCACTCGGCCGAGCTGGCGGCTCAGGGCCAGCTGATCCGCCTCTGGCGGCCGCCGCTGGCGCCGGGCGAATGGCGGTCGCTCGGACTCTTCGCCGCCGCCGACGCCGACCACCTTGAGCAAGTTCTCGCCTCGATGCCGCTGCGAATCTGGCGCACCGACGAGGTCACGCCGCTCGGGCGGCACCCGAACGACCCCGGCACGGCCGGCCGCGCCCCGCTAGCCGTCGAGTACCTCGTCACCATGACGATCGAGGTCCCCGACGGCACGCCCGAATCGACCGTGGCCGACACCGAGGCCCGCGAGGCTGACCGCGCCAGGGTCCTGGCCGGGCAGGGCCACCTGATGCGCCTGTGGACGCTCCCGGCCAGCGCCGCCCACGCACGCACGCTCGGCCTATGGAGCGCTGACGACGCCGCCGGGATGCAGTCGGTCCTTGCTGCACTGCCGCTGTACAGCTGGATGACCATCAAGACCACGCCGCTGAGCCCGCACCCCAGCGACCCACCGCTGGCTGGCTCATGATCGGCCAGGACCGGCCCAAGGTGGCCGTCATCACCGGCGGGTCTCAGGGCATTGGCGCCGGCCTGGTCGCCGCCTACCGGCGCGAAGGCTGGTCGGTCGTGGCGAACTCGCGGGCCATCGAGCCCTCGCCGGACCGGGAGATCCTTGCCGTACCTGGAGACATCGCCGACCCGGCGGCCGCCGACCGGGTGATCAATGAAGCGCTCGAGCGCTTCGGGCGCGTGGACACGCTGATCAACAATGCCGGCGCGTTCATCTCCAAGCCGTTCACGGATTACACCCCTGAGGACTATGCCCTGGTCGTTGGGGTCAACCTCACCGGCTTCTTCCGGCTGACGCAGCGCGCAATCGCGGAAATGCTGATAGCAGGCGGCGGCCACGTCGTCAACATCACCACGACTATCGTCGACTACGCCCACTCGAGCGAGCCGTCTGTCCTGACCTCCCTCACGAAGGGCGGCGTCGCCGCGGCCACCCGGTCCCTGGCTGTCGAATACGCCACGCGCGGCATCCGGGTGAATGCTGTCGCGCCTGGCGTCATCCAGACGCCGATGCATTCGGAGGACAGCTATGCGGCGGCCGCCAAGCTTGCCCCGATGGGGAAAGTGGGCCAGATCAGCGACATCGTCAACGGCATCCTGTTCCTGGAATCGTCGCCATTCATCACGGGCGAGGTCGTGCACATCGACGGCGGTCAGATCGCCGGTCACTGACGAGGTTATTACCTAAGGTTGACTCCGCTCTGTCCGTGACTAGAGATCGGGGCGGAGATAAGTGACACCAGGGTTGCAGCCCGGCTGCAACCGCGCGAAGCGCACCCAATAGTCACCGGATCGGACTGCCAACCGAAATGTCCCGTCGAGCTACCGTGCTCGGGGCCACCGTGCTCGGGGCCACCGTGCTCGGGGCCACCGCGCTGGCGGCTGTCGTGCTTACCCTGAGCGCGGCGCCTGCCAAGGCACAAGTCGCGACCGGCGGGGCGCCTGCGGCGGCCAGGACAGTGGTCACCTTCACGTGGGGTGGCGGCCTCGCGGACCAGATGGGCGCGCTGCCGATCTTCGAGCAGGATCGGATGCACGCGACCTTCTACGTGCCGTCCGGTTATGTCTGCGAGACCGCAACCGATCCCGGCTGTGCACACTCGCCATACCTGACACTTCCCGACATCCGCCAGATCGCCGCGGCTGGTAACGAGATCGGCGGCCTGTCCGTGGGGCACCTTCCGCTCACCGGGTTTCCGGCCGCCGAGGCGCAACGGGAAATCTGTGACGACCGGGTCAACCTGACGCGCTGGGGATTCCGCGTCACCGATTTCGCCTACCCGTTTGCGGAGGCTAGCCGGACTCTCGAAACTCTCGCGCAGCGCTGCGGCTACAACTCCGGACTCGGCACCGGCCAGCTTCGCGGCGCGGGTCTGTGCCCGCACTGCGCCTGGGCCGAGACGATCCCGCCGCAGAACCCGTACCTGCTGCGTGCCCCCATCGAGGTGTCGTCGGTCGGCACCAACTGGACTGCGGCCACGTTCGAGCAGATCGTCACCGGCGCGCAGAACCATGGCGGCGGCTGGATCATCTTCACCGTCCACGACGTCTGCGCCCAGGCCTGCGCGCTGGGCGTGACCCGCGCGGAACTCAGCAACGTGCTCGCCTGGCTGTCCCAGCAAGCGAGGCACGGGGTGAGTGTGCAGACCGTTCGCCAGGTGGTCGGGGGCCCGGTCCGGCCAGCCGTGACGGGTCCGCGCCCGCCACGGATCCGGCCGCCTGGAGTAGCCAACTCCCGCCTCGCCCTGGTCACTGCGGGCGGCGTCCCGGCCTGTTTCCAGACAGCCAGGTACGGCACGAATCAGGCGACCTTCCAGTACCTCGGCCGGGGCGGGCCCGCCGGCGCGGGCGCCGAGCTTGTCTCGGTAACGGGGCGGACATCCGGCACGGCCCAGCTGCTGCCCGCCCTGGACCTGGGTGAATGCGCGCCGACGGTGTCGCCGGGCCGCAGCTACACGCTCGGCGCCTGGTACAAGTCGAGCCAGCCAGTGACGTTCAACGTCTACTCCCGGACGTCCGTCGGCACCTGGAAGTTCTGGGTCAGCAGTCCGCCGATGGCCGCAGCACCGGGCTGGACCCAGGTGAAGTGGACCCCGCCCGCGGTCCCGTCCGGGGTGACCGCGATCAGCTTCGGGGTGGCCTTGCGCTCGGATGGCACGGTCACCACAAGCCGGTACAGCCTGGTCCCGGTCCGCTACAGCAGCACCCGGCTGATCGCCCTCAGCGTCGGAATCGCGGCGCTCGTGGTGGTGCCCGTGGCCACCCGCAGACTCCGCCGCCGTCGCCGGCCGGGATCCAGCCCCCGCTGAGCCGCTGGCCCGTCGTAAGCTTCTGTTCAGGCGGAGCGCGCCTGCGAGCGCCGGCCTGGTAACGGCTTCGGGGGAGAAGCGATGCATATCGGTTGGGGATGCGATGGCTGAACTTCGTGATCTGCGGACGGGCCCTGCTGCGGGCGGCTGGTCATGACGAGCCCGCCGACCGTGCTGGCGAGCCGCCGCGAATCCTTTAACGCCGCGCACCAGCTACGCGACCCTGCTCTGTCCGACGAGGAGAACCGGCGCCTGTTCGGGAAGTGCGTCAATCTGCATGGGCACAACTATGTGCTGGAAGTCGTCGTGGCCGGCAAGATTGATGACGCCAGCGGGTACGTCTGGGATCTCAAAGACCTGTCGGACGTTGTCTGCCGGCTGATCATCGACGACGTGGACCACCGCAATCTGAATACCGACGTGCCGTGGCTGGCGGGGCGGATCCCGACCGCCGAGAACCTCGCCCTGGCCTTCTGGGAACGGCTCCAGCCCGAGCTGCCGGGGGGCTTGCTGCGATCAGTGCGCGTGTCGGAAACCGATAAGAACTGGGCCGAGGTGGGCGATCACGGCTGAGCGTGCGGACGGCCGCGGACGCGAATTGCGCCGCCGTTACACAGTCGCCGACCTCGCCGTGCTGAGTTGCGCGGAGTCAAGCCGCCTCGTTCCCGCTGGTGGTGACCCGCAATCCGACCTCACCCTGGCGTGGGAACTGCTGTACCGGCTGGAACCTGATCTCTACGACCGGCTGGCCACGGCGGAGAACCTCCATCCGGGCATCCTGCGCTGGCTGCCTGCCAGCGTGGACAGGATCGTCGAGGTCGGCGCGGGTACCGGACGCCTGACGCTGGACCTGGCCGAGCGCGCGCGAGAGATCGTCGCGGTCGAGCCGGTGGCGCCGTTCCGTCACATTCTCCAGCGCAAACTCGCCGCGGCCGGCTGGGCCGACCGGGTCACGGTGGCTCACGGCTATTTCGATGACCTCCCTGTCGCCAGTGGCTGCGCCGATCTGGTCATCGCGTGCTCGGTTCTCACGCCGTCTGCGGTGCATGGCGGCGACACCGGCCTGGCCGAGGTCGAGCGAGTCTGCCGGCCGGGCGGCTGCGCAGTCATCGTGTGGCCGAACAACATTGACTGGCTCGCCGCCCATGGCTACCACTACGTGAGTTTTGCCGGGCCGATGTCGCTCGGGTTCGCAAGCCATGACGAAGCGGTAGAGCTGGCAGAGATCTTCTACCCGCACGCGACCCGCGAAGTCCGGCGCCGGGGCAGCCCGCGAGTCCCCTATGACGTGCTGGGTTACAACCCGCCACGCGACCTCGCTTTCAAGGTCATCGCGGCATGAAGATCGCGATCGTGGCCCCGCTAGTCTCGGCGATCCGGGAACCGCAGGGGGGCGGCTCGCAGGCCTTTGTCGCTGATCTGTCTCGCGGTCTGACCGGGCGCGGCCACGAAGTCCACGTCTACGCGGCGTCGGGATCGCAGATACCGGGAGTCACGGTGATCGACTCGGGTGTCGATCACAGGTCCCTGGCCGCCACGCTGTACCGCGCCGCCGGCCCGGCACCCCGCGACCAGGACGTGACCGCGCTGGCCTTTGCGCGCGTCTACGCGCTGCTCGGTCAGGTCCGGTACGACGTCGTCCACAATCACGCCTTCGATGCCCCGGCCATCAGCCTGGCTGGCGCGCTGACCGTGCCCGTCGTGCATACGCTGCACCTGCCGCCCGAGCCGGCGATGGTGGCTGCGCTCCGCGATACGGCGGTGAGCGGACGGCGGCGGCCCGCCGTCGCCGTCGTCTCTGCGTTCCAGTCGCGCTCGTGGGGGCAAGTCGCGACGGTCGACGCGGTCCTGCCGCCTTATGTGCCGACTCGGGTCATACCGTGGTCGCCCGACGCTGGCAGCGGCGCTGTCTTCGGGGGCAGGCTGAGTCCCGAGAAGGGCGCCGCCGAGGCGATCGACATTGCCCGGCTCGCTGGTATCGACATCGATGTCTACGGGGACGCCTATGACGCCGCGTACGGCCGAGAGCAGATTGACCCGCGGCGTAGTCTGACCGGTGTCCGTGTTCATCCGGGAGTGGCCAGATCGTCGCTGTGGACCGCGATGGCCCGCGCGGCGGTGGTGCTGGCCCCATCGCTGTGGGATGAGCCCTTCGGCATGGCCGCCGCGGAGGCCCAGGCGTGCGGGACTCCCGTGGTCGCGTTCCGCCGCGGCGGGCTCGCCGAAGTGATCGCGGACGGGATCACCGGCTTCCTAATCGCGCCCGGCGATCTGAGCGCCGCCGCGGACAGCATCCGCCGGATACCCGGCCTCTCGCGCGCGGCCTGCCGCGGCCACGCCGAACGCCATCTCGACCTGGAACGGAGTCTGGACGCTCATGAGCACCTCTACGGGCGGGTTCGCGCCCCCGGCGCGGGAATCGCAGCCGGGGGATGACCGGCGGCACTGGCTGGCCGGCCGCGTGGCGGTCGTCACCGGCGCCAGCCGGGGCATCGGCGCGGCCACCGCGCAGGCCGTGGCGGCCGCCGGAGCGCACGTGGTACTCGCGGCCCGCGATGGCGAGGCACTCGGCGCGGTCGCTGAGCGCATCCACCACGCGGGCGGCGACGCGACGCCAGTGCGAGCGGACGTCAGCAGCGCTGGCGATGTCGCGCGCCTGTTTGCTGCCGCCGAGGCGGAGGGCACCGTCGCAGCTCTGGTGTGCGCGGCCGCCGTGCTTGAGGTTGCCCGGTTCGACGACACCACACCGGAGCTCTGGGCGGAGACGCTCGGCGTCAACCTGACTGGCTCATTCCTGTGCTGTCGCGCGGCGTTCACCGCCATGCGCCAGGCTGGGGAGGGCCGGATCGTGACCCTTGGCTCACTTTCCGGTGTCTACGGAACGGAGAAGTTTCCCGGACTGGCCGCCTACAACGTCTCCAAATACGGCGTGATCGGGTTGACCGAGATGATCGCGGTCGAGGGTAAGCCGCACGGCATCAGCGCCATCTGCGTGAGCCCGGGCGCCGTGGACACCGAGATGCTCCGCCGGGCCAATCCCGACCTTCGGCCGGGGCTGACCCCTGCCGACGTCGCCGATCTCATCGTCGCCCTGCTCGACAGCCCGCTCGCTCCGGCCAGCGGGGCTAACATCCCCTTGTTCTCGAACCTGCCGCCCGAGTAGGTCCACGCCCGGTAGGCCCAGGCCCCCGCCGGCGTAGCCCTGCGTCAGGCGCCGCTTGCCAGCGACCACAGGTCGACGCGATCGTCGGCCAGCTGGCCCGGGGCAGGGCGAGCCTCGGTGGCGACCAGCCGGGCGGAGGCCGCCATCTCGCTGTCGTGGTCCAGCTCCGGGTCGCCACCGCGGTCCAGGCCCACGGCCGCCCTGACGACACCGGCAGTCAGGTAGAAGCCGATCAGCTTCCCCTCGTCCAGGCTCCCGCGAACAACGAAGTCGTCCCAGGTCGCGGCGTAGCCTGCGTACTCGAGCTTGTGGTCGTACTGATCAGACCAGAACGTGTACAGGTAGTCGTATGGATCGGTCGAGCCGAGCATCGACTTCGCCACCGCGCGGCCCTGCTTCTCGGCGTTGTTGTAGTGCTCGACCCGCACCCGGCCAAACAGCGGGTGCTGGATGTTCGCCACGTCGCCAGCCGCGTACACGTCGGGCGCCGTCGTCCGGCAGAGCTCGTCGGTGAGCAGGCCGTTGTCTTGCGCGGCGGCGGTGCCGTGCAGGATGGGCACGACGGGATCTATCCCGATGCCGGCAACGACGAGGTCGCAGGGTATCCGGGTGCCGCTGGCAGTGACAGCTGCCTGCACCGCGCCGGCTCCCTCAAATGCCGCGAGCCGCTCACCGGACAGCAGCTCGACGCCGTTCGCGCGGTGGAAGGCGCCGATCACCGCGCCAACCTCGCCACCCAGCACCCGCTGCAGCGGGACCTGCTCAGGAAAGACGGTGGTGACCTGCACGCCGAGCTGAGTCAGGGAGGCCGCCACCTCGCAGCCGATGAAGCTCATGCCGACGACGACCGCCCGCAGGCCAGGGCGAACGGCGCGCTTGATCGCGTCGCAGTCGGCGACCGTGCGCAGGTAGTGGATGCCGGTCAGGTCAGCGGACGGGACTGTGAAGCGCCGGGGCCGCCCGCCAGTGGCGAGCAGCAGGCCCTGATAGCCGAGCTCCTCACCCGAGCTCAGCAGTACGGTCCGCTGAGTCGTGTCCACGCTCGCGACGGTGGCCTGGCCGGGGCGCTCGACCTCGTTCTCCTCATACCAGGCGGCCGGCTTGACGTACCACCCGTCGAGATCCTCTTCTGACCGCAGATACGTCTTGGATAGCGGCGGGCGGCCAAACGGGACTCCGGGTTCGGAGCTCACGAGCGTGAGCCGGCCCCGATAGCCTTCTTGCCGCAACGTCACGGCGGCGTTGCCGCCTGCCATGCCGCCGCCGACGATAACGATCGGCCCATCGCGGGTTGTCTCAGCCATCGCCTATCCCTCCTGCCCGGCTGGGACGGGCGAGAAACTCCTCGCGGCGAGTGGGTGGCGAGGTGCTGGTCACTGCTGAGCTAGCTGTCCGGGCGTGGTGCCGTCCGCCATCGTGATCTCGTCGAACCAGCCGCATCTGGGATCGCCGGGTGGCCGGTCGAACCGGGTCACGTACGGCTTGAGGTCGATGACCGGCGTCCCGTCCAGGAGGTCAACGCCGGCGAACACGACGGCCTCGCCGGTCACCTCCAGCAACTGGATGAGACTGAGTCCGACCGGGTTGACGCGTCGCGGCCCGCGCGTAGCGAAGATGCCCATCTTGCGCTGCTGCGGGCGCAGCAGGAACGGGACTTGCCGCAGCGGAGCGTCGCCGCCCGGATCCCGCGGACGGTCCAGCCAGGCGAGCAGCCAGGCGTAGTCGAAGCCGGCCAGCCCGTCGAGGCCGTCTCGATACCGCTCGGCGATCTCGATGGCGCCATGCTCGGCACGGTTAAGGCCCGCCTGGATCGGCGTGGTCTCCAGCTCGTGATGGCTGGTGCGGACCACGCCGATCACCGGCAGGCTAGCTGTCAGGTCCATGCGGCCATGCTGTCACCAGGCCGCCTGCTCAGCCAAGCTCAGAGCAGCGTGGTCACTGCCTTGACCTCGGTGTAGTTGTTCAGGACCTCGTGGCCCATCTCCCGGCCCCAGCCGGACTGCTTATATCCGCCGAACGGCAGCGACGCGTCGAACACGTTGTAGCAGTTGATCCACACGGTGCCTGCGCGGAGCTTCTTGGCGAGCGCGTGCGCCTTGGAGATGTCGCGAGTCCAGATACCGGCGCCGAGGCCGTACTCACTGTCGTTCGCGACGGCGGCGATCTCATCCAGGCTGCTGAAGGGCGCCGCAACTACGACCGGTCCGAAGATTTCCTCGCGGACGACCTTCATATCCGGGCGCGTGTTAGTGAGCACAGTGGGCTCGATGAAGTAACCGCGGTCACCGTGGCGGCCGCCGCCGGCCAAGGTGGTGGCGCCATCGGACTTGCCGGACTCCAGGAAGCCGGTGACCCGGCGGAACTGCTCATCCGATACCAGCGGGCCCATCTGGGTGCCCGGGTCCATGCCAGGACCGAGCTTGATGGACTTGGCGATCTCAGCGACACCGTCGACAACCTCGTCGTACCTGCTCTGGTGTACGAACAGGCGCGAGCCAGCCACGCAGCACTGACCGTGGTTGAAGAAGATGGCGTTCGCGGCACCCTCGATCGCGCCGTCCTCAGCGTCCTCAAAGACGATGTTGGGGCTCTTGCCGCCGAGTTCGAGGGTCAGCTTCTTGAGGTTGCTGGCTCCGGCGGCAGCGACAATGAGCTTGCCCACCTCGGTGGACCCAGTGAACGCGACCTTGTCGACGTCGTTATGCGCGGCGAGCGCTGCGCCGGCGGTCTCACCGAATCCCGGCACCACGTTCACGACCCCGTCGGGCACTCCGGCTTCGGCGATGAGCTCCGCGAGCCGCAGGGCGGTCAGGGGCGTCTGCTCGGCGGGCTTCAGCACGACTGTGCAGCCGGTGGCAAGCGCCGGGCCGAGCTTCCACGCGGCCATCAGCAGCGGGAAGTTCCACGGAATGATCTGCCCCACGACGCCGACGGGCTCGCGCAGTGTGTAGGAGTGGAAGTTAGCACCCGGCATGTACGGCACCGAGATGTTGATGGTGTTGCCTTCGATCTTCGTGGCCCAGCCGGCCATGTAGTGGAACAGGTCGGCGGCGAGCGGCACGTCGGCGGCCTGCGCGACTGCGAAGGGCTTGCCGTTGTCCAGCGACTCCAGCTGGGCGAGCTCGTCCACGTGCTCGAGGATCAGATCCCCGATCCGCCAGATGATGCGCCCGCGCTCCGACGGCGACATGCGGCTCCAGGGCCCGTCATCGAACGCAGCGCGCGCGGCACGGACGGCCCTGTTGATGTCCTCGGAATCGCCTTCGGCGATGTGCGCGAGCGTCTCGCCCGTCGCCGGATTGGGCGTCTCGAAGGTCCGGCCAGCGGCCGCGTCGACCCACTGCCCATTGATGAACAGCTGACGCGGGGCGCCGATGAATGCCTCGACATTGCGGTCAAGGGTCACCGTCATGAACGATCATCTCCTTGCGTGCGGGGACGGCGGCGGCCACCGCCCATGGCGGCCTGCGCAGCTCCGCGCGTCTACCCAGCCCGGAGATGCAGATCAAGGCCAGTAGTCACTATGAGACTACAGTTGCACGCCCGGCACAAGGGCAGCAGCACCCAGCGCGTCGAGGAAGCGGAGAGTTGCCGCGATGGTCTCGCACCGCCACAACACCATGGTCCGGTCGAAGCCGGTCGCCACGTCCAGCCGGTCTTGCAGGGCACGCGCGACGGGTATCAGCTGCTCGCGCTGCGCGTCGAGTAGCGGCTGCGGATCTGCATCGCGACGGGCTAGCACGGCGAGCTTTATCAGCAGCTCCGAGCGCACGTCCCGGTTGTGGCCAGCGGGCCTGGTGAGCCACGGCCCGGCCAGGTCCCGCCCGGCTCGCGTCGCATCGACAAGCGAGCGGACAGGACCGTGGCTTGACGGCTGCTGCTCGATGGTCCGAACGAGGCCGAGCTGTGCCAGCCGCTGCAGCGCCCGGTAGACCACCGGCTTGGGCACCCGCCACACCCGGCCCATCTCGCCCTCAGGACTGAGCAGCGCGGCCAGCGCGAACCCGTGCGTCGGCTGCTCGCAAACCAGGCACAGCACCAGCCATTCGGCGAGTGAGAGCGGCGAATCCCGATCTGCGGACATGGGGCCAGGCTAATACCGCAGCAAGCCCGATACGGCCAGCTGGCAGCGTGGCTGCCGGGTTACTTGGCGATCATGACCTCGGTGGCCTTGATGACAACTGTCACCTGGTCGCCTTCCTGCAGCTTCAGGTGCTCGCGCGATGAGTCAGTAATGACGGCGGCGATCGTGCCCGCCTCGACGTTCACGACGATCTCGGCCATAACCGCGCCCGTCTTGACGGACTGCACGGTTCCCGGCAGCTGATTGCGTGCGCTGATCTCCACGGTGCCTTCTCTCTCGTTGCTCGCTGGCGTCTCAGTCTCCTCGCCTTCGCACAGGCGTGCAGCCGGGCCGCGGATGACATGAGCCCGGCTTCCTCTGTAGTCTCAGTGTGACTAGCCCATGTGCCTAGCCCATGTGACTAGCCCCGTATGACTCGCTCCGGAGCGGGAGACAGGCCATGTCCGCTGAGACCATCAGCCAGGCGGGAATGCCCCGCCAGGATGCACCGCAGCGATCGGGCCGCGGGATGCGCCCGGTGGTCGGCGTCCTGCCGGACGGTACCGCGTTCTACGCGCCGGCCGGCGAGGTAGTCGTCGAGGGCTCGCTGGTGACGTGTCATCTGTGCGGCCGGTATTTCCGGTCCGTCGCCGCGCATCTACCCGCGCACGGCTGGACCAAGCAGCAGTACTGCGAGGCGTTCGGCCTCGAGCGCAGCCAGTCCCTGGAGGGTCCCGAGACCCGCAAGCTGCGCTCGGCTGCGTTCTCGGCGCGCCTGCTGTTCGAGCCCGCCGTCCGCCAGGGCAGCGCCGCGGGCCGCCAGCGGGCGCGCGCGGGAGATCTCGCTCGTGATGCGGCGGCCGCCGCTCGTGGCCGGGCCTTCCCTGAGCAGCGCCGCCGGAAGGCCGCGCTCGCGCGAGCCGCGATGCCGGCCGGGGACGTGACCCAGGCGAGCAGAGAGCGCGCTGACCGCCAGATCATCGCGGTGGCGGCCGAGGTCGCCCAGCGGCAGGGCTACCCGGATATAGGAGCATTCGTCCTCACCCGAGTCCGGGATGGCGCCAGCATGGCGGCCATCAGTCGCGACGTGGGCCTGCACAAAGACTGGCTGTCCCGCCATCTCGGCCGGCTCGATCCCGCCGCGGCTGACGCAGCGCGCCGGTATGAGGCTCAGCGAGCAGATATCCACTGGCGTCCGGCCCTGCTGCGCCTCGGTTATCCCGACGTGGCGACCTACCTGCGGGAACGGCACCTGGAGCAGCATCACACCGTGAACGCCATCGCGGCCGAGGCAGGCGTCTCCCACCACGCAGTGGCGGCCGCCCTCCGTCGGCACGCCATCGCCCCGGTGGCGCACGCCCGGAAGCGCAACGATGCCCGGCAGCGCGCGGCCGAGGTCGCCGCTCGGCTGGGCTATCCGGACATCGCGCTCTATATCAACGACCGCAGGTCACAGAGCTGGACCTGGAGGGCTATCGCCGCGGAGTCTGGCGAGCCGCAGACCTGGCTGCGCCGGCAGCATCGTCCAGGTAAGCCGGGGGATACCTAGAGCTCGTCCTCGAGCACAAGGTGGACAGCCGCTTCCTCGGCCGTGGCGCCACCGCCGTCGATCCCGGCGTCACGGGCCACATAGTCCGCGTTGGCGATCGGGAACCCGCCGTCGTCCTCGGGCGCAAGGCGGCCGGTTCGCGGATCCGGGCTGGCGTCGTGCGCTAGCTTGCGGATTTCTGCCTCGGTCGCGTTCTCGTCCCAGCCGTCGGCCTGCTGCTGGTCCACGTCCATTTCGAGCCTAATGTCCGGTTCCTCTTCCGCCAGGAGCTGGTCCAGCGACTCGCCTGCTTCCTGCTCGGCAGCGGTCGAGCCGAATTGCATGGCAGCTGACCAGCGTTCCGGCGTGATCACGCCTCGGTCGAGCGGGTCGTCGCCCGGCGGACCCGTCAGGGTGTCGGCGGCGTCCAGTACCTCGAAGTCGGCCAGGTCCTGCGACTCGTGGCGCCACTCCTGCGGCATCTCTCAGCTCCTCCCGGTCAGACCTCACTGGCGTCAGGTGAGCCGTTGCATCCAAACTACCCAGGGTGCGATGGCGCGCCGGGAAGGGGGCGGGATCGGCGTCAGGTCCGGCCACCCCCCGAGACGCCAGCCGTCGGCTTCGACCAGACCAGGGAGTAGCGCCAGAGGGGATGGCGGCGGTATCGGACGCCAGGAAGCACCTCGGCGGCCAGGCGCCGCACGGACCCGTAGGTTTCCGGCGGCGGCCAGACCATGGGAGCGGAGATCTCCCAGTAGCCGCGACGGGCGGTGTAAACCCGGTGCAGGATGGCGCCGGCGACTTCGGCGGGCAAATCCGCCGGGTACCTGCCGCGCGCCAGCCCGACAATGGCCAGCGTGCCGCCCGGGCGCAGCAGCTCCCGCATGCGAGCCAGGGCCTGTCGCATGTCCATATGGTGCATGGCGGCGACCGATGCGATGAAGTCAAACGAGCCGTCGAAGGGGTACCCGAGGAAGTCACCGGCGAGATAGTCGACCCGGTGCGCCGGGTCTTGCTCGCGGCCAAGCCGGAGGCTCGGCTCGTCGAGGTCGATCGCCGTGACGTGCGGCACGGACTGAGTCAGCTCGCGGGCGAGCATGCCCTCGCCGCAGCCGACATCAAGAGCGCGGCTGCATCCATCGGGCACCGCGGCGAGGATCAGCGGGTGGTAGTGAATGTTGTGATTCCACCGGCCGCCCTTCCTCGCCACGCCGTCAACCTAGCACCGGGGGTCCGCCGCCTTTCACGCGTCGCGGGTGGCCATCCGCCAGGCGCCAATCACGGACCAGCCCGCAATCCAGCCCGCAATGACGGTGATCATGGCCCACGTGGGCATCGCCGGGATGGAAAGGACGCCTCGGCCGCCAAAGAGCCCGCCTGGACCGCCGCCGCCGCCTGGACCGCCCCCTGGACCGGCCAGGCCCGCCGGCCGGAGCTGATCCAGGGCGACTCCCACGTCGAGTCGCTGACCGTCGAGGAAGTACGGGATTACGTGCCCGGCGAGGATCGGCGTCACGATGATCTCCAATGCGATCATCAAGATGAGCGTGACGGTGCGCTGACCGAGCAGGGACCCGAGACCAAGGCCCACGACGAATCCGACGCCGACCTCCAGTACGAGCCAGCCGCCAATCTTGGCCATTTCGTTGCTGGCCGGGTTGAGCACGGTCGGCTCGGCGGCCACGTAGTCGCCGTCGATGGTGTTGATCTGATGCCGGACTAGCTGCGCGCCCGCGGCCGCCTGTCCAGGCCCGGTCCCGAAGGCAATCTCGGCCTGCGCGGGCCGGGCGAGGAGCCAGTTCTCAAGCTGGGCCTTGTCCAGATGGAGGGGGATGGAGACGCCGTTGACGTTGACGGATGTCGCCTGCGGCGCGCCTGCGTAGCTCGTCACCAAGCAGACCATCGTGAACGCCACCGCGACCAGTGGGAGCACGATAGCCAGTCCGGCCGGAATACGAGCCAGGTAGAGCGCGACGCGCGATCTGCCGGTCACCACCAGGTGCCGGAAGACTCCCTCAGTGAGATCCGTCGTCCCGGCGGTGGCGCCGACAGCAGCCGCCGCGATGAAGCCGAACTCTGCCATCAGGTTGCAGAGAATCGCGAAGATGCCCGGGCTCCCAGCGGGAGCGTAGCTCTTGGGGTCGACGGCGTGGAACAGCATCCGCAGCCCGAGCACAAGTACTGGCGCTGCCAGCGTCAGCACAACGACGGCTACGAGGAGCCCGCGTCGTTTCCGCAGCTCCAGGAGCTTGGTGGTGATGAGGCCCCAGGTGGGGAGCGGCGAGCCAGTACGGGAACTGAGCGGCCGGCCGGCGCTGTCGCGCCCGGTGCCCGGCGTCGACGACGGCTGCCCGCCCATGGCGGTGATCTCGGTCACGGCGTGTCTCCCAGTCGGGTCGTCACGGACAAGAACCAGTCCTCGAGCGTGGTCCGGACCTCGCCAAGGCCGTACACCGAGATCCCGCCGCACACGATCCGCTGGTTGATCTCGGCCACGACTTCTCGGGTCGCGCCCTGAGCGAGCGTCAGCGTCAGCGAGCCGTCGGCGACCGTCATCTCGGCGGCGATCGTGGTCTCGCCGATCAGGCGGGCCGCCGTGGCTGGATCAGAGCAGTCGACGTGCACCACGGTGCCGCGACCTCGGACCAGGTCGTCGATCGAGCCCTGGCGGACGACCCGTCCCCGATCGACGATCGCGACCGCGTCGCACGTGCGCTCGACCTCGTCGAGCAGGTGCGAGGACAGCATGACGGTCCGTCCTTCGGCGACGAAGCCCCGGATCATTTCCCGCATCTCGTGCATGCCCGCGGGGTCCAGCCCGTTCATCGGCTCGTCGAGTATGAGCAGCTCTGGATCCGCGAGCAGACAGGACGCCACTCCGAGGCGCTGGCGCATGCCCATGGAGTACGAGGCGACCTGGTCATCCGCCCGATCGGTGAGACGGACTCTGGCAAGCGCCGAAGCTATCCGCGAGCCGGCGTCGCCGCCCCGCGCCGCGGCTAGCACGCGGAGGTTGTCCCGGCCAGTGAGATGGCCGTAGAAGCGCGGCTCGTCGACGATGGCGCCGACCCGGCCGAGTGCCTTGCTCCGGTCGGCCGGGACCGGGAACCCGAGCAAGGACATGGTGCCACCATCGGCGTGGGTCAGGCCGAGCAGCGTGCGGATCAGCGTCGTCTTGCCCGCGCCGTTAGGCCCGAGATACCCGAACGCGCATCCCCGTGGTACCAGCAGCTCGACGTCATCGACCGCGACGTTCGGCCCGAACTGCTTCGTCAGCCCGTGCGTCTCTACGGCCCAGCCGCCGGCCGGTACGCGTAGCGCTGTCACCGGCGTAAGCGACGGCAGACGGTGAGCTCGGCCCGCCTCGTGGAGCGGAGGTACGTCTCGCCGATCCGCGGCGGCGGCTTCCGGTGTCGTGCCCGGCGGGTTTGATGGCGTGCCCTGTCGCCGGCCCCGGCGTCGTCGGTCGTTCAGGCGCACCACGCCAAAGGCCAGGCCGCCAAGCAGCAGCAAGATCAGTATGGGGAGACCCAGCACTATCGCCTCCGTGGAGCATCGATTCCAGGACAGCGCCGCGAGTCCAGCAGGCGCCGGTCGCGGTCAGCGATGTCATCGTGTCGGATCAGCGATTACGAGTCGTCATGCTCGGGCATCGACTGCGAGTCATCCCTCGGGCCGATGCCCGTGGGCGCCCGGATGACAATGTCTGCGCGGTTGCTGTCTGCGCGGTTGCTGTCTGCGCGGTCGGTGCCTGCACCGGCGGCGGTCGCTCAGTCCCAGGTGACGAGACCGGACTCGTAGGCCATGACGACGAGCTGGGTTCGGTCCCGGGCGCCAACCTTGGCGAGAATCCTGCTGACGTGCGTCTTGACCGTGGGCAGGCTGAGGTACAGGGCGTCGGCCAGCTCGGCATTGGATAGGCCACGCGCGACGAGCGCCAGCACCTCGCGCTCCCGCTCCGTCAGTTCGTCGAGCGCGCGCATGCCTCGCGCCGGCAGCTGGCCTTGAGCCGCAAAGCGCGCGATGAGGCGCCGGGTGACGCTGGGAGCCAGCAGTCCGTCGCCGGCGGCGATGACCCGGATCGCGCTCAGGAGCTCGTCGAGTGGACGGCTCTTCAGCGCGAAGCCGCTGGCTCCGGCGCGAAGCGCCTCGAACACGTACTCGTCCAGGTCAAAGGTCGTGAGGATGAGCACCCGCGGTGGCGACGCCTCGCCGGCGGTGATGCGCCGGGTCGCCTCGATCCCGTCCATGACTGGCATCCGGACGTCCATCACCACGACGTCCGGTGCGAGGCTCAGCGCGAGATCGACGGCCTGGCGCCCGTCCGCTGCTTCCCCGACGACTCGCAGGTCCTCCTCGGCATTGATCAGCGAGGAAAATGCCGTGCGGAGAAGGGCCTGGTCGTCGACGACGAGGACGCTGGTCGTCATCGCGCATCGTCGGCCGGTACCAAGGCGACGACGTGGAAGCCGCGATCCGCAAGTGGCTCGGCCACCAGCGAGCCGCCGAAGGCGGTGATCCGCTCGTGCATCCCGCGGATGCCCTGACCTTTGGCCGGGTGGCCGGGCGGCAGCTCGCCAGCCGTCGGCGGCGCACCCGTGCGCTGACCGTCATCGATGATGTCGACGCGAACCTCTGCCGCGGAGATGGCAACGTCAACCGTTGCGCTAGCTCCCGGCGCGTGCTTCACGACGTTGGTCAGCGCCTCCTGGACGACGCGATAGATCGACAGCTCCAGGGCGGGCGAGAGCTGGCTATCGGTGCCGGACGTGCGCAGCGTTACCGGCGTCCCCGATGCCTGGACCGTCTCCGCGAGCTCTGTCAGGTCGGCAAGCTTCGGCATCGGCGCGAGCGAGTCCGTCTCGACGTCCTCGTCGCGCAGCAAGCCGAGCACCACGCGAAGCTCGTCCTGGGCGATTCGGCCGATGGTCTCGATCGATTCGAGTGCGGCCCGTGCTTCTTCTGGCCGCTGCGCCATCAGCCGCCTGCCAACCCCAGCCTGCACGGTCATGACCGCTAGGGTGTGCGCGACGACGTCATGCAGCTCGCGGGCGATCCGTACCCTCTCAGCGCGGATCTCGTGGCGCGCTTGCTCGGCTTCGGCAATCCGCTCGCGCTCTTCTTGCTCAGCCAACCCGGCCAGATAACGGCGGCGCGCCGCCGCGGCGTCTCCCACGAACCAGCCGGCAGCTAGCGGCAGGAATCCTTCGACGGCCTCGGCGGCCAGCTGCGGTGCCCTGATCGCGAGAGTGGCGTGCAGGAGCGCGGCGCCTAGCGCCAGCGCAGCCGCGACGACCACCTGGATCGACAGCCGTCTGCGCAAGCTGGCCGCGACGAAGTAGGTGGCGACCCCAAGCACGGCGGCCAGCGGCAACGGGGCGGTGCCGAAGGCCATGATGGATCCGGTCGCGACGAGTGATACCGCGAACACCGGCAGCGGCCACTGTCGGAGCGCCACGATGAGGCCGCACAGGATGCAAGCGATCAGCAGCACCGACGCCGGTCCGCGTGGGCCGGGTCCTGGCGCCAGGGCAAGGGCCGCTCCCGCGGCGCAGCCAGCGAACACCACAGTGAGCAGCCACTGACGCTTGCTGACGGCCGCGTGGACAGACTGTCCGAGCGGCTGAGAAAGATGGTCGCTCGACACGATACAGACGGTACTCGGCAGTTCGTGCGGTCGCATCAGCCTGCCGTATGACGGCCGCTACATCGCAGGTCGGAACGCTACTCAGGCGACCATCATGAGCAGCATGTACCCCATGGCGATGCTCATGGCGATCTTGTGGCAGGCGGCGAGCCGGGGAGCGAGCGCCTGCCCGCCGGTCGGACCGCTGACCCTGGACAAGGAGGCGAGGTGATCGGTGGTCCACAGGATGTAGCCGACCATGAACAGCGCGAGCACCAGCGCGGGCGCCGGGTTGCCCGCGGCCGTGGTGCCGCTCATGCCAGGCATGACGGTCACCGCTGCACCCCCAGCGGACCTGGCCGGCAGGAGCATGTAGAGCATGGCTGCGCACTCAACAAAGTGGGGAACGGGGTGCGCACTGCGAGACCGGCCTGGCCTCCGGCGGCTCCAGGTGCGAGCCGCCTGCCACCCGAACCAGGCCGCGCCGCCGACGAACGCCACTCGCCAGACCGGGTCAGGGAGCGGACTGAGTCGCGGCACGAGCATCCCGGCCATCGCCACGCCCATGACCACGTGGAGGCCGTCAGCATCCGGCTCGGTGCCTCGGCCGCGCCGCCACCAGATGGCCAGGCGGACGGCGCAGGTGCCGGCGATGAGCAGCATGAGCCCGGCCAGGCCAACGGCCAGCCAGTTGGGCCCTGTCATCGCAGCATCCTTTCACCGCTGTGGACTTCACTCTGCGGACTTCACTCCGCGCATACGCCGAAAAGGCTAATTCAGTTCTCGCCGCTGCCACAAGCGGCCCCGGCAAATAGCCGCGCCGTGTTTTTCATGGCGCCAGCTTTGTAAGCCCCGGTGGGGTATTTCCGGAACCCCAGGCAGGTATTCGCGGTACGGCCCAGGGGTATTCCCGCAGACATACAGATACCGTACGCGGGTATCACCAAAACCCCGCATGGGTATTGCCGCTGCGACCCCTATTGTTCATTATGCTGATTGAGTTGCCGATTGCTTTCGCCACTGTGTAGATTTCCCGCGTGCGGCGGCACTGCGCCGCCTACTGCAGGCCAGCGCCAGGCTGGGCGGCCTCCCACCTTTGCGCTAGCTAGCTGGTCCGGCTGGAAGGCAGGGCTGAATGTCATCGGCTGCAGCCTGCGACGCGGCCTCGCCGCCAGTCGCGAGGGACGTCGAGCTGTCGATCCGCGGAATGACATGCGCGGCCTGCGCAGCCCGAGTCGAGAAGAAACTCGGCCTGATCGACAATGTCGTGGCTTCGGTCAATTTCGCCACGGAGAAAGCGATCGTGACCGCACCCTTGTCGATTTCCGTAGAGCGGCTCGTAGCAGCCGTGGAGCAGGCTGGCTACGGCGCTCAGGTGGCGCGGGCCCAGTCGGCTGAGGACAACGACACGGCGGTGGAGGCCAGCCCGGAGGCGGACAGGGTCACCTACCTGCGCAAGCGGCTGATCGTGGCGCTAGCGTTCTTTGTACCGCTGAGCGATCTGTCCGTGCAGCTGTCGCTGTTCCCCTCGTTCCGCTTCGCTGGCTGGCAGTGGGTGCTGGTCGGGCTGGCCGCACCAGTCGCGGGATGGGCGGCGTGGCCGTTCCACGCCGCAGGACTGAAGAACGCGCGGCACGGCTCGACGTCCATGGACACCCTGGTGTCGCTCGGCATCGCCGCGGCCTGCGGCTGGTCGGTCTATGCGATGTTCGTCCTGGACGCCGGGCCGACCAAAGTAAGTGCGCTGCAGCTGCTGATCCACGGCTCCGGCGGCGGCATCTACCTGGAGGTCGCCGCCTCGGTGACCACGTTCCTTCTAGCGGGCCGGTGGTATGAAGCCCGGGCTCGCCGTGATGCCGGCGACGCGATGCGGGCGCTGGCCGCAGCCGGCGCCAGGCAGGCTAGCGTCCTGGACGCAGACGGCGGCGAGCGGCCGGTGCCGGTCGGACAATTGCGGCCAGGCGACCGGATCATCGTCCGGCCGGGCGAGGTGATCGGCGCCGACGGCGTTGTCGAGTTCGGCGAGTCGGCAGTGGATGCCAGCATGATGACCGGCGAATCGGTGCCTGCCGAGGTCCGCGAAGGCGCGCAGGTAATCGCGGGGACCGCCGTGGTGAGCGGTCGCCTTGTTATCGCTGCCACGCGGACCGGCGACGACACTCAGCTCGCGCATCTGATCGCGCTAGTCGAGAAAGCCCAGGCGGACAAGTCGGCAGCTCAGCGGCTGGCGGACCGGATCTGCAGCGTGTTCGTGCCGGCGGTGCTGGCGGCAGCGGCGCTGACCCTGGCCGGCTGGCTCGCGGCGGGGGCCAGCGCGGAGCGCGGATTCAGCGCCGCCCTGGCCGTGCTGATCATCGCCTGCCCCTGCGCCCTAGGCCTCGCGACCCCGGCCGCCCTGGTGGTGGCGTGCGGCCGCGGCGCGCAGCTCGGCATCTTCATCAAGGGCTATCAGGCGCTCGAGTCGTCCCGCAACGTGGATACCGTTCTGCTCGACAAGACCGGCACGATCACGACCGGCATCATGGCGCTGACCGGCCTGCAGCCGGCACCCGGCACCGCTCGGGACGTCCTGCTGCGCCGGGCCGGGGCGGTCGAGGACGCCTCCAGGCACCCGGTAGCCAGGGCGGTCAGCTCGTTCGCCCGGGCTGAGCTGGGGCAGCTGCCGCAGGCGACAGGCTTCGCCGCGCTGCCGGGCCTCGGCGTGCGCGGCGCTGTCGACGACATCGAGGTGATCGCGGGACGGGAGAAGCTGTTCCGCGATCGCGGCGACGCAGTCCCGCCAGACCTGGCATCCCAGTGCGCGGAATGGGAGCAGGCAGGCCAAACTGCGGTGCTGGTGGGCTGGGACGGGCAGGCCCGGGGCGCGGTCGCGGTTGCCGACGCCGTCAAGCCGTCAGCGGCCGCTGCGGTTTCCGCGCTGCGGCGGCTTGGCCTGCGGACAGTGCTGCTGACCGGTGACGGCGATGCGGTAGCGCGGGCTATCGGCGCCGAGGTCGGCGCAGACGAGGTGATCGCCGGTGCACTACCGGGCGACAAGGCAGCCGTGGTCCGAGAGCTGCAGGCCCAGGGCCGACGGGTCGCGATGGCCGGTGACGGGATGAACGACGGACCAGCGCTGGCTGCGGCTGACCTGGGCCTCGCGCTCGGCTCCGGCACGGACGTGGCGCTCAGCGCGGCCGATCTGATCTTGCTGCGAGAGGACCTCAGCGTTGTGCCGGACGCGATCAGGCTTTCCCGGGCCACCCTGACGGTCATTCGCCGAAACCTGGCCTGGGCCTTCGGCTACAACGTCGCGGCACTCCCGCTGGCCGCGGCCGGCCTGCTTAACCCGCTGATTGCAGGTGCGGCGATGGCGGCCTCGTCGGCTTTCGTCGTGGCCAGCAGTGTGCGGCTGCGGCGATTTGCTCATGGCCGCCTTGCCGCCGCGACAGAAGAGGAGACCGCGTCATGCCCGGGATGAACTCGGGACTCAACGTCAGCGACCCGACCGTCGTGGCAGCCTTCGAAGCCGTGCTGCTGCACCAGGGCCTCATTGCCCTGCTCATCTTCTTTATGGTCGGGCTGGCGTGGCTGAGCCTGCGGGCGTGGCTGATGGTGGCAACGGGCGGCACCGCTGCGGCCATGGTCAAGCCCGAGCCGGCCTGGCGCCAGGTGCTGCGGACGGGCTTCGGGATCATCTGGCTGTTCGACGGGATCCTGCAGGCGCAGCCGAAGATGCCGGTCGGGCTTCCGTCGCAGGTCATCGAGCCGACTGCGGCCAGCTCACCGCACTGGGTGCAGGCCGTCGTGAATTGGGCCGGTACGGCGTGGTCCTTTCACCCGCTGCAGGCCGGCGCAGCTGCGGTATGGATCCAGGTCGGCATCGGCATCTGGCTGCTCGTAGCAGCCCGAGGGCCGCTGTCCCGGATTGCCGGGCTCGTCAGCGTCGGCTGGAGCCTGGTGGTCTGGGTATTCGGCGAGTCCTTCGGAGGGATCTTCGCTCCCGGCCTCACCTGGCTATTCGGCGCTCCCGGCGCGGTGCTCGTCTACGGGATCGCCGGCGCGCTGATCGCGCTGCCCGACCGCATCTGGCACAACCGGCGGCTAGGCCAGGCAGTCCTGGGCGGCCTCGGCCTGTTCCTGCTGGGCATGGCGGTCCTGCAGGCCTGGCCGGGTCGTGGCTTCTGGCAGGGCACCGCGCACGGACAGCCGGGCACCCTGGCCGGCATGACCTCGTCGATGGTACCCACGCCGCAGCCGCACATCCTGTCCGCCTGGATCACCGCGTTCACCGGGTTCGACGAGGCACACGGGTTCGCGGTCAACCTGTTCGCGGTTGCCGCCCTTGCGGTTACCGGCGCGGCGTTCCTCAGCGGCCGACGCCGCCTGATCGGCCCGGTCCTCGCTGGGTTCATCGTGCTGTGCCTGGCTGACTGGGTCCTGATCGAGGACTTCGGCTTCTTCGGCGGCCTTGGCACCGATCCCAACAGCATGCTCCCGTTCGCCCTGCTCGCCGCCGGAGGTTACCTGGCGCTCGCCTCGGCACCTGCGCCGGACCGGGCCGCAGCCACCGAGGCAGCAGGGACCGGAGGCGCGGAGGCGAGCTGGCGCCACCGGATCAGGCTCGCTGCAACTCCACAGGCGCTTGCCTCCAGCGGCATCAGCTCCGTCGCGGCCATCGGCGCCATCGGCGTGATCATCCTGGGCGCGGCCCCGATGGCGGCCGCCCAGGCCAACCCGGTCGCGGACACCATCCTCGCGCAGGCCATCGATGGCTCCAGCGCCCCACTGAACTACCCGGCATCCGGCTTCAGTCTCACCGACCAGAACGGCCGGCCTGTCACGCTGGCAAGCCTGCGCGGCAAGGTGGTGCTGCTCGGGTTCCTCGATCCGGTGTGCACCGTTGACTGCCCGCTGATGGGGCAGGAATTCCGGCAGGCCAGCCAGCTACTCGCGGCTGACACCAGCCATGTCGAACTCGTCGCGGTCAACTACAACCCCCTCGACACCCAGGCCGGGTACCTGCAGGCGTTCGACCGTCAGGAAGGCCTCAACACGGTCAGTAACTGGCTGTACCTAACCGGCACCCGCACCCAGCTCCAGCAGGTCTGGCACGCCTACGGCCTGCCCGTCGAAATCCTCCCGGCCGGGTCCATGATCGGGCACGGCGACTACGCATTCGTCATCGACCAGAACGGCCACCTGCGCCGGGAGCTGGACTTCGACCCTGGCCCCGGAACGCAGGCCACCAAGTCATCGTTCGCCGCCGAGCTGACCGACGCCGCCCGCCAGCTACTGGGACAGTCATGACGAGCCGGGTCATGACGAGGTCAGCACGTCGCGTCAGCGTCACGGCAGCCGCCGTAGCAGCCGGGATTGTTGCCGCAGGCTGCGGCAGCACGACCGCAGCGCCGCACAGTTCGGCAGCAGTATCGCGCGCTGTGCCTGTGCCGATAACCTCGCTGGACACCGCCACGGCGACTGCCGCGGGCACATGGGCGGTCGCGTTGATGGGCGGGCCAGCAAACCAGGACAATAACTTCTGGCAGCTGTTCGTCCGGCCAGCCGCGAGCAGCCGGTGGCAGCTGGTTACCCCGCCCGGCACCGCGGACAATGGCGGCCTCGTACTCGCGGGCGGTGGCGCATCGATGGTCACTGCGTTCCGGCCCAGCCAGTTGCTGACGTTCACGCCGCTCACGACGACCACCGACGGCGGGCGTGCGTGGTCTGCGCTTAACCCGCTCGACGCGCGGCTGGCCACCACCCCTGACGCGTTGGCGGCATCGCCGCCGAGCGGCACGCTGGCCGCCTTGCTTGCCGACGGAACCGCTGAGCTGGGCGGCGGATCACGGAACTGGAAGACCCTGGCCACCACGCGGACGGTCGCTAACACGACGGCTGGCCGCCAATGCGGCCTGACTGCGCTCACCGCCGTCGGCTACACGCCGTCCGGGGTGCCGCTCTTGGCCGGAGCGTGCTCTCGGCCGGGCCAGGCTGGCATCTTCGCGGGAAGCAGCGGCACCTGGCAGTCAGCCGGACCCGCACTGCCGACCGAAGTCGATCGCCAGGACATCACGGTGCTCCGGCTCGCCCGGACCGCGAACCAAGTGGTAGCGCTGCTCGCAGCAGGCACCGGACATGATGTCAGCCTGTTTGCGTCCTGGTCAGCCGATGGCGGGGCTACCTGGACCTTGTCACCGGCGCTGCCGCTGCGCGGCGCCGCAATGGCGTCGGCCTCGTTCGGGTTCGCCGGCTCGGTAGGCGTGATCGCAGGCGATCAGGCGGATGTCGTTGCCGGTGCCGGCGTCCAGTGGCATGCGCTGCCAGTCTTGCCGGCGGGGACTGCCACCCTAGTCCCAGGCAGCAGTGGCGGCCCAGACGCCATGGCTGTCGCTGGCAGCACCCTGACCGTCTGGCAGTTGCTTCCGGGCGCCACCGGCTGGACGAAGTCGCAAGTGATCCACGTCCCGATTCAGTACGGCTCTTCTAGCTGAGTCCGGGGATTCGCCCATGGGCCGGTTCGAGCGCGCGGCTGCTCGCCGGTCACAGCGCGAACAGGCAGCCATCCCAGTAGGCCTCGACGCGGGGCCGGCGCCGGCCTCGCATGCCAATTTCGAGGACCTCCGGTAGCCGCCCGGCTGGAGCGCGGAACCAGATCTCCAGGTCGGCCGGAGCCGCGGCTAGCGCGTGGAAGCCGGACAGCCTCGCCGGGTGCTCGATCGCCGCGTGCATGTAGGTCGGCGTGCCCCCACAGCACATCCGCGGGCGCGCGGCCCAGACCCACAGCCGGCCGCCCTGGCCACGGACAAACTCGCCCGCCTCGGCGCTGACATCGACCCGCATGGCGTCCTCCAGGACCAACTATGCGCCGGCCGAGCCCGCGAGGGTAGAGCCGTCTGGCTGGAGAGTCAGCTGCGGGCTGGCGGCGGCGATCGCGTCCCAGTCGTAGCGCATCGGGATGAGGTCGCACCTGGACCACGGCTCATGCTGATCGGCGTAGTGCGGGCTGGTGGGATCTCCGGATGCGCCGCCAACGACGATCCACGTGCAGTCATCCCAGTTCCCGACATCGAATACGTACCGAGCCACGGCGCCATAAACGGCCGCCGTGCCGGACTCCGCCCGGCATCCGGTGGCCCAGACGGTGTCGTTGTCGCCGCCGACCCCGGCGCCAGCAGGGCTGAGGGCAGCCGGTGCGTCCGGCAGCACGGACGTCAGCAAATGCGTGAGCGCGGCGGTGTGCAGGTGCTGCCAGGGCACGTCCCACGGTGAGCTCGCAACCGCTTCCAGCGCCTCAGCGAGAAGCTCGCCCCAAGTGCTGCCGCCGGTAAGCGACAGATCGTCTGTTCGCAGCAGGGCCGGCAGTACCCACCACAGGTGGCTGACGGCGGAGACGCCGCCCGGCAGCTGCATCAGCCCCGTGTTGCCGGCTGCCGTGCTGCCGGCTGCCGTGCTGCCGGCCGTAGTAAGCCCGGACCGGCTACCGACGATGCTGGCTAGTGCCCACCGCAGCCGCGAGTAGCAGCCGGCGGCCACCGAGTCTGGCGACATGCGGGCATCCCAGCCGACCACAATGTCCCGAATGGAGTGAGCAGCGTCGCTGGCGGGAGTGACATCTGCCAGCGCGGTGCGGAACAGCTGCGCGGGCTCGCTGACATCGTCGCGATGAATCATCGCCATGTCCGCCGGCGACGCTGGCACGAGCCCGGCGATGAGCTGCTCGATACGCCTGGCCCGATAGGGCGGCTGCGCGTCGGTGCAGAAATAATCACCGGTCTCCGGGATAGCCGTCACGACCCGGTTGTTCGCAGTCACGAGATAGCCGCGGTCCGGATCGTCAGCGCGCGGCATCTGCTCGGGGGGAATCATCCCGTCCCACTCGTACTCACCAGTCCAGCCCGGCACGGGCAGCCAGCCGTTGACAGCCGGCCGACGGGGAATCACCGCCCGTACCAGGTGGCCAATGTGGCCGTCGGTATCCGCCGCCACCAGGTTGTGATCGATGACGCCCCAGCCCCGCACGGCCTGGAACAGCGAATCCGCCGACTCCGCCCGCAGCATCGGCAGGAGGCAGTCAAACGACCGGTCGACGTCAAAGAACTGGACGGACTTCAGCGTGACCGCCGCGCCTCGGGCCGGATCCCCGGCAACGACCGGACCGTGGATGGTCGTGACGATCTCCACCGGAGCGAGGGCACCGCCGCGAACCTTGATGTCCTCCGTCGTCGTCGCTGCCTGCAGCCAGTCGCCGCGATGCCGGTACCGGGTCGGATCGCCGGAGTCGAACTGCTCGACATACAGGTCGTGAAGGTCGGCGTTCGCGTGCGTGACGCCCCAGGCCACGTGAGCGTTGTGGCCGAAGTGCGGGAAACACGGCACGCCGGGAATGGTGAAGCCGATCGTGTCGAACTCCTCGCAGTGCAGATGCAGCTGCGCATACATGCCTGGCAGCTCGAACGCGCGATGCGGATCGCCCGCCAGTATCGGCCTGCCGGTAGTCGTCCGGCTCGGTGCCAGCGCCCAGTTGTTGCTCCCGCCGCCGACGTCGGCACGAGTGCCCAGCAAGCTGAGCGCCCGGATGGGCTCCCGAAGGTCCGCGAGGCTCGCCATCCACCGGCGGGCGTCGGTACCGGGCGGGATGCACAGGCGGTCCGACCCTCCGTCGTCGTAGCGCAGCTTCACGAGGTCCTCGGTGCTGACGATCCCGACCGCGGCAGCTCGCCAGAGCTTGTACCACAGCGAGCCCATCAGGTACCCGCGCTGCCGCATGGCGGCGATGCAGTGCCATGCTTGCCAAGGCTCGGGCGCACTCGCTACGAGCTGGTACTCGGCCGGCGCCGGATGAGTCTGCAGGTACGCGTTGACGCCAGTCGTATAGGCGTCCACCATTGCCCTGGCCTCCGCGCCGAGCGCCCGATAATCGCGGCGGGACGCAGCGCCGGCGCCTAGTCGCCGGGCGAGCCGGTCGGCCGGCAGGCCCGCGGCGCCGACCCACTCGGCCCATCTGCCTTCCATCTGCTTCCGGCTCGCATCCATCTGCCAGAAGCGGTCCATGGCGTGGACGTATCCCTGGGCGACAAAAGCGTCGTGCACCGAGTGCGCGCGGATATGCGGGATTCCCCACTCGTCGCGGTAGATGTCGACGGGTCGCTCGACCCAGCCACCGCGACGCAGTGCGTCGCCACGTCCATGCGTACCCGACTGGCTCACGGGCGCCTCCCTGTGCGGTTATCGAAAGGAGAAGGTCGCCAGCGTCGACCACTGACCGCCTGGGACGAGGCCGGTCATGAGCGTGATGGCCGAGGCGCGGGCGGTGATCGGCAGCTTCGCACCGATGGCCTGCTCAGCACGCAGCATGTCGTCGAGGTCGTGCTCATGGCCGACGGTCAGATGCGGGACTACCTCATCGAACTGTCCCTGAAATGGAGGGAATTCGGGGAACGCCTCGACGACGCGATCAGTCAGCTCCCGGAACGGGCGCGGATTCCGCGGACCGACCCAGAGCACACTGGTTCCGAACCAGGCCGCGTGGTCGAGCACGAAGTCGAACGCCGGGGTGCCGCTGGCCAGATTCTCAAGATCCGCGAGCGTCGCGGCATCGATCCTGCTCGCCGGCATAAACGGGGACAGGATCGTGATGTGGGCGGGAACGCCCAGCAGCGCGTTGCCATCGAGTTGCGCGCGGAACTGGCCCACGACCGGCTCAGCAGCCGGAACTTCGACGATTAGTGCGCTCTCTCGCGCCGACTGCGTCATCGATGGTCCCTCCGCTAATAGTGGGCGACGATGCGCCGGCCCGGGCCATCGACGGTCAGCATGCCGCCGTAGGGCAGCACCCACTGCGGGTCGGTGTGCCCGAAGTCGACATTGAAGACGACCATGGCGTCCGGGTTGTAGGTGCCGAGGGCGCGCAAAAATGCCGCCTGCTGGTCGGCGCGGTAGCGTTCGCGTTCCGCAGCCGTCCTGTGTTCGTGCAGGCTGCTGGCCTTGGCGGTGCCGACCAACAAGGCCGGGAACTGTCCGAGGAGCCCGCGCTCGCCGGCGTTGCGCAGCATGCGGAAGGTCTCTTCGGCTGACGGCATTTCCTCTGACGTCTCCAGCAGGAGCACGCATCCGGCGTAGTCCTCGGGCGAACGGATCCACCGGTTCGCCGCGAGGTTCCAGTGCAGGATCTCCAGGTTCCCGCCCCAGGTGGGAGCCGTCAGGACCCGGGCAGGCTGATGCCAGCTCCAGCCCGGGCTTGGCTGCGTGAGTGGTGGCTGATCCAGGGACGCCGGGTCGTGCCAGTCACGCTCGTCTTCGCTGAAGTCCGCTACCGCGTGCAGCTCGACGTCGCCGCCCGTCAGCAGCGCAGCGCGCAGCGACTGGGCCGACACCGGGTGCAAGCCTCCGCCGCGGCCGAGATGAACCATAGTCGAGCCGCCGTGGTAGCTGACGATGCCCAGGTTCCACAGCCAGTTGAGCAGGTTGGTGTTGTCGCTGTATCCGGCGTACGGCTTGGGATCGGCTGCCACGATGTCCGGGTCGAGGAAGGGCAGGACCGTGATCTGGTCGTCGCCGCCGATCGTGGCGAGGATGGCCCGGATCTCGGGGTCGGCGAACGCAGCCATCAGGTCAGCGGCGCGGTCCTGCGGCGACGCGTCCAGCTGGCGGGTCGTCGGGTATTCCACCGGCTCGAGGCCGAAGTCCGTACGCAGCCGGCTCATGGCAAGCTCGTGTACGGCTGGGAACATGCCGGGCGCGGCAAAAGAGGGCGATAGCACGGCCACCTGATCACCGGAAACGAGCTTGGCGTGCTTGGTGAACGTCGGACGCATGCCATTCATTCAATAACGCGAGTCAACTCAATTCAGCCCGGCTGGGCGAGCCGCTGCTCGCTGGCAGCCACCGGAATGGTGGCTGGCGCTCGCCGGTCCCTGCGTTGCGCGTAGCTGAGCACACCCGCGATCACGGCCAGGCCAGCCAGCCCTGCCAGCACGTAGATGTCACCCAGGAGCTGCTCAAACCCGGTCATGACATCGCCCGGCAGGGCCGAGGCAGGCTCGAGCCAGAGCACGCCAGAGAATATGGCCGCCAGGGCGGCGATGCCCAGCCAGCAGGTCAGCCGCCAGCGTCGGGCCGAGGGAAGCGCGAGCGGCCTCATCGCGAAATGCGCCAGCACGACCATCAGCGGCGCGATCCACACCCAGTGGTGCGTCCACGATATCGGCGATACCAGCAGGCCGGTGAGCGCGCAGGTCAGGATGCCGACCATCTCCTGGCCGCGGCGCGAAGCCCAGGCTGCGAGCAGGAGCCCCGCTGTCCCGACTACGGCCACCGCTGCGAACTGGTACGGCCGCGCCGCAGTCGTGCTGCCCGCCAGGCGCGCGATCGCTCCGTACATCGACTGGTTCCCGATATAGCTGACGCTCCCGATGCGATTCGGAGTGAGGAACAGGCCGTTGAGCCAGTAGTCATGCGTTGCCTGGGGCATCAGCAGAGCCGACCCAAGACCGGTGACAGCAAAGGTCGCCGTGGCTACGCCCGCGGCCCGGAATCGGCGCGTGAGGATCAGATACGGGATGAAGATCAGCGGTGTCAGCTTGAAGCCCGCCGCGATGCCAATGCCGACGCCTTTCCACCAGCGACTGTCCGGCATGCACAGGTCCGCAACAATCAGCAGCATCAGCAGCAAGTTGACCTGGCCGTACGACAGCGTCTGCCGGACGGGCTCGATCCAGAGGACCACCGCCGCAGCCCCAAGTGTCCAGCCAACGCGTGCTTGTGTGCGCGCATAGCCGAGGCTGCCCCACGTGAGCCATACCACGGTAACGAGCGCCGCGACGCTGGCCGCCGTGATGAGCCACCTCGTGACCATCAGGTTGAGTGGCACCAGCAGGGCGAATACGGCGGCCGCGAACGGGGTGTATGTGAAAAACAGGAAATGCCGGAAGATGTGCGGGTACGGATTCTGCCCATGGTCTACGAAGGCGCCGCCCCACAGGTAGACGCGCAAGTCGAGCATGGACGACGAGGTCCTCGTGAAGGTCTCCGCCACGGCGAGCACCGCCGGCAGCGAGATCGCCAGGAACACGGCAGCGAGCGCAGGGTCGGGCGCCCACGATGGCTGCAGCTGGCCGTGTCCGGCGCGTCCGGCAGTCATCATGCGGACCCAGCTTCTCCGGCGGGCAGCTGCTGCCCGCTGGGTCCGCCAGTCCCGCGCCGGGTCCTGATCGAGCTGATGATGGCGCTGATCCCGAGTGCGCCGGCTGGCACGAGCGTGACCAGGGCCGGCAGCTGGTACCGCCACGAGAACACGAAGAGATCGGAGACGAGCAGTAGCGACACCGCCGAGGCGAAGAACAGCAGGCAGGCGAGGGCAAGCTGCCGGGTCGGCCCGGCCGCCCGCCTGCGCAACACGAGAACTGAGCCGACCAGCCCGGTCAGCGTGCAAAGCACCAGCACAGGCCCAGGGGTATAGCCACCGTCCAGCTGATAGGCGCGCAGGAAAGCGGCTACCGGCCGCCAGACGGCCGGCTTGCCGCCGCCGAACCGGCCGACCGCAGCGTCGACGATCGCCGGGGTCGCATGCGACGAGAAATACGGAAACGTGGTCTGGAACTGCCAGCGGCTGATAGGCGGGTCGCCGGGCGCGGTGACGCGGTCCACCGCGTACAGCTTCAGCACGTCACGACCGTACGCACCGAGCACCCGCAATGGCTGCTGGGCCAGCACGCGGTGGCCGAAGTTCGTCACCAGCGCGTCGACCTCAGCCCGGGGCAGCGTCCGGTAGTAGCCCTGAACCGGGGCATACGCGCCGAACTCGAGCCAGTCGTTCCCCCTGGCCTGTTCAGCCTTCGTCGGGCAGAGCCCGCGCTCGTCGGCGGGCAGCTTGATGGTGGCGCAGTCGACCGCCGCCGCTGTCCGGCCGTAAAGCGACGTGACGCCCTGATGTGACAGGAAGAAGTCGCCGGTGAGGACGAGGGAGCCAGCGCAGTAGGCCAGGATGGGCAGCAAGCAGGCGAGGCATAGTGCCGCTGCCTTCCCGATAGCACGCCGCCAGCCGCCGCCCGCGGCCGCGAGTACGAAGATCGCTGCGGCGGGGATCAGCGCCTCGCCTACCTGGGCCACGGTGGCTGACGTGCCGAGTACGATGCCGCCCGCCACGACCCGTCGCCAGCCGAGAGCCGGCTTCCAGAGCAAAATGGCGAGGCCGACCACAATCAGGGCCTCGAACCAAGTGCCCGGCATGATCGTCTGCTCGTTCTGCAGCTGGTAGCCGTCGAGCAGGATGGGCGCGACGGCAAGGGCGGCGAGCCAGCGTGGCGCGCCGCGCCGCAGCAGCAGCACGTACAGGAGGACGGCCATGGCCAGGCCGAGCAGATGCTGGATGGCGATGACTGTATTGAAGTTGGCCACCAGCAGGATCGCCCGCAGCGGCAGCTTGTAACCCTCAGGGTCGTTCCCGTCCGCGTTATAGAGGTACTTCACGGAGTCGATGTAGAACAGCGCCGGGCGGTAGGCGAACTGGGCCAGCAGCCGCAGGACCAGGCCCGCCGTGAGCAGCGCGGCAACCAGCCAGTGCTGTCGCACGACGCGCAGAGCACGGGTAGCACTGCCGGCGGCCGCGGCGCGCGACGCCTGCTCCGCCTCGCGGTTCACCGCGGCATTCGGTGCCCCCGCAGGCGCCCACGATCGTGCCTGACCTGACGACCTCACGCTGCTCCTGCAGGTCCGACTAGGTTCTGCCCGCCACCGGAATGCCAGATTGCGAGCAGGACCGTGACGATTGCGAGCCACCGCGTCATCCGGTTGCGGGGAACCTGGGTGAGCGCCACCCAGGCCAGTGCGGTGTACCACGGGAACACCCAGGGGGCGACCAGGATCCAGGCATACGTGAGGGCGAAGGGTGCGACGACCTCTCGCGGTTGATCTGAGGAGATCCGCTGGTAGATCAGCCACGCGACCACGATCAGCGCGATCGGCCAGAGCACGGTGATGATCATCGTCATGACAGCGGAACTGGCTCCCAGACCCTCGCCGGCGAGCTGGAAGACCCGCCACGGGGATGGCAAGATGACGAGCTTCGTGCCACCGAGGAGAGGCTTCACCGCCTCAAGCCCATAGGGGCTGTAGAGCAAGCCAAGGGTTACTACGGACACGGCCGCGATTCGCGTGATGCGCAGCCACTCGTGGCGACGCAGCATGGGCCACGCGAGGCCGACGGCGACCAGGATCGCGTTGGCCTTGATGCCGCACCCCACGCCGATCAGGACGCCGGTCAGGACGTCGCCCCACAGGCCCTGGTAGCGTCGCGCGACCTGGATCGCGCAGATCGCCGCCCCGGCCAGGAACGTGTCCAGGTGACCGCCGCTGACCAGCTGCTGGATGATGACAGGATTCGCTGTCCACAGCAGCGTCGCCCGGACCGGATCATCGGAGGTCTTGAGGAGCAGCCAGCCCACGCCGATGAACACCAGGCCATTGAGGATCATCAGGACCCAGATGGTGGT
>DATHPF010000448.1:0-14652 GCA_035484155.1 Streptosporangiaceae bacterium
ACCGTACGAGGCAGGCGCTTTCTACCTCCGGGAGCTGCCGCCGCTGCGCGCGGTCATCCCGCCGCCTGACGAACTCGGGCTCATCGTGGTCGATGGCTATGTCGACCTGGATCCTGGCGGTCGGCCTGGTCTGGGCGCGCATGTCCATGCCGAGTTTGGCGTCCCGGTCATCGGCGTGGCCAAGACAGCGTTCAGGACCGCGACGCATGCCGCCCAGGTCCTTCGCGGTCGATCATCCCGGCCGCTGTACGTCACCGCAGCCGGAATGACCATTGCCGCCGCGGCGCGCCTGGTGGCCGAGATGGCCGGACAGTTCCGTCTGCCTGATGCGCTCAAGCTCGCTGACCGGCTGGCCCGCGGCCTGGAGGTGCGCGACGAGGGCTAGACCTCGGCGGGCTCCTGGGCCGGGCCGCTCAGATCGCCCAGCGCGAACCGCCGCTCGCAGGTCCCACGCAGCTTAGGGTCGAGCGACTCCCTGATGACCGGCCAGTCGGCCCGCAGCAGCTCCGGGTTCAGGTACCTAGCTACGTCGTTGCGCTGACCCTGGGTCAGGATCACGCCGTACATGTTGCGCCGGGTGTCGCCGTCGGTGACGTCGCACTCTCGCATGCCGGGAAGCGACAGATGCCGCGGCAGGACGATGGTGCCCTGGGCCGGACCGCGCAGCTCCTCGATCCGCTCGGGCAGACGGACGGCGTGCGACTTACGGCCGGCGAGCCAATCAGCCAAAGTCATGCGTCCGATTATGCCGATGGGCCCGGCACGACGCTCGGTGACGCGCTGATTGCAGATCGCAACATAGGGCCGAACGCAGATCCCGCGGCCCGGCGAAACTCGTTTGCGCTCGTCGCCCGCTCGCGGCCATGATCGGCCGATGGACGCCCCGCCCGAGGACCTTGCGCACGGCAGCACCGGGTTCGGCACGGTCGAGTTGCGCCGGTGGCGCGCGACCGACGCGGACGCCGAGCTGTGCTTCCGGCTGGTGAGCGAGTCACTAGAGCACCTACGCCCGTGGATGGCCTGGGCGACCGCTGACTACGACCTGGCCGACGCGCAGGCCTACCTCGAGCGCTGCGAAGACAGCTGGGCCGAGCGCAGCGCGTTCCAGTACCTGATCATCGCTGGCGGCAGGCCGGCCGGCAGCGCCGGCCTGATGGCCAGGATCGCGCCGGGCGGCCTGGAGATCGGGTACTGGGTCCATCCGGCTGCCACCTGCCGCGGCGTCGCAACAGCCACGTCGGCCGCACTGACCGAGGCCGCCTTCGCGCTGCCGGGCATCGACCGCGTCGAGATCCACCACGATCAGCTCAACTTCGCCAGCGGCCGCGTCCCCGAGAAACTCGGCTACACCCACGTCGACACCCGCGAGGGGCGATTCGAGCCCGCGCCGAGCGACTCCGGAACGATCCTCGTCTGGCGGATCACGCGCTAACCGGCCTCCGGCTGGTCGCTACATGTTGTAGTAGCGCTACCCTCGTAGCATGCTCAGCGGCAGGCCGCGTCCGCGGTGGTTCTTCCTGGTCAGCCCCCGGTGGCTGGGCTGGCATGCCTTCGTGGTGGTCGCCTTCTGGGGCATGTTGTGGCTCGGCGACTGGCAATTCCACCGGGCTGAGGGCGGGAACGCCCTGAGCTGGGCCTACACCTTCGAATGGCCGATCTTCGCGCTCTTCGGCGTGGTCTTCTGGGTCAAGACGATGATCGACGAGTGGCGTCACCCTGGCGGTGAGGCCAAGTTCAACGAGGCGCTGCGCGCGGCGGGGCTGGCAGCTGACGATGACCTGGCGCTTCCCGGCGCCGCGCACGTCGCCGCGACGGCCGATGACGAGGCAGCCGACGACCCCGAGCTCGCCGCCTACAATGCCTACCTGGCCCGCCTGGACAAGAAGTCACGGCACCGGCAGACGACCTGGGAGGAGGCTGGCAGTGCGCCCTGAGGTGCTCCCGCTGGTGGTCCGCGCCTACCGGACGATGGCGTACGTGACCGGCACGATGCTGGTCATCCTCTGCTTCGTCTGCGTGCCGCTGCGGTATTTCGCTCACATCCCCGGACCCGCCGAGATCGTCGGCGCCTTCCACGGCGTGCTGTACATGATCTACATCGTCGTCGCGTTCGTGATGACGCGCCTGGTCCGGATGAAGGTCGCCAGTGTCGGCACGATCATCGTGCTGGCGGCGGGCACCATCCCCGTGCTGACCTTCATCGTCGAGCGCTGGGTGAGCCGCACCTACATCGCGCCCGCGCTAGCTCGCGGCTCCGGCGTCAGCACCAGTGAGCAGCCAGTACTTCGCTGAGCAGCCGGCCGCTGCGCACCGGCCGGGCACGGTGCACGTCGTGCTGCCCGACACGCACCTGAGGCTCGCCACCGACTCTGGCGTCTTCTCCCCCGAGCGGCTGGACCCTGGCACCAGGCTGCTGCTGGAAACCGCTCCCCCGCCGCCGGCCGACGGCGACCTGCTCGATCTGGGCAGCGGCTACGGACCGCTGGCCCTTGTGATGGCGAGCCGAGCCCCGCAGGCTCGCGTCTGGGCCGTCGACGTTAACCGCCGGGCGCTCGAGCTGTGCGAGCGGAACGCCGCCGACGCCGGCCTCACCACCGTCCGCTGCCGGACGCCCGATGACCCGGACCTGCCCGCCACTTATCAGCTGATCTGGTCCAACCCGCCGATCCGCATCGGCAAGGACGCGCTGCACGAGCTGCTCACCGGCTGGCTCGGCCGCCTCGCCGCCGGCGCGGCCGCCTACCTGGTCGTCCAGCGCCACCTGGGCTCGGACTCGCTCCAGAGCTGGCTCGAGGCGGAAGGCTGGCAGGCGGAGCGCCTCGCCGCAAGAGCCGGCTACCGCGTGCTGGAGGTGCGCCGATGACCCCAAGGCAGCTCGGCATGACCGAAGTCAAGCGGCTCAACCGCGACTGGCGGCGCCGGACGCAGGCACGGCTCGCGCTGCTGCTGGACAGCGTCGGCCAGCCGTTCAACGTCGGGTCGATCATCCGGACCGCCGCAGCCTTCGACGTCGATCACGTCTGGCTGTGCGGTGACACTGCGCAGCCGGGTCACCCGTCGGCTCGCAAGACCGCGCTCGGCACCGACCGGCTGCTGACCTTCGAGGACGATGTGACGGTCGCCGCCGCAGCGCAGGCGGCACGCGCGGACGGTTACCGGGTCATCGCCATCGAACTGGCGGGCGATGCGGTGCCGCTGCACGCGGCACCGCTCGACGGGGATATCTGCCTTGCTGTCGGGAACGAGGATCACGGCTGCTCGGCAGCCCTCCTGGCCGCGGCCGACCTGATCGCCTACATCCCGCAGCCAGGCAAGGTCGGGTCGCTCAACGTGGCGGCCGCCGCTGCGATCGCGATGGCCGAGGTGCGCCGCCGCGAATGGAGCGCGGGGCTTTGATTTACTGGGGCCGTGCCGTCCGGCTACCTTGATCATCCGCGGCCGCTCGCCTTCGCGCACCGGGGCGGCGCTGGCCACTTCCCCGAGAACTCCTGGAAGGCTTTCGAGCACGCTGTCGGCCTCGGCTACGCCTACCTGGAGACCGACGCCCACGCGACGTCCGACGGCACCGTCATCTCCTTCCACGACCGGAGCCTCGACCGGGTCACCGACGGGACGGGGCGGATCGCTGACCTGACCGCGGCCGAGGTCGCGGCGGCGCGGATCGGCGGCACTGAACCCATCCCGCTGCTCGCCGACCTGATCATGGCCTGGTCAGACGTCCGGTTCAACATCGACGTCAAAGACGAGCCGGTCATCGGCCCCCTGGTGGAGGTACTGCGCTGGACTAATTGCTGGGATCGGGTCTGCCTGACCTCGTTCTCGGGCAGCCGGCTGGACGCCACCCGGCGGCTGCTGCCGCGGCCCGTCTGCTCGGCGACGACCCCGGCGGGCATCGGCGCCATCCGGGCCGGGCTGCCGGTCAAGACGCTAGCCGCGCGTTTCTCCGCCAGATCGGTGCAGTGCGCGCAGATCCCGTTCTCGATGGCAACGAGCCGGTTCCTCGCTCACGCCCACGCCGCTGGCCTCCAGGTGCACGCCTGGACGGTCAACGACCGGCCTGTGATGGCCCGGCTGCTCGACCTCGGCATCGACGGCATCATGACCGATGAGACCGAGACGCTCCGCGAGGTGCTGATCGAACGGGGCCAGTGGCAGCCACGGAGCGCCGGGTAGCCAGGAATCGCCGGCTACACAGCCCTTTCGTGAGATCAGGCACTGCTGGCACGGTTGGAACAGGCGCTGACCGGGAATCTTGAACGCGACCTCACCGTTGGTGAAGTAGGACGGATGAGCGCCTGGGAGGCAGTAACACATGGCCGAGCGAGCACTTCGCGGCACGCGACTCGGAGCGACGAGCTACGAGAACGACCGTAACACTGACCTGGCGCCTCGCCAGGAGGTGGCTTTCGACTGCCCGAAGGGGCACCGGTTCACGGTGCCGTTCTCGGCCGAGGCCGAACTGCCGATTAACTGGGAATGCCGGATATGCGGTGCTATTGCCGTCACGGCAACCGGCGACCTGCCGGCACCCAAGAAGGTCAAGCCGCCGCGTAGCCACTGGGACATGCTCATGGAGCGGCGCAGCATGGCTGACCTTGAGGAAGTCCTCGCTGAGCGACTGGCTGTGATCCGCGGACAGCGCGAGCCACAGCAGGCGCCCGAGCCCCGGCACACGACCAGGCAGCGCAAGAGCGCCTGATCTCTTCCCGCGCGTCTGAGGACCGCGGCAGTCACCTAAGTCAGCACAGTCAGTTAAGTGCGCGCCGCAGGTTGCGGCGCGCACTTAGTTTGCGGTGCCGGGATGGGGGCCTGGGGACTCCTCGGACCGGAACGCGTCCCGTCGGCAACAGGCTCGCCTTCCGTTGTCTACTGAGTGCCCAGGCCCCTCCCGGATCCAACCCCCCGCCAGCCAGGGCTCGGGCCTGTCGCTCGGCTACACGGAGCCGACGTTGGTGGCCGCGTCACGGTGCGGCCAACTGCCCGGCTGTTCTCCCTGGCCTGCTGGCCCGGTGCTGGACTGCCCAGCAACTTACCGTTGATCGCGACGATGTCAACCTGTCCCGCCAGGACTGATACCTGTTAGCGATCTAGCGGGCAGCTGCGGTGACGGGCCTGTTCCCTGTTGTCCGACGGCGTTACGATTGAGACTCCCGTAACGTGTGAGGGCGCTCATGACAAGGTGGTCAGCGGCAGGCTGCCGACCCATGGGGTGCCCGCTTCTTTCGCGCGCCGTTGCGCCGCGCGGGATAACTCGTTTCACGGCGAGCCCACTCATGTCGTACGAACCGCGCATCGCCGCGTGCTGACCCCCTTCGGCCTGGAGGACAGGAATGACAGAAAATTCGGAGACGCAGGCGGTCTCTGAGTCTCAGATCGCCGTGCACTGGCGCGAGGAAGAGTATTACCCGCCGCCGGAGAAGTTCGTTGCGCAGGCTAACGCTAACGACCCGGCGATACTCGACCGTTTCACCGAGGACAAGTTCCCGGATTGCTTCACTGAGTATGCCGACCTGCTGACCTGGGACAAGCCGTGGGACACGGTGCTGGACACCAGCAACGCACCGTTCTGGAAGTGGTTCGGCGGCGGCATGCTCAACGCTTCCTACAACTGCGTAGATCGGCACGCGGCGGCTAACCCCGACAAGACCGCAGTGATCTGGGTGCCCGAACTCGAAGAAGACGAGACCGTGCACATCAGTTACGGCGAACTGCTGCGCCGGGTCAACGAGTTCGCCGCACTGCTCAGCGACTTCGCCGGACTGAAGACCGGGGACCGGGTCACGCTGCACATGCCGATGGTCCCCGAGGCCATCGTGACGATGCTCGCGTGCGCGCGCCTTGGCGTCATTCACTCTCAGGTGTTCGGCGGATTCTCCGGCAACGCGTGCGGCACGCGCATCGCCGACTCCGGCAGCCGCGTTCTCATCACCATGGACGGCTATTACCGCGCGGGTTCGATCCAAGACCACAAGGTGAAAGCCGACGAAGCTATCGCCGAGGCGGCCCGGCAGGACCAGGAAGTGGACAAGGTGCTGGTCTGGCGGCGCCACGCCGGCGAGTACGCCTCGGCCACGCCGATGGTGGACGGCCGCGACTTCTTCATCGACGAGGTCATGGCCTCATACGCCGGGCACGAGGTGGCGCCGGTCTCACTGCCCGCCGAGGCGCCGCTGTTCCTGATGTACACCAGCGGCACCACCGGCAGGCCCAAAGGCGCCCAGCACAGCACTGGCGGGTACATGGCGTACGTCGCCGGCACGTCGAAGTACTACCAGGACATTCACCCCGACGACGTGTACTGGTGCCTGGCCGACATCGGCTGGATCACCGGTCACTCCTACATCGTGTACGGGCCGCTCGCGCTCGGCACGACGACGGTGATCTATGAGGGCGTGCCCAACTACCCCGACGGCGGGCGGCCGTGGCGCATTGCCGAGAAGCTGGGCGTGAACATCTTCCACACCTCGCCCACCTCGATCCGGATGCTGCGCAAGGTCGGCCCGGATGAGCCGTTCAAGTACAACTACCACTTCAAGCACATGACGACGGTCGGCGAGCCGATCGAGCCCGAGGTCTGGCGCTGGTACTACAACTTCGTCGGCAAGGGCGAGGCGGCTATCGTCGACACCTGGTGGCAGACCGAGACCGGCGGCTTCCTCGGCAGCACGCTGCCAGGCCTGCAGCCGATGAAGCCCGGCAGCTGCGGCCCCGGCGCGCTCGGCATCTTCCCCGTCATCTATGACGAGGACCGGAACGAGATCCCCAGGGGCAGCGGCAAGGCCGGCAACATCTGCATCCGCAATCCCTGGCCCGGCATCATGCAGACGGTCTGGGGCCAGCCGGAGCGGTTCCTCGACGTCTACTACCGCAAGTACAACGCCGACCCTGATAGCAAGGACTGGCACGACTGGCCGTACTTCGCCGGCGACGGTGCCCTGCAGGCCGAGGACGGCTACTTCCGCATCCTCGGGCGTATCGACGACGTCATCAACGTCGCCGGTCACCGTCTCGGCACCAAGGAACTGGAGTCGGCGGCGCTGACCGTGCCCGAGGTGGCCGAGGCCGCTGCGGTCCCGGTCATCGACGACATCCGCGGCCGAGTGGTGGAGATGTACGTCTCCCTCAAGCCCGGCGTCGACGCAAACGGGATGGAGGCAAAGGTCGTCACCGCCATCGAGACCGAGATCGGCAAGATCGCCCGGCCGAAGAACGTGTGGATCGTGCCCGACATGCCGAAGACCAGGTCGGGCAAGATCATGCGCCGCGTGATCGCGTCCGTGTCCAACTTCGCTGACGTCGGCGATGTCACCACGCTCGCCAACCCGGAGGTCGTCGATGGCATCCGCCACCACGTGCAGCAGGCCAAGGTCGCCAAGGGCGAGAGCCCGCGCGAGTTGTCCGACGTAGAGCTCGCGGAGATCCAGGCCTTCGGCAACGAGTAACTACCGCACTGCGAAGCAGTAGCCAGACTGCCAACCAGCGGCCGTCAGCCTCACCGAGGCTGGCGGCCGCTTCGCGTTACCGCCGCGGCGCTGGTAGCACGGGCGGGATGAGGAAAGCTGGCGGGCTGTCCAGATCGAGCGCGTCGAGCAGGTCTGCCGCGGCCGCATCCCGTGCCGTCAGCGGCGGCAGGTTCCACTTGCGCTGGATAAGCCGCAGGATCGCGGTGTGGTCGTAGGCGAGCTCAGTGACGTAGCCGGGCTTGGCGAACGGCGACACGATGACCGCCGGTACCCGGAAGCCGAGCTGAGTGTAGGTACTCGGCCCGGTGTCAGCGGCGGTGATCCGCTGGCCGAGCGCGGTCCGCCGGAGCAGGCGCAGGATCGGGAACCGCTGATACGCGCTCTGCGCCGGCACGTCATCAGGGGCATGCGCGGGCGGCGGCGGGACGTGGTCGTAGTAGCCGCCGTGCTCGTCGTACAGCCAGATCAGCAGCGTGTGCGGCCAGCCGGGACCTGCCATCACCGCATTGATGACGCTCGCGGCCAGCGCCTCGCCAACCGAGATGTCCTGCGGGTTTTCCTCTGAGCTGGCGTCGAAGTCGGGGTCCACGATCGCGACCGACGGCAGCGTGCCGGTCCTCGCCGCGGTCCAGAAGTCGGTCATCGGCCGCAGGTGGTTGACCGATCGCAGCAACCCCAGCGGATACAGGTCCGCGGTCACCTGGAGCTTGCTGCCCAGCCTCGCCAGGAACTGGGGAAAGATTCCCGCGAGTGCGCCGCCGAGCAGCCGCAGGTAGCGCAGCCCGCTCGCGTGGGCGAGCCGCCGCAAGCCGATCGTGCGCGGCGGCAGCATGTGGTAGTTGACCCAGCTGATCCCGTGCGCGCTGAGGTGATCGAAGATGGTGCCGCTCGCCGGATAGTCGATCATGCTGAACGGCAGGTCGTCGATCAGGCCGTTCGCCGTACCGGCGATCAGGAACCTGCGGTTCGGGAACGTCGGGCCAAGGCAGGCGGAGAACCACCGAGTCGCGAGCGGAAAAGTCCTGGCCAGGCCGTAGTAGAACGGCAGCTCGGCCTCGGTCCAGTACCGCATCGCCGCCCGGGCATCGGCACCCGGCAGCGTCTGCTCGATGCTGCGGACGAATCCGTCGCATCGCCCGTCGTCAAACTGGATGTGACTGGCGTGCCAGCTCTGCGTCGGCACGCCCGCTTCTTGCGTGGTCTCGGCACTAGTCCACAGCGGGACCGTGGTGCCATCGCCGGCCGTGCACTCCTCGGTCGGCTTGCCGTCCGGCCCGAGCGCGAAGCCGTCGCCCCGGCCGGTCAGCATGCCGAAGTAGTTGTCGTAGGAGTGGTTCTCCATCATCAGGACCACGATGTGCTGGATCTGCGACAGTCCGTCGGTCCCTGGCCTAGCGTCCGCCGGTCCCGGCCGCGGGCCCTTCACCTGGCTCAGGCGGCGTCTCGCCGCCGCCATCTCCACTCGCCGTAGCACGGCGTCAGCTTGGCATAGCGATCAGGCCTGCGGCCAGGTGTGCACCGGCTCGTTGGTATGCATGTACTCGATGTAGCGCTGGGTCATCTGCCGCAGCGCCTCGGGCCGCTGAATGCCGAGGCGCTCGGTCAAGCCAGCCACGGCGGCAATCTGCCAGGCAGCGCCGGTCTGGCCGGTTAGGCAGCGCTGCTCGATGATGCCAAGCAGGCGGTCGGCATGCACCGAGCCGACGCCCCAGCGGCTCAGCCCGTCGCGCGCCATCGGCAACAGCCGCCGCAGGACGAGCTCCGCAACGCTCGCGTCGCCGAGGCCGGGCCAGTACAGCTGGGCGCCCATGCCGTGCTTCGCGGCTTCGTGCAGGTTCTCCGCCGCGGTGGTGAACGACATCTGCGTCCAGACCGGGCGCTCGGACTCGGCCAGGACGCGCACCAGCCCGTAGTAGAACGCGGCGTTCGCCATGACGTCCGCCACGGACGGGCCAGCGGGCAGCACCCTGTTCTCCACCCGCAGGTGCGGCTTACCGTCGACGACGGCGTAGACCGGGCGGTTCCACCTGTAGATCGTGCCGTTGTGCAGGCTCATCTCGGCCAGCTGCGGGCACTCGCCCCGGTCGACCGCCGCAAGCGGATCCTCGTCCTCGCAGATCGGCAGCAGCGCGGGGAAGTACTGGATGTTCTCCTCGAACAGGTCGAAGACCGAGGTGATCCACCGCTCCCCGAACCAGACCCTGGGCCGTACACCCTGGCGCTTGAGCTCGTCTGGCCGGGTGTCGGTGGCCTGCTCGAACAGCGTGATCCTGGTCTCGTGCCAGAGCTGCTTGCCGAACAGGAACGGCGAATTGGCGGCCAGTGCCACCTGCACGCCGGCGATGGCCTGCGCGGCGTTCCAGTAGCTGGCGAACGCATCCGGGCTGACCTGGACGTGCAGCTGCACGCTCGTGCACGCGGCCTCGGGCGTGATGCTGTCGGCGTGGGTCAGGATCTGCTCGGCACCGTCGATCTCGATCTGCATGTCCTCGCCACGCGCCGCGAAGATCTGCTCGTTCAGCACCCGGTAGCGGTCGCTGGCGGACAAGGTGCTCGCATTCACATCGGACTTCGCCAGCGTCGGCAGGATGCCGATCATCACGAGGTGGCTGCCGATACTGCGGGCCTTCTCGTCGCCAGCGTTGAGGCTGCCCCTGATCTCGTCCTCCAGGCCAGCGATCGCGTCGCCGTCCAGCTGGCGCGGCGGCACGTTGATCTCCAGGTTGAACTGGCCGACCTCGGTGGCCCAGGTCGGATCGGCGATCGCTGCCAGCACGTCTGCGTTGTGCATAGATGCCGCGCCCTCGTCGTCGACGAGGTTCAGCTCGATCTCCTGGCCGACGAGGATCGGATCGGTCTCGAACAGGCGCTCCTTGAGCATCCGCGCGAAGACGTCGAGCGAGCGGCCCAGCTTGGCCCGGTACCTGCGCCGGTCCTCACCCGTGATCGTGATGGCCTGGATCTCTCGGCCCATCGCCCCTCCTCCGCCCGTCCTGACTGCACTTGCCCTGACTCGACTTGCGCTGACTGCACTTGCCCTGGCTCACGCTGCCGCGACCCGGCTGCTCTCGTCCCGGACCCACAGGCCCGTCAGGCCGCGCAGGTGCGCGATGAACTGCTCATGTTCGTGCGCCGGGTACACCGCGCGCACGGTGTCGACGAGCAGCCTGTCGAAGTCCGGGCCGGCCACCCAGTCCAGCACGATGGCATCGAGCTGGCCGAGGCTGGCGGCGCAGAACTCGTGGTAGCGCTCGGTGTCGAAGTAGCTGTCGGCGAGCGCGCCGTAGGCCGCGAGCTTGTCCGCATACGACGCCCCCGCTGCGTCGGCGATCTCGAAGTACTGCTCAGTCGCCAGGTCGAGTCGCGGCCGCCTGCCCGTCGCCAGCGCGAACGCGCACCACCTGACCAGTGCCTTGATCGCCCATGGGAAGTAGTAATGCAGGCTCGTCAGCGAGATATCCGGGCAGGCGTTGGCGTAGTCGATCGGGTAGACCTCACCATCCTTGACCAGCGTCTCGCACGAGTTGAGCTCCCACCGAAAGAAGGCGTTCACGAGCCTGCCGATCGTGACGATCTCGGTGCCCGCCGCCGGTGACAAGAACGAGTGATCGACCGCGTAGCGCAGGTGCATCGGCTGGTCGGGCTGGAACTTCATCACCATGGTCTCCGCGCCGATGGACAGCGACCGGGCGAAGACGTCGTAGTCGACCGCACGCTGGAGGTGCATGAGCATCTCGCCGCTGGCGTCGTAGGCGGCGTGCAGCTCGGCCGGGTTGCTGATCTTGGACACCCCGCGCCACGCGCCGCCGTCGAAGGGCTTCATGAACAGCGGATAGCCAATCTGCGACGCGATCGCGTCGAGGTCGAACGGCTGGTTGTACTTGGCGGCGGTATAGGCGTACCGGGCGTTGTCGACCGGGTTCTTGTACGGCACCAGGACGGTCTCGGGCACCTTGAGCCCGAGGCGCAGCATCGCGCAGTAGGCCGCGTGCTTCTCCATCGACTGGAACGTGAACGGGCTGTTCAGCAGGTACACGCGATCCATGAGCGCGACCTTCTTCAGCCACTCGCGCGGGACGTAGTACCAGTAGGCAAGCCGGTCGATGACCAGGTCGTAACGCGGCCGGTCCCGCAGCGCGAACGGCTCGATCGTGACCCGCTCGGTGTCGAAGGCATGGCGAGTACCGTCGGGCCCGGTCACGGTGCCGAGACGGCGCATGATCTCCTCGAAGGCACGCGGCCAGTCCTCCTCCGTGCCGAGCAGCAGCCCGATCAGGTGCCGTTGCATGCATGGCTCCCTTCGCAGCACGACCAGCGGCCGGCCGTTAGCAGAATCTGGGCAGGTGATGGGCGAGCTGGGCGCGCCAGGACGGCCAGTCGTGCGGGACGTCGTAGCCCCACAGATCTAGCTCGTGCCTGATGCCCTTGTCCGCCAGCAGCGCGGCGAACTGGGTCGTGCTCGGCAGCGATCCGGTGGTGTCCTCCCACTGCCCCTGGCCGCAGACGAGCAGCAGGCTCACCCGGCCACGGAGCCAGTCCAGATGATCGCCGTGCAGGTGCGCGACGTAGTCCATCGGGTTGTTGAAGAAGGCGGCGGAGCCGCGCTCGCCCCACGCATGCCAGTAGCCAGGGTCGTAGTTTCCGGAGAAGCACAGCGCCAGCGAGAACAGATCGGCCCGCCGCAGTGCGAAGTTCGCCGCGTGGAAGGCGCCGAGGCTGCAGCCGAGGGTGGCGACGTCGAGAGCGCCGCCGCAGTCGGCGTAGATCCACGGCAGTACCTGGCCCAGGATCCACGACTCGTACCGGCCGTGCCGGCGGGCCCGTTCTTCCAGCGGGATCGTCTGGTCCGACCAGGATGCGGCGTCGTAACTGTCAACGCAGTACAGCTTCACCCGGCCGGCCTCCAGCAGGTCGGCGACAGCGGCCACCATGCCGTTGCCCTCGAAATCGCCGGCCTTGCCTTGCTCACTGGGAAACACCAGGACCGCCCGTCCCCAGTGCCCGTACCGGATGATGGTGCCGGCCGCGCCGATGGCGTCCGACCACAGCTCGGCCACCTCGCGGTTCATCCGGCGATCCGAGTCAGCAACGCGGTCAGGTGCGGGTCGAACGCATCTCGCCAGGCGGTGTAGTTGTGCAGGTCCGGCACTTCATGCAAGCTCGCCGGGTAGCCGCCCGACTGGAATGTCTCGACCATCAGGCGGTTGTTCTCGACGTTCTCCTCGATGGCTCCGCAGGTCATGACTACGGGAACGGGCTTGCTTGGCAGTCCCCCAGCCCGCACGGCCGCGGTGAATTCGGTGATGCGGCGGAAGTACCGGAATCGCCGTTCCTGGCTATCGAGCTGCGGCACGAAGAAGCTGCCCGACTGCAGGAACAACGCGTCCAGCGCGCTGGGGTAGCCGCAGTAGGCGTGCAGCATTGCGAGCCCGCCGAGGCTCGTGCCCATGCCGACTACCGTCGTGCAGGCCAGGCTCCCGGTGAGCGCGGGTAGCACCTGGCCGCCCAGGGTCCTGGTGTAGCGAGGGCTGGCGGAGTACCAGCTGTCGCGCATTCCCGGGCTCAGGAGCGCGGCCCGCAGCCTCGGGAGCCAGCCCGCGGCGGTCCCGGCGCCGAGGTAGCGGGTCAGGCTCGCGAGCGTGTCGTATTCCGGGCCGTCGTGGACGACGAGCAGCGGCAGCGGTTCGTCGGCTGCGACGCCCTGTGGCGCCCAGATCCGCCCTGTGACACCAGGCGCGCCTTCGAAGGTGGTTGTTACGCCCGGATCGGCGGGCCCGGACAGCCAGCCGGGCGGCGCGTAGCCGGGAAATTCGAGCACGCTCTTGGGCCCGAACGCGCCGCCGACCTGCCGTGGATTGGCCGGGTCGGTCACTACCTTCGAGCCGCCGCCCTCATACCGCAGCTCGAGCAGGTACTCCAGCCGCCATACGGGCGGCGGGTCGAAGGCGAGTTCGAAGCAGTCCTGTGCGCGCCGGAATTCCAGGAGCTCCGCGGGCAGGTCCAGATCGAGCACCAGCCGGACGCCGGCCAGCGCGTGCTCGGGATCGGCGACACGGAGCAGCAGCGGTCCCTGGCCGGCAGCCGACTCAGCAGGCACGCTCATCCTTCGCGCGGAAAGTTGCCCATTACTGGCACATAGTGCCTGGTCCGCGCGTCCGTGACAATGACTAGCCTGGTCAGCTCAGAATCAGCGGGCTCCCGGTGATGGCCTGGTAGTCGGCTGAGAGCTGCGTCTGGTCGACGCCTTCCTCGAAGCTCCTGGTGCCGAGATGCTCCGGCCAGATGACGGCCCACGCCTCCTCGACGAGCGGGTTGCCCTGGACGACGCCGGTCCAGAACGACTCGGCGAACATGGTCTCCTTCGCCCAGGTGATGAACCTGATGTCGGTGCGATAACCGCCGCCAAGGATGGCGTGTCCGCCCTCGATCGCCGAGCCCGCCACGTCGCTCCACGGCTTGCCTTCCTTGAACTCCTCCTGATTCGCCGCGAGCACCTGGATGCCGAGCCACAGGCCGCCGAAGATGGCCAGCGCAGCTTTGACTTCCGCGAGGTTCGTGTGATCCACCTTGGCGAACGCGACGACCTTGACGCCGTCAGGTCCGCCGCTAGCGTGCAGGTACTCCAGGCCGGTCTGGACGTCCATGCCCTGGTCGTGGCTGCTGCCTGGCCCGTCGGTGTCCTTGGTTCCGGCCGGATCGAAGCCGGGGTTCTGGGTCTGGTAGAACTGCCAGACCTGCGCCTGCGTCGGGTAGTACTCGGTCGCGAGCGACGCGGTCACGAGCCGGCGCATATTCGCCCACGTCACTGCGTTGCAGTCACCGGCAACGTCGTTGCCAAGCAGCTGCCAGCCCGGCAGCGTCGCGAGGTAGTCCTCCTCCGCCGGGTGTGCGGGTAAGCCCTTGAAGAAACTGGCAAACCTCAGCGCCGGCGCGTTCTTCGGTGGCCGCCTTCCATACCTGAATGCCATTGTGTCCCCTCCCTGGTAGTGAACCTGACAAGCATTCAAGCATCGGGACGGCAGCACCGATATGGCTACGCGGCCACTAAAGTGCCCCGCCCCTGGTGTCGGGGGACACCGGGAGCGGGGCACTGTTGGGGTGGGGCTTAGAGGCCGGAGCCTGGCAGCGCGCGGGTGATGTCGAAGTTGGTGCCCCAGTACCACTGGGTGGCGGAGGCGCCGGGGACGAT
>DATHPF010000449.1:0-2546 GCA_035484155.1 Streptosporangiaceae bacterium
GAGGGCGCGTCCGCCGGCGAGGAAGGCTGAGGACATGCTCATTCCGCGCAGGGTTAAGCACCGTAAGCAGCACCGGCCGCACCGGACCGGTAACGCTACCGGCGGCACCCACGTGTCGTTCGGCGAGTACGGGATCCAGGCCCTGGAGCACGCGTACGTGACCAACCGGCAGATCGAGGCGGCCCGTATCGCGATGACCCGGCACATCCGCCGTGGCGGGAAGGTCTGGATCAACATCTACCCGGACCGGCCGCTGACCAAGAAGCCCGCGGAGACCCGGATGGGATCAGGCAAGGGCTCGCCGGAGTGGTGGATCGCCAACGTGAAGCCGGGCCGGGTCATGTTCGAGATGGCCGGGGTGTCCGAGCCGGTGGCCAAGGAGGCGCTGCGCCGCGCGATCCACAAGCTCCCGATGAAGTGCCGTGTGGTCAAGCGTGAAGTGGGTGAGGGCTGATGGCTAGCGGCCTGACCGCGCAGCTGCGCGTGTCCACCGAAGAGGAACTGCACCACAAGCTGGCCGAGGCGAAGGAAGAGCTGTTCAACCTGCGCTTCCAGGGCGCCACCGGGCAGCTGGAGAGCCACGGCAGGCTGCGTGCGGTCCGCAAGGAGATCGCCCGCATCTACACGGTGATGCGCGAGCGCGAGCTCGGGATCATCACCCTGATCGAGGAGTCCGGCGAGCCGGAGGACCTCCAGGCGCAGGCCCCCGCGGCCGGCGCGGGCTCCGATGACGCAGCCGAGGAGGCAGGCGAGTGAGCAAGGAAGCCACGAGCACTACCAACGAGGGTGGGGCCGTGACCCGCGGCTACCGCAAGGGCCGAGAAGGCCTGGTGGTCAGCGACAAGATGGACAAGACCGTCGTCGTCGAGGTCGAGGACCATGTCAAGCACCCCAAGTACGGCAAGGTTCTGCGCCGTACCAAGAAGTACCAGGCGCACGACGCCACCAACGCCTGCGGCGTGGGTGACCGTGTGCTGCTGATGGAGACCCGGCCGCTGTCCGCGACCAAGCGCTGGCGGGTAGCCGAGATCCTTGAGAAGGCCAAGTAACAAGTAAGAAGTCCGCCTGGCTCCGATGCCCGGCGTAAGACAGCAGGAGTTGACGTGATCCAGCAGGAGTCGCGGCTTAAGGTCGCCGACAACACGGGTGCCAAGGAGATCCTCTGCATCCGTGTGCTCGGCGGCAGCGGCCGGCGATACGCGGGCATCGGTGACGTCATCGTGGCGACGGTGAAGGATGCCCTTCCCGGCGCCGGCGTGAAGAAGGGCGATGTCGTCAAGGCGGTCGTGGTGCGCACCCGCAAGGAGCGCCGCCGCGGCGACGGCTCCTACATCCGGTTCGATGAGAACGCGGCGGTGCTGATCAGAGACGGTGGTGATCCCCGCGGGACCCGCATCTTCGGCCCCGTCGGCCGTGAGCTGCGCGAGAAGCGCTTCATGCGGATCATCTCGCTGGCACCGGAGGTGCTCTAGATGAAGATCAAGAAGAACGATCAGGTGATCGTGGTCGCGGGCCGCGACAAGGGCCGCACCGGCTTGGTCATCGCCGCCTACCCGGAGCGGGGCAAGGTCCTGGTCCAGGGCGTCAACGTGGTCAAGAAGAACAAGAAGGTCACCTACCAGGGCCAGCGCGGTGCCAAGGAAGGCGGCATCACGCACGAGGAAGCGCCGATCGACGTGAGCAACGTCCAGCTGGCCGATCCGGACAGCAAGCGCCCGGCCCGGGTCGGCTACGAGATCAACGAGGACGGCCGGAAGATCCGCGTGGCCAGGCCGAGCGGGAAGGAAATCTGATGGCGACCGAGGCCCCTGCCGTGCCGCGGCTCAAGCAGCGGTACCGGGAAGAAATCGCGCCCGCGCTGCGGGAGGAGTTCAGCTACGGCAACGTGATGCAGATCCCGGGGCTGGTCAAGATCGTCGTGAACATGGGCGTCGGCGAGGCGGCCCGCGACGCGAAGCTGATCGACGGCGCGGTCCGCGACCTGACCACCATCACCGGCCAGAAGCCGGCCGTGGCCAAGGCCAAGAAGTCCGTGGCCCAGTTCAAGCTGCGCGAGGGCATGCCCATCGGCGCGCACACCACGCTGCGCGGTGACCGGATGTGGGAGTTCCTCGACCGGCTGCTCGCCATCGCGCTGCCCCGGATCCGCGACTTCCGCGGCCTGTCTGACCGGCAGTTCGACGGTCAAGGGAACTACACGTTCGGCCTAGTCGAGCAGGTCATGTTTCACGAGATCGACCCGGACAAGGTAGACAGGCAGCGCGGGATGGACATCACCGTGGTCACCACGGCCACCAACGATGCCGAGGGCCGCTCACTGCTGCGGCGGCTCGGCTTCCCCTTCAAGGAGTCGGAGACGGCGGCAGCGGAGGTACGGCGCTAAGCCGTCCAGAGAGGCATCTGAGAAATGGCAAAAAAAGGGCTGATCGCCAAGCAGAAGCGAACGCCGAAGTTCCAGGTCCGCGGTTACACGCGGTGCACCCGCTGCGGACGGCCGCGTGCCGTCTACCGCAGGTTCAGCCTGTGCCGGATCTGCTTCCGCACCA
>DATHPF010000450.1:0-5714 GCA_035484155.1 Streptosporangiaceae bacterium
GTGAGCACCGCCGATACCACCGGTTCGCTAGCCCTTCCGCCTCGCCGTCGGCTCGGCGCTACTCGAACAGCCCGCGGATGTCGTCGCCGTCGAGACTGCCGCCAAACACGTTCCCGCTGTCGAGCACCGACGTGAACAGCGCGGCCTTGCGCGCTTTGAGGGCCATGACCTTGTGCTCGATGGTGTCCTTGGCGATCAGGCGATACACGACGACGTTGCGGGTCTGGCCGATGCGGTGGGTACGGTCCACGGCCTGTGCCTCGGTCGCCGGATTCCACCACGGATCGAGCAGGAAGCAGTAGTCGGCCTCGGTCAGGTTCAGGCCGAACCCGCCCGCCTTGAGGCTGATCAAGAACACCGGTACATCGCCGCTCTTAAACCGCTGGAGCACAAGCGCACGGTCGCGCGTCCTGCCGTCCAGGTAGCAGTACGGGATCCCGGCCGCGTCGAGGCGCTGCCGCGCCCGCTCCAGGAAACGCGTGAACTGGCTGAACACCAGCGCCCGGTGCCCGCCGCCGACCGCCTCGCCGAGCAGGTCCAGGAGCGTATCGAGCTTGCTGCACGGCAGGTCGTCGTACTGCGCATCGACAAGCCCCGCATGCAGGCTCAGCTGCCGCAGGAGGGTCAGGGACCGCAGGATCGTGAACCTGTTGGCGTCGACGTCATCGATCAGGCCGAGGATCTTCTGCCGCTCTCGCTGAAGGTGAGTCTGGTACAGCTTCTGGTGCTTCGGGTGCAGCTCGACCTCGAGCACCTGCTCCTGCTTGGCGGGCAGGTCTGCGGCAACCTGCTCCTTAGTCCGGCGCTTCACGAGGGGCTTGATCCGGCGCCGCAACTGCTCGAGCAGCTCGGCTTTGGCCTGCTTCTCGATGGGCCTGGCGTAGTAGTCCTGGAACTTCTCCGGATGCGGGAAGAGGCCAGGAGCAGTGATCGACAACAACGACCAGAGCTCCATCAGGTTGTTCTCCATCGGCGTGCCCGTGATCGCCAGCTTGAACGGGGCTGGCAGCCGGCGGGCGCACTGATAGATCTTGGCCTGCCGGTTCTTGGTGTACTGCGCCTCGTCAAGGATCAGCCCTGACCACGTCAGCGCCGCGTAGCTAGCGAAGTCAATGCGCAGCAGCGTGTACGTCGTCACGACGGCGTCCGCGCCCGCGACGATCTCGGCGAGGTCCTTGCGACGCCGGGCCATGGTGTCGGTGATCACGACAACCTTGAGTCCGGGCGCGAACCTGCCAGCCTCGACCGCCCAGTTGGACACGACACTGGTCGGGGCGCAGATGAGGAACGGCGGGCTAGTCCGGTCTTCGTCGCGTGCGTGGCAGATGAGCGCCAGTGTTTGCAGCGTCTTGCCGAGTCCCATGTCGTCGGCGAGTATGCCGCCCAGTCCGTGCTGCCACAAGAACGCAAGCCACTGGAATCCTTCGACCTGGTACGGGCGCAGGTGCGCGGTCAGCCCGGCCGGCACCTGCACACCGCCGATACCGACATTGCCGGCCGCCTCGCCCTCGGCAGTCGGATCCGATCCTGCGCCAGCGAAAGCGAGCAGGCCGCCGACCTGACGCTGCCACGCTGCTGCCTGGCGGCTGACTACACCGAGTTCGGCAAGCTCAGACCAGAGTCCGGCCTGGAACCTGCTGATCCGCAGCGAGTCAGCAGGCCGGTCCTGAAGTGCGCGCGCCTCCTCGATGAGCCTGGCAAGCCCCTGCAGGCCCGGCTTGTCCAGCGAGAAATAGGCACCGTTGTCGAGCAGCAGGTAGTCATCGCCCCGACTCAGTGCAAGGAACAGCTCCTTGAACTGGACAGCAATGTCCTCGACGAAGACCACGACGCCGAGGCCAAACCAGTCGTTGTCATCGGCCAGCTCGTCCGCGGAGATCTCGATCCGCAGCGAGTCACCGGCCTCGCGGTAATCAGCCGGACTGCCGCGGACCTCCACCTCGACGCCAGACCGGCCAGCCAGCATCGGCAGCGTCTCGGTGCTGAACCTCATGGTGTCCAGCCCCGTGAGCTGCGCGGATCGCAGGCTGCCCGATGGCAGCTCAAGGTCAGCCAGGATGGCGCGCTCCGCGTCAGGATCCCGGTAGCCCGTCTCGGTCTCCGCGCCAGCGATCGCGAGAGCTTGCCCGGCGCCCATCGGCACCCGCAGCTGAGCGTCGCCGACCCGGTACTTCCACTCCCAGGTCACGTCGAGCTCGTGCCCGTCACCGTACGAAGCGCCTAGGACGAGAGTGGGCGGCGAGATAGCCGGCAGGCTGTACGAGCCGTCCGACGAGGTGAGCGATGCGGCGTGCCTCAGTCGCGGATAGAACTCCTCGCGGAACCGGCGTTCCTGAGCCGCAGGGATGCTGAGTGACTGCCGCGACATCGCCAGTTGCTGCAATGGGATGGGAACGGGGTTGACTAGCCTAGCCAGCCGGAACCGCCAGTCTGCTGGGTGCGGTTGCTGCTCCGCCTCGCGTCGGTCGACATAGGCCAGGCCATGTCCCTGTGGCCCGATGAAGCACACCGGCCAGATCTCGCCGTCGCTGTCATCGACGCTGACGACCGGGCCGACACGCAGCGGTCCGGATGGCTCGCTCCTGGTCACGTCGAGGAACAGCTCGGCTCTCCCGTACCTGGGTATCGCACCGAGCTTGCGGTACACCAGCGGGACTCCGGCGGCCTCGGCCTCGTCGAGCAGCGACCATAGCTGCCGCGACTCGAACGTGCCCAGGTCGAGAAGCTTCTCGCCGCCCCCGTAGGAGTACGGCCGATAGCCCGCGCGATCGCCCGCCCGGTGCAGCCAGTACAGCTCCCTCAGCACGCGCAGCTGGACATCGGCGAAGCCGTCAACGGACCCGCGCGCATCCAGCCTGTCCCACGTCAGCTGGCCGCCGACCCAGGTATCCGGCCTGACGCCTGGCTGGACAACTCGCGCCTGGACGGTGAGGTGCGGCATAGTCACGGCTGCGCGGCCGGGGTAGACCGGCGCTGCGCCCGACAGGGTCAGCTCGATCGCGACCCGAGCCGAGCCGCCGCTCGCCGGGCGCGGTGCTCGCCGGGCCTGAATCAGGGACGTCAGCGACTGCTCCCACGGCACCGAGCGGACCCAGGGAGCGGACAGATCCTGGCCGGACGCGAGCGCCCCGGCCAGCGTCAGCGCCGCCGCGTGCTTGCACTCGCAGCCGATCTCGCAGCTGCAATAACCGCGGTCGAGCCGCATCGGGCTGCTCGCGGTGAAGTAGGCCACTGTCTCGTGGAACTCGCCGCCCTTGTCCTGCACCACGCCGCGCAAGGCGCGCCTCGACGGTACCCACTCCAGCCGGCGGACCATGCCGTCGTGCATCTCGCGGTAACCCGTGTCGTACGCGGCCACGCCAACGGCGTCCTCGACCGAGCCGAGGTCTATCTCGTCGAGCACCACCGCTGGCATGCGACCGACGATAGCCCTCGGTGCCGACAATTCTGGGTGTCCGCGCGCCGTCCTCGGCGACCGAACATGGCCGCTACACAACGCCGCCACAGCGGCTGTAGTGCGGCAAACGGGCGTAGTAGTCTGCACGGCACTGAGACGATAGGAACCGTGGCAGACAAGCATCTCTCGTCCGAAAGGTCGGGCCGGCATCTGCGCGTCGTGCCCGACAACACCCAGTCCGCCCTGTGGGACAGCAGAGAGCTCGATCGTCTGGCCCGGCTCCGCCAGCTAGCGATCGAGACAGACGCACCCGGCGATGCGATCCGGCTGATCGACGGAGCGTCGACTGCCGACGAGGCGATCGAATTGCTGACCGACGCCGGTTTCATGCCCACCGAAGCCGAGTCCGGCGAAGGTTTGCTGTCCTGGTTCGCGCCGCTGCTTGAGCCAGGGTCCGATCAGGTGCAGGCCGAGATCTGCGGCTCGGAGTTCATCGCGGAGCTACGCCGGGCAGCGCCGCCAAATCTCGACGTCGCTGAGGTGCTCGGCGACATTATCGAGGGCTTCGCGGCACACCGGCGCCCAGAGGCACTGGCGATGATGCGGGTCCTGTCCGTGATCGGGCCGGCGCCCGTCAAAGTCCTGGCCGCGACTGCCGCCGCCCAGCTAGTGCGCGAGGGCCTGGCCGACGCACCGTGGGCAGCAGGCCTCGGCGTCCCGGCGGTCGGGCGGTGCTTCGGTTACACCGACATCTACGGCGAGCAGCGCTCCATGGTCATCTCCTTCCGGTACGGCCGCAAGGCGCACGCGCTGGTCGTGCTCATCGACTACCTCCTCGGCGGCGGCATCAAGGACTGTTACGTCGCCGACTACACCGAGTCTCTGCGGACCGAGTACCAGAAGATCGGGCGAGATCCGGAGATCATCTTCAGCGACCTGGATGCGACGGAGGCGCACGGGATTCTCACTCGGGCACTCGCGCACAAGCCGTGCCCGGCCGAGCCGGACCAGGTCGAGGATGTCGAGGCCTGCATCGAGTTGCTGCGCGCCCGCGTCGCGATACTGCCAGCGGCTGGCGCCGGGCCGAAGGCCGCCGCCCCGAAGCGAACGGCCGGGCCGAAGTACATCCACCGGGTCAAGGTGACTTTGCGCGGGGCCAAGCCGCCGATCTGGCGGAGGTTCGAGGTGGCGTCGGACATCACCCTCCAGCGGCTGCACCGCGTCATCCAGATCGCCTTCGAGTGGCAGGATTACCACCTGCATGTCTTCGATACAGCCGCAGGCCGGTATGGCATCCCCGACCCTGACGGCGAACTCGACATCCGCAATGACGCGAGCAAGAAGCTCTCCGCCGTCGCCGACTGGCCTGGGGACCGCATCCGGTACACCTACGACTTCGGCGACTGGTGGGAGCTGGACATCGTGGTCGAGGCAGTCCTGCCGGCGGAGGCCGGCCTCCGGTACCCGCGGTGCACTGGCGGCCGCCGGGCGGCACCGCCAGAGGACTGCGGCGGCGTCTGGGGCTACGCCGACCTGCTCAACATCCTGGCCGACCAGCGGCACGAGGAGCACCAGGCGCGGCTGGAGTGGCTCGGGCTCGAGACAGCAGCGGCATTCGACCCCGGCGCCTTCGACTCCGATGCCGTCAACCTGGACCTCGCCATCATGTCCAGAGTCCTCGTCAAGGCCTGACGCCGCACTCCTAGCGACGGCCTAGGCGCGCCGGGCAGCTATCACAGCAGCGAGAGCCCGCCAGTGACAACGTCGATAGCGGCGTCCGCAGCCGGTCCGATGCCGCAGCAGGTCGGGGTGCCCTCGGCGACCTGGGTGCGGCCAGCGTCGTGGATCACCTGCACAGGCAGCCCGGCCGCGGCCGCTTGCCCGGCGATGGCGTCCAGTTCCTCCGCACTGCCAGCCCGTAGCACTACCTTGGGCTGGCCGTCTCGCAGCCATGCCGCGAACGCCGGTGTGCCGATGGCGGCGAGCGCGGCGGCAACCGCAGCATGCGCGGCTTGCGCCGCGATCTTGCCGCGGCCCATGCCCAGGTCGGCGCGAACGACCAGGACCAGTTTGGTCTGCATGCTGCCAAGGTAGGCGGTCGCCGCTGACAGCCCGCGAGAAAGGCCGATCTCGGCGCGCCAGACCCATCTCGGCGCGGCAGACCATCTCGGCGCGGCAGACTTGGTCCATGACACACCCGCCATGGGACGCCTCTTACACGGCCGAGACGCCGCCGCCGTGGGACATCGGCAGGCCGCAGCCGGCGTTCGTCCGGCTGGCCGAGTCAGGCTTGCTGACCGGCCAGGTGCTGGATGTC
>DATHPF010000451.1:0-4065 GCA_035484155.1 Streptosporangiaceae bacterium
CGCTTGCGCAGTTCGTCGTCGCCAAGCTCGGCATCGTCCTCATTGAATACATAGAGGAACGGCTTCGCTGTCAGCAGCTGAAGTTCGCGAAGGTCGGCCACGTCTATACCGGCTGCGGCGGCACCGGCGAACAGGGTGGTCCCGCCATCAAGCACCTGCTGCGCCTTCGCCGCGGCGTCCGCGATCCTGACCTTGTCGGGATCCTTGGCGAACTTCGATTCCTTCGCCAGCCGGGGCGCGGCCTTCTCCAGCGTCTGCAGGTCGGCCAGCATCAGCTCGGTCGCGATTGTCTCGATGTCCCGTTCGGGCGAGACGTCGCCGTCAACGTGACTGACATCCGGATCGGTGAATACCCGAACGACCTGGCAGATGGCGTCCGTCTCGCGGATGTGGGACAGGAACTGGTTGCCGAGGCCCTGGCCAGCTGACGCGCCGCGCACGAGGCCGGCGATGTCCACGAACCGCACGGTCGCGGGCACGATCCTGGCCGAGTCGTAAAGCCCGGCCAGGGCGTCCAGCCGGGAATCCGGGATCCCGACAATGCCAACATTGGGCTCAATCGTGGCGAATGGGTAATTGGACGCAAGGGCATTGGCCCGCGTCAGCGCGTTGAACAGCGTGGACTTGCCCACGTTGGGCAGGCCGACGATGCCGATGGACAAGCTCACGGGCGCCCATTCTAGGCCCGCCCGCAGACCACGGAAGCCGCGCCGGCCGGGCTGTGGATAAGTCCCGGTCTTGATCACCGCCCTGGGCGGGCAGGCGTGTCGCACCCCGGAACTGTCATCGATTACTGCCAGCATGACTAAATATGAACGCGATCTCACTGCTGGTCACGCTGCTGGTCGGCGTCGCGCTCGGTGCTGCGCTCGGCTACCTGCTCGCCCGCGGGAAGCTCGCAACCATCACGGCCGACCTGACCGGCCGGGCCCGCGCGGCCGACGAGCGAGCCGCCGCGGCGCACCGGCAGGCCGAGATCGTCGAGCGTGCCGCGCAGGAGAAGGCCGAGCTGATCGACGGCCAGCTGGCAGAGCGGTTCCAGTCGATGTCTGCCCAGGCCCTGGACCAGAGCGCGAGAACGTTCCTGCAGATCGCCGAGGGCCGGCTCAGCGCCGCCAACGCCAAGGCCGCCGGCGAGCTGGATACTCGCAAGGCCGCGGTCGAGCACCTGGTGCAGCCGCTGCGCGAGACGCTGGCCAGGGTCGAGGCGCAGCTCCGGGAGGCCGACGCGGCGCGCCGGTCGTCGCACGCGGCGCTCGCCGAGCAGGTAAGCGTGGCCCGGCAGAGTTCCGATCAGCTGCGCGTGCAGACCCAGGCGCTGGTCACCGCACTGCGCCGGCCCGAGGCTCGGGGCCGGTGGGGTGAGATGCAGCTGCGCCGCGTCGTGGAGCTTGCGGGCATGAGCAACCGCTGCGACTTCGATGAGCAGGTCGGCGTCGCGACCGCGGACGGGGCGTTCCGGCCGGACATGGTGGTCAGGCTGGCTGGCGGCAAAAACATCGTGGTCGACTCGAAGGTCTCCCTGGCCGCCTATCTGGAAGCGGCCGAGTCGGCCAGCGACGACACTCGGGAAGCACGGCTGGACGCTCACGCCCGGCATGTGCGCGATCACGTCGACCGGCTGGCCGCGAAGGCTTACTGGGCGGCGCTCAGCCCGGCGCCCGAGTTTGTGGTGCTCTTCATCCCCGGCGAGGCGTTCCTCGCTCCGGCGCTTGAGCACGACCCTGGCCTGCTCGAGCACGCGATGGCGCATCGGGTCCACATCGCGACGCCTACGACGCTCGTCACCATGCTACGGACCGCGCAGTACGCCTGGCAGCAGGCGGCGCTCTCGGAGAACGCGAAGACGGTCTTCGACCTCGGGCGCGAGCTGTACGACCGCATCACGGGCCTCGGCAAGCACGTCGATGGCCTGGGCAAGGCGCTGACGAACGCCGTCACCGCCTATAACCGGACCGTCGGCACCCTGGAGAGCCGGGTCCTGGTCAGCGCTCGCAAGCTGAACGAGCTGGGCCTCACCGATAGCTGCATCGACGCGCCGAAGCTGGTTGAGGAGTCGATCCGCGGGCTCTCCGCACCCGACCTGGTAGTCGACACCGTTCCGGAGCTCGTGGACGGCGGGCGCGACGAGGTGGCGGCAGGGCCGCATCGGGTCAGCGGCACGAGATCCATCGGCGCGGTCGGCTGACAGTCGCCCGACGAAGCCGGACGAGCCTTTCAGACGGGAGCGCGCATGCCAGAGCAGACAGCCGAGAGCCTCGACGCAGACGAGGTGGCTGGCCCGTTCCATGCGAGCGTTCCGGCCCAGCCCGGCCCCGTCGATTCGCCGCTCGACCGGGATAAGACTGGCGTGACGTGGCTGCGGATGCCGACGCGCCTCGCGTTCCCGTCAATCAGCCAAGCCGTCGGCCGCCCGCGCCTTACCGGCCGCGGTGCCATCGTTGCGCTGTTTGCGCTCTTCCTTGTCGCAAGCGTGCTGTCTGACTGGACGGGACTTGGCGTCCTGACTGGCCTTGGCTACCTCGTCGGATGCGCGCTCGCGCCGCTTTATGTGCGCGACCGCGCGCTGCTGCAGATCGTGGTCGTGCCGCCGGCGTTGTTCCTGAGCATCGTCCTGATCATCCAGGTGCTGACCGCGCAGGGCACGGGCAAGCACGGCATGGTTCTGTCGGTGGTGGAGGGGACGCTGCTCACGCTGGCCGCGACCGCCCCGTGGCTGCTGGCCGGCACCGCCGCTTCCGTGGGCATCGCGTTGCGGCGCGGCCTGATGGGACCACTGCGCCAGATCTGGGGCGAGCTGCGCGGCGACCTGCGCGCGCTCATCGGCCGGGTCGCCTGAGAGTTACTCAGCTCTCGGCGTCGCGCAGGCGCTTCCGCAGCTCGTGGGGCAGGGCGAAGACCATGCGCTCGGGCACGACCTCGACTTCCTCCACCTTGCCGAACCCGGCTTCGGCAAGCCTGCTCAGCACGCCGTCGACTAGGTCTTCCGGTACGGATGCGCCACTGGTGACGCCCACGGTGGTGGCGCCTTCCAGCCAGGAGTCCTCGATCGACGTCGCGTCGTCGACGAGGTAGGCGGCGTTCGCGCCCGCATCGAGCGCGACCTCGACTAGGCGGACCGAGTTGGAGGAGTTGCGGGAGCCGACGACGATCACGACGTCCGAGTCACTGGCGATCTGCTTGACCGCTGCCTGCCGGTTCTGGGTCGCATAGCAGATGTCGTCGCTCGGCGGGTCGAGCAGCTGCGGGAACCGCTGCCGCAGCGCGGTCACCGTTTCATTGGTCTCGTCCACCGACAGGGTCGTCTGGGAGAGCCAGGCAACCCTGGCCGGATCCTGGACCTCGACCGACTCACTGCCCTTGGGGCCGTCCACGAGGTGAATGTGCTCGGGCGCCTCGCCGGTCGTGCCGATGACTTCCTCGTGGCCTTCGTGACCGATGAGCAGAATGTCATAGCCCTGCGCGGCGAACCGGCGGGCCTCGTTGTGGACCTTGGTGACGAGCGGGCAGGTGGCATCGATCGTGCGGAGGCTCCGGTCCTTCGCCTCGCTGCGGACCTCCGGCGCTACGCCGTGGGCGGAGAAGATCACTACGGATCCCTCCGGGATCTCGTCGGTCTCCTCGACGAAAATCGCTCCGCGGTCCTCGAGGTTCCGGACGACATGGGTGTTATGCACGATCTGCTTGCGCACGTAAACGGGTGCGCCGAACCGCTCCAGCGCCAGCTCTACGGTCTGAACTGCCCGGTCAACCCCGGCACAGTAACCACGGGGCTTGGCCAGGAGTACTCGGCGAGGCTGGGCAGGCATGGTGCCATTTTAGGCGATCACGGGTCCGCCCGGTCGGCGGCCGCGCATCTGGGGCGCCGCGCCGCCTTGGCGGGGCGACCGCCTGGCGCGGGCATTACCAGGCACTTTCTGCCGACCCGCGCTTGCGGAGGCGCAACTCCTGGTGACAATGAATCCCTGGGGTCGCAGCGAGACTGGCGGAACGCCAAGCGCGAGCGCGTCCCCGAGCCTTGAGGAGAGATGTTATGGGTGTCCCGCAGACTGAGGACCGAGCGAG
>DATHPF010000452.1:0-8542 GCA_035484155.1 Streptosporangiaceae bacterium
AACGCCACGATGACGCACATCGCGCTCGGCATCGACCCTGAGCCCCTGGGCGTCGCGCCCTTCATCATGGCGGCCCGCCAGCTACCGGAAGTGCTTGCGGCGGACTTGCGGGTACCCGCACATCCGCGGGCACGGGCGTTCGTCTTCCCAGCGTTCGGCGCTTACGTCGGCGGCGACATCACCGCTGGGCTGCTCGCGTCCGGCATGAATCGCGACGCCAGAACCAGGCTGTTCATCGACATCGGCACAAACTGCGAGATCGTGCTCGGCAATCGCGACTGGCTGCTCGCGACTGCCGCACCCGCTGGGCCCGCGTTCGAGGGTGCAGCCATCCGGTGCGGGATGCGCGCTGCCGACGGCGCCATCGAGGCCGTCTCCATCGCGCCTGATGGAGTAGCGCTCACGGTGATCGGAGACGCCGAGCCTGCCGGGCTGTGCGGATCTGGCCTCGTCGACGCCGTCGCCAGCCTCGTGAAAGCTGGCCTGCTGGATCACAGCGGCCGGCTAGTGCCCGACGAGGCCGCCGCCGCGCTCGCGCCCGGCTTGGCGCCGCGGCTCACAATGCTCGGGCAGGAGCGCGTCTTCGTGCTGCACTGGCGTGGCGAGCCGGGTGACGTCTCCGACTCGATTTACCTTTCGCAGCGTGACGTGCGGGAACTGCAGTTCGCCAAGGCAGCCATCGCGACCGGCTGGCAGGTCCTGCTGGCCGAGGCAGGCCTGACGGCGGGCGACATCCAGCAAGTGCTGCTGGCCGGCTCGTTCGGCAGCTACCTGTCGCCAGCGAGCGCGATGGCGCTCGGCCTCGTGCCCAGACTGCCGCTGCTTCGCATCGTCAGCGCTGGCAACGTGGCCGGCGAGGGCGCCAAGATGGCGCTGCTGTCGGTCCGCGAGCGGGCTGGCGCGCTGGCGCTGCTGGAGGAGGTGAGATATGTCGAGCTATCAGACCGGGACGGCTTCAACGACGCGTTCATCGAGCAGCTCCAGTTCCCGTCGTGAGGGCGGAGCTGGCAGCGAACCCCGTTCCGTTTCTGAGGAGCCGGTGCCGGCGCTCGCCGTGATCGCCTGCGGTGCGCTGGCCGGCCACGTCCGTGACATCGCGGCCCGGCGGCGCTGGCCGGTCGAGGTGTACCCGCTGCCCGCGTCGCTGCACAACCGGCCGGAGCGGATCGCGGCCGCCGCCGATGGCCTCGCGCGCAAACTGCAGGCGCGCGGCCTGACGGTCGCGCTCGGCTACGCCGACTGCGGCACGTATGGCGCGCTCGACGAGGTGTGCGCCGCGCTCGGGCTCGGCCGACTGCGCGGACTGCACTGCTACGACGTGCTGGGCGGGGCCGGGCGGGTGCGCGCGCTGCTTGAGCGCGAGCCTGGCACGTACCTGCTGACCGATTACCTGGTGCGGAGCTTCGAGCGGACGGTGCTCGCTGGGCTGGGCCTGGACCGGCATCCGGAGCTGTGGGAGGACTACTTCGGCCATTACCGCAGGCTGGTCTGGCTGGCGCAGGAGCGCGACGCGGATCTGGATCGCCGGGCGGCGGCTATCGCGGCGCGGTTCGGCCTGCCGTTGCGGGTGGTCGAGGTCGGCACGGGCAGCCTGGAGCGGGAGCTAGCCGCCCTGCTCAACGGGCACGCCGAGGCTCCGGCTGAGCCGCCAGTCCCGGCTTAGGCGTCGCCAGCCAGCGTCTCCTGCGCGATCAGGAAGTGGTAGCCGGCGATGACCGCGTCGAACGCTAGCTCGCCCCAGGGCCGCTGCGAGAGCGGCTTCGTCACGACGCCCCCGGCGGCGTGCTGCGCGTGCACGGCGGTGATGTCGTCGGTCTCCGGCAGCCGGATGTAAACCGTCGTGCCCGCCCCCCGGTGGTCGCGGCTGGCGGGTGGCAGGAAACGCTCATCGAGAGTGCTCAGCCGGACTTGTGCACCGGCGAGGCTGACGCAGGCGAGCCTGTCTTCCGAATCGGCCGGCGTCGCGAACTCCATATGCCAGCCGAGGCGCTCAGTCATCAGATTTGCGATTTCGTACGGATCGTCGCACGCGAGGAAGACGGAGAGCACGAAGGGCAAGTTACCGGATCAGGCTTGCCAGTGCACCGGCAGGCCGTGCGCCGGAGCGGATCCGAGGATGCGCCGGCGCCCGCCCGGCCACGTCGCGAGCGTGACCGGGCATCCGCCGGCCCGCGACTGCTCCAGGTACAGATAGGCGAAACGGGCGGCGGACGTGGCGGCGCCCCCGAGCTTCGCCACGCCATCGGCGAGCTCCGCCCGCTGGCCGTCGCTCAGATACTGGCGGAAGATCGAATGCCACAGCACAGTCCACGTGCCTGGCACGAGCTCGGTGCGCGCCAGCGTCGCGGAGGCGGATTCCGCACGCAGTTCCGCGGGCACTTGAGCGGCGATGGTGAACGCGCCGCGCAACCGGCTCAGCCGGTCGGCCTGATCGGGCCAGACGTAGGCGGTCAGCCGGAGCCTGCCGTCGGCGGTCGCCGGATCGACCGGCGACAGGTCCCCGCCGATCCGCTCCGTCACCTCGATCCGCGCCAGTGGCGGTGCTTCGCCTTGCCAGCCACCCGCCAGGACAACTGGGGAGTCCGGGTTCCCGTAGGTCCCGGCATCACCAGGGACGTAGAACCTGTCGGCTCGCAGGTTCAGCCCGGCGCTGGCGCCGACCTCGATCAGCCGGATGGGCAGGTCGTGCTCGGCCGCGATGTGCCGGAGCCCGCCAAGCAGCGCAGCCGCCCGGCCGACCTCGTTGGTCTGCGGCGGGTGGCCGAGCCACGTGCGGATCTCGTCGCACTGCTCTGCGAACGTCTGCCGTAGCGCCGCCCAGGCCTTCGGACTGCCGGGCGCGGGGTCGACCGTGCCGCCGGCGCTGGGGTAAAAAGCCGCCAGCTGCGGGGCACGGCCCGATAGCGCGAGGGCGTGAGCGCCGCCGAGCAGCCGCAGCGCGAGCACGCTGGCTAGCCGGTCGTCGAAGTGGTCGCGCAGGACAGTGGCCGTGGGGCCGCCTGCCAGGAGGTCGTCAGCGGCATGCAGGAGAAGGTCACCATAGAGGGGGCTGCCTAGTTCCCGGCAGGCGTCGCCCTGCCAGCGCAGCAGCCGCGCGGTCCGCGCCTCTGGTGTGCCGTTCAGCTCCGCATCTCCCACGGCGGCCACTATGGCAGGCACCGCGGATGCATCGCCAGTCCGGGCGACGCATGGCCGTCGTCTTGGCCCGCTGGCAGCAGCTGTGGTTGGGACGTCGGCCTCGGTCGGGGCCGGCGTCGCGGCCGGTGCCGCGCATGGGTGGGGCCAGGCATGCGCCGGGGGCCCAGACATGCGCTGGGCCAGACATGCGCTGAGGCCCCTCCGTGTATGAGACGGAGGGGCCTCAGCTGGTCGCGTGTCCACCAGTCCGCCGATCGCTCGGCTAACCACGGTCTCGCGACCAGTACCGCCAAGACTGGGGACCCTCCGGCAGATCGCGGTCGCCCGGCTCTGCCTGCTTCGGATCGCTCCGTGGCGCGGATCCATCTTGACTGTGAATGTATTTCTACTGCCTCGACAGTGGACCGCGCAAGAGGTTCCGAAAAACAAATCCAAGATTCTTTGGCGGGGCCTCGGATAGGCCGCGAGCTGGCGCCGCGACGACCTGTTATCGGCGAATTACTTGGATCGCGCCAATGTGGCGCTGAAGGCCTTCGGCGCGGCTTTGGCCAGGGTATTGAGCGAGGCCGACGGAAGGCAGAGTCAGCCCCGGCCTGGGTAGCCGTGAGGCCCCTGTATGTATGAGATACAGGGGCCTCACGTAGCCTGACAACCCGTTGACCAGCCGATTCCTCAGCCGTCTGACGTTATGCCAGGCCTACCACCCTACTCACAGTCCGCGCGCGGTGCCCGGTCCCCCGGGTCCCGCACAACCCTTGGAGTCGCCCCCGCCGGTGAACTGCTGTCCAGGTGGTGAATGAATTTGTACTGCCTCCTGCAGTGCGCGCGCAAGAGGTTCCGCCAATCTTTCAAAGATTCTTTTCTCGTCCACAGGATGGCTATTGTTATCCCCTAAGGTTGGGGTTTATCCACCGGCTATCCACAGAAATATGCACAGTCTGGGGAGGACCCGCAATTGCTTGTCCGTCCTGCGCTGGCCTGCCCTCCGCCGCCTGCCAGCTCCGCGCAGCCCTGCCAGCCCGTGCTGCCTGCTGGCCCGTGGTGCCCCGCCGCGCAACCCAGCCTTGCTCGCGGCCTCTTGCGCTACGCGCCTGGCTCGCGATCGATGGGCGACGATAGGCTGCCGACATCGATGAGCTCACTGTGGCTAGCCTCAACCTGCATTGCGGCTTCGGGTTCTTCGGGCAGCCATTCGACGTTGCAGCCGCGGTGTGCCAGCTTGACGCTGACGTCGTCTGCGTCCAGGAGAGCTGGCTGCCCACCGTCGGCGATGCCGTAGACGCTCGTTTCGACGTCCACGGACCTGAGTTCGCCAATCGCGGGCGTTCCGAGCCTGCTGCGCCGATACCCGCGCCGCAGGCGCCTGACCCGCTCGCCGAAGCGGCCACCAAGCTGGGCGCCACAGCTGCCCGGCTCGTGATGTGCAAGCCGTCCAGCCTTAGCCTGCCGGGGATCTCGGCCACGTCAGGCCCGGGCGAGGTCGCCATCGCCGTTCTCACGACGCTCCCGGTCACCGACTACAACGTCATCGAGCTGGGCGTCGCCGTTGCCGACGACGTCCCGCGCTTCGCGCAGGTAGTCACCGTCAAGCTTGCTGGCGGTACCAGCGTGCGCGTCGTGAACACGCATCTCACTCACCGGCTGACGAGCCCCATCCAACTGCAGCGCCTGCAGCAACGACTGCGGCGGGAGGACGGGCAATCGCGGCGGATCCCAACGATGATCGTCGGCGACCTGAACATGCCGCGGCCGGTCGCCGCTCTGTCGCTCGCTTATGCCACGACCGTCCGCGGCAAGACGTGGCCCGCCACCCGGCCGCTGGTCCAGCTCGATCACGTCCTTGTGGATCGGACCTTGAGGGTCATCGAAAGCGCCGTCCTGCCATCGGCCGGCTCTGACCACCTGCCGATCCGGGCCCGGCTACGGGTCCTGCCGTCGCGTTGACTGCGACTGGCGCCTCCTCGGCTACCTCGCACGCCCACGGCAGACGATTTCGCCGCTGAGAGGGCCATTTCGATCTTGTCCGAGCGACATTTCCCGCCCCGCGTGCGCGCAAAAGCCACATGACCAGCGCCAAACCGCACGGCAGCCGGGAAATGTCGCTGGAACAAGATCATGTAAGGCCCGGCGGCTGCCAGAATCCACCCCGCAAGACAATGGCGCTGCCTGTTATAGAGCTTTTGCGAATTAGATCCGCGTCCCACCGACACAAGCCCAGGCATCAGTGCGATATGTCGCAGTAGCGCCTGTTATTGAGTCTTACATGCTTTACTATCTCTTTACGTCCAGCTTGTTTCACGATGACTATCGGCCGCTATACGTTCACCGCAACCCCCGCTCGTGATGATGAACTGGCTTGAATATGTAGATGTCAACCTTTGCCCAAACGGAGGATGGGTTCGCCTTTTTCGCAAAGCCAGCGTCATTGCGGCATAACCGGCCGAAGGAGACCGATGACAAGACGCTGGAGCATTCCCCTCGCGACCGCGGCGGTAGCTGTGTGCACGCTGCTCGGGCTGACAGGAAACGCCTCGGCAGCAGTCGCACACCATTCGTCCGCTACGGACGTTCGTCCTGGCGGTGTCACGACGCCTGCGTTCAGGCCAGGCGGCCTCATGCAGCGGCCGACCGGTGCCGCGGCACATGCCGCGGGACACGCCCGCTCGTTCCAGGCCGAGAGCACGAACTGGTCCGGTTACGCCGCGACCGGTGCCAACGGCGCCTTTAGCTCCGTGTCCGGGAGCTGGACCGAACCGACCGCCACATGTTCTAGCGGCCGACGCGGCCGCGGCGGCTCCGATCAGTACGCCGCCTTCTGGGTTGGCCTGGATGGCTACAACAGCGATTCCGTCGAGCAGACCGGCACCGACTCCGACTGTGACGGCAGCTCACCCGATTACTACGGCTGGTACGAGATGTACCCGGCCGACCCGGTGTACTTCACCAACACCGTCAGGCCTGGCGACGCCATCAGCGCGTCGGTCACGTTCTCAGGCACCGAGACCTACACGCTGGTTCTCAGGGACTCCACCCAGGGCTGGACCCAGACCATCACCAAGAACCAGACCGGCCTGGACCGGTCCTCGGCCGAGGTCATCACCGAGGCGCCATCGTCGAACAGCGGCGTCCTGCCCCTGGCCGACTTCGGCACCGTCAACTACGGCTCTTCCACCGCCAACGGCACCTCGCTCGGTTCGGAAAGCCCGACCGAGATCATCATGATCGACAACAGTGGCGCCGATAAGGATTCCACCAGCTCGATCAACGGCTCAGGCGGGTTCAGCAACACCTGGCTCCGCGCTAACTAACCCTCATCACGCAATCAAGCTGCCCCGGTGGCGGTCATGCCGCCGGGGCAGCGCCTGATCCGGCGGTGCCTGATCCGGCAGCGCTCAGTTAGCCACTCGCGCCCTGATGGCCGCCACCAGCGCCGGAACGACCTCGTTGACGTCCCCGATCACCGCGTACTCGGCGTGCGCGATGATCGGAGCGTCCGCGTCGGTGTTCACCGCCACGATGTGCCGGGCCGACTGGCACCCGGCCATGTGCTGGATAGCGCCACTGATGCCGCAGGCCAGATACAGCTCCGGCGAGATCTTCGTGCCGGTCTGGCCGACCTGCTGCCGGTGCGGACGCCAGCCTTGGCTGGTCACGACCCGCGAGACGCCGACGACGCCGCCTAGGAGCGCAGCGAGTTCCTCAAGCGCACCGAACCCGTCCGGTCCGCCGACGCCGCGCCCGCCGCCGATGACCACTCGCGCGGTAGCCAAGGACATACCCGAACTGCGCTCGGCCGACTCAGTCGCAAGAACCGCGAGATCAGCAGCCGTCAGTACGGGCGTGAAGGAGCGCACCCTCGGCCGCGGCGCCGCGCCCTGCGCAGGCGCGCCCTGCGCAGGCGCGCCCTGCGCAGGCGCACTCCCCTCAGGCGCGCTCTGCAGAGGCGCACTCCGCTCAGGCGCACTCTGCACAGGCGCGGCCAAGGTCAGCGCATCGGTCGCGACAGTCAGCAACGCGCACGGCGCCTGCAGGACCGCGTCCTCCAGTACGCTGCCAGCCCAGCGCTGCCGCACCAGCTGCCAGCTGCCAGGACCCGCAGGCTCTGCTGCGACGCAGTTCGCCACCATCGGCAGCCCCGTCATCGCGCCAAGATGCGCGAGCACCTCGTTACCGCGATCGGTGGCCGCCGCCACGACCGCGCACCCGCCCTCGGCTTCCACCAGCTGGGCGAGGCTCGTGGCCCACGCCGCGGGTGCATATCCGGTGAGCCCATCCGAGCGTACGAGGCAGACGTCAGTGACGCCGTGAGCGGCAAGCGGGCCAGCGGCGGCCAGTTCGCCATCCAGGTCGGCGGTCTCGGATCCGCCAGCCTCTGGCCCGACAGCGCCCGCCGCCGGGAACATGATTGCGGTCACCCCGGCAGTTCCGGCCAACGACCCCGCGAACGACAGCGCCCGCAGCGACGACTCGGCCACGCCGGCGCCGTCACGTTCGGCCAGCCAGATCACCGCGCCGGCGGCCCCGGCACCGGCCCCCGCACCGGCCGCCGCCACCCTGCCGACCGCCGCCGCCGCAGCCCCGCCGGCCGCAGCTGCAGCAGCAGTGCCGCCGCCCGGACCCGTGCTCACGCCGCCGCCCCGTCATCGCCGCTGCGGGCCGCAGACGGCAGTACACCGAGATCACTGAGCACGTCGACCAGCGCTGGCACGGCGTCAGCCCCGTGTCCCAGCACCAACGCCCGTCGAGTCGAGCTTGCCGGCGCCCGCAGCTCCAGCTTGCGCAGGCCGTCGTCCTGCCACTGCGGCCGCAGCACCGCGATCTCCGCGCGCTTGGCCCGCAGCCGCCCCGGCAGCGACGGGTACCGCGGCAGGTTGATGCCCTCCTTGACGCTCACCACGGCCGGCAGCGCCACCTCGAACATCTCCTGCGCGCCGCCATAATCGCGCGCCGCACGCAGCATGCCGCCGGCCAGCTCGAGGCGCTTGATCCCGGTCACGCACGGCCAGCCGAGCGCGTGCGCGACCCGGATACCTACCTGGTAGCCACCCGTATCCGCCGCCTCATTACCAGCCAAAATCAGAGGGAACGGGGTAGGTCCCAGTTCGCCAACCGCCCATACGATCGCGGCCGCCGTCGCGACGGGGCCCCACTCCCGCCCGTCGGTCTCCAGCAGTACGCCGCGGTGCGCGCCGAGCGCCAGCATGTCCCGCAGCTGGTCAGCGGCCTCGGGCGGGCCGAGCGTGAGCACCGTGACAGTGCCGCCCTCGCGCTCGGTCATCCGCACGGCCTCCTCGACCGCGCACTCCTCGTGCGGGCTGACCGTAAACCCCGACATACGCGTGTCGACGTCCTGGCCGTCGGCGGTGATGACCACCGTCCCGCCGACCATCGGCACCCGCTTCAC
>DATHPF010000453.1:0-11961 GCA_035484155.1 Streptosporangiaceae bacterium
GCGGTGCAGGGCGCCAGCCTCGCCGGGGCGAAGAACGTGATCGTGGTGGACCCCGTGAGCTTCAAGCGGGAGATGGCTGCGGTGTTCGGGGCCACCCATGCGTTCGCTACCGCCAAGGAGGCGCACGAGTTCATCGTGGCAACCACCTGGGGCGAGCTGGCCGACCACGCGATCATCACCGTCGGGGTGCTGGACGATGAGGTTATTCACAACGCCATCCAGGCGGTGGGCAAGGCCGGTCAGGTCACGATCACGGCCGTGGGGAAGGGCTGGATCGACGAGAACCCCGGCATGCTGATCGGCTACCAGCGCCGGATACAGGGCACTCTCTACGGCGGCTGCAATCCGCTGTTTGACGTCCCGAGGCTGCTCGGGCTCTACCAGGCCGGCGAGCTGAAGCTGGACGAGTTGATCAGCCGCCGGTATCGGCTGGAGGACGTCAACCTGGGCTACCAGGACATGCTGGACGGCAAGAACATCCGTGGCGTCATCATGCACGAGCACTAGTCACATCGTCGCAAGCTGCCTGTCGAGGAGCTGGCCATGACAATCACCTCAGCCGACCCGGCGAGCCCGCTCATCATCGATGACAAGCAGCTGATCGGCGGCCAGTGGGTACCTGCCTGCAGTGGCGGCACCATAGACGTGATCAACCCCGCCACGGCGCAGAGACTCGGCCGGGTCCCTCGGGCCGGGAACGCCGACGTGGACCTCGCAGTGTCGGCGGCGTGGGAAGCGTTCCCCGGCTGGCGGGACACCGACGCGACCACCCGCGGCGGCCTGCTCAGCAAGTGGGCGGAACTCATCGACGCCAATGCTGCCGAGATCGGCAGGCTCGAGTGCCTGGAGGTCGGTCATCCGTCCTGGGGCCCGCCGCCGATGGCCAGGATCCTGCGGTTCGTCGCCGGGCAGGCTGACAAGGTAAGCGGCCGGACCATGGGTGCAGACGCAGTGCTCGACTACACGCAGGTCAAGACGGTGTCGATGCGCGGCACCGCGAGGGCGGCCGGATGACAGCGGCGGAGCGTGACGGCGGCGGGATCCGGCTCCGGATCCTGCTGGAGCCCCGGCACGGCGCGCGCTACGAGGAGATCCTGGCCCTGGCCCTCGCCGCCGAGCGGGCGGGCTTTGACGCCTTCTTCCGATCCGACCACCTGCTGGGCGTCGACCCGGACGATCCCGATTACCGGCCGACCGACTGCTGGACCACGCTGGCCGGGCTCGCGCGCGACACCGGCCGGATCCGGCTCGGCTCGCTGATGACCGCCGCGACCTTCCGGGCGCCCGGGCTGCTCGCGGCCATCGTGGCGTCGGTCGATGAGATGAGCGGCGGCCGGATCGAGCTGGGTCTTGGCACGGGGTGGTACGAGCGCGAGCATGCCGCGTTCGGCCTGCCGTTCCCGCCGATGAAGGAGCGCTTTGACCGGCTGGAAGAGCAGCTGGAGATCATCACCGGGCTCTGGCTCGCCGGTTCGGCGGGCGGGGCAGGCTTCTCGTTCACCGGCCAGCATTACCGGGCCGACAACAATCGCACGCCGCCGCAGGTCACCCAGCGCCCGCACCCGCCGGTCATCGTGGGCGGCGGCGGGCCCAGGCGAACGCCAGCCATCGCGGCCAGGTTCGCCACCGAATTCAACTCCGCCCTCAGCAGCGTGGACGAGGCCAGGGCGCGCTTCGCGGTCTTCGGCGCTGCCTGCGAGGCGATCGGGCGCGATCCCGCCGATGCCCGCCGCTCTGGTTTCATCCCCGTGGCCATCGGGTCTACCCAGGCCGAGGCCGAGCGGCGGGCGGCGATCGTTGCCTCGCCCCGCATCCGTGAGTCGATGGTCATCGGGCCGCCTGGACTGCTGGCCGATCGCATCGCCGGCCTCGCCGGGGCCGGCGCCGACACCGTCTACCTGCACATCTTTGACATCCACGATCTTGATCACATCGCGCTCATCGGCGCGGAGGTACTGCCCCAGCTCGAGACGATGTCCCGGGCCAGCTAGGAAGGGACGTAACCAGATGAGGATCACCACCCGGGCCGCCATCGCGCGGGGGCCGCACATCGGCTGGGAGCTGGCCGAGCTGCAGCTCGACGACCCGAAGGCGCATGAGGTCCGGGTCCGGCTGCACGCGTCCGGGCTGTGCCACTCTGACGACCACATCACCCAGGGCGACGCGCCGGTGCGCTTCCCGATGGTCGGCGGGCACGAGGGCGCCGGGGTGGTCGAGTCCGTCGGGCCGGGTGTGCGCCGGGTCAAGCCAGGCGATCGGATCGTGTGCTCGTACATACCAGCCTGCGGTGCCTGCAGGCCGTGCTCCACCGGCCATCAGAACATGTGCGTCAAAGGGCTCAACGCCGGGACGGGCATGTTCCTGGACGACACCTTCCGCTTTCATCTGGGCGCGGAAGACCTTGGCGGGTTCTGCTCGCTTGGCACCTTCTCGCAGTACGCGGTGGTGTCGGAATGGGCGTGCGTGCCGGTGACCGACGATATTCCGTTCGAGGTCCTGTGCCTTGTCGGCTGCGGTGTCCCGACCGGCTGGGGGTCGGCGGTCTACGCAGCCGGAGTGCGGGCCGGTGACACCGTGGTCATCTATGGCGCAGGCGGAGTCGGCAGCAACGCGGTGCAGGGAGCCAGGTACGCCGGGGCTAAGAACGTGATCGTCGTGGACCCGGTGGAGTTCAAGCGGGACATGGCGAAGGTCTTCGGCGCGACGCATACCTTCGCCGACGCGCGCGCGGCGCACGAGTTTGTGGCCGAGACGACCTGGGGCCAGCTCGCCGACCACGCGATCTGCACGCCCGGCGTGGTCACCGAGGAGATCGTGAACAGTGCGGTGCAGGTGGTCGGGAAGGGCGGCAAGGTCACGATCACGGCCGTCGGCCATATCGACGAGCACGCCGTGCATGTGCCCGCTGGCCTGCTGATCGGCTATATGCGCCAGATCAGGGGCGCGTTGTTCGGTGACAGCAATCCGCTCTATGACATTCCCCGGCTGCTGCGCTTGTACCGGGACGGCCAACTCAAACTGGACGAGCTCGTCAGCCGCACGTACCGCCTTGACCAGGTGAACGAGGCCTACCGCGACATGAGTGAGGGCAAGAACATCCGCGGCGTGATCTTGCACGAGCACTAAGCCCGGCGGCGCGAGTCCGCGCGAGCCGCGCATCGCACCGAAGATCTGGAAAGGAAGTCCTGCCATGCCGAACGCTATCCTCGACCCGACCGGGCGGGCCGACTTCGCACCGGCCGCGCGGCCGCGCGGCCTGGTACTCGCGCCCCGCCCGCCCGGCCTGGCCGGCCTGCGGGTGGGCCTGATGAACAACACCAAGCACAACGCCGCGCTGCTGCTGGCCGAGATCGGCAAGCTGCTGGCCGCCGAGCACGCCGAGGCATCCGTTACGGTCGCGGAGACCAAGCCGAACTTTGCCGCGCCGGCGCCGGCCGACCTGATCGAGCGGTACCGGCGCGAATGCGACGTCGTGATCACCGGCGTCGGCGACTGCGGGTCATGCAGCGCGTCCGCGGTCGCCGACGGCATCCTGTTCGAGCAGGCCGGCCTGCCCGCGGCGGTGATCTGCAGTGATGCCTTCGCGGTTACCGCCACGGCAATGGCGGAACTGCGCGGCGCGCCTGACTATCGGTACATCGTCACCGAGCACCCGGTCGCAGTGCTCGACGCGGAGCAGGTGCGCGAGCGAGCCAAGCGACTGGCGCCGGAGGTCGTCGCACTACTGACGGCGCGAGCCGGCCAGTGACGACCGCCGCCCGCTCGGCACCCGCGGGGCCGCCGGCCGGGCTCGACCCGGATGCCGCCCAGGCGGCCATCGAGCATTGTTACGAGCAGGGCTGGTCCGACGGCCTGCCGCTCGTCCCGGCCACCCAGCCGCTGGTGGACACGTTCCTGGCGGCGGCTGGCCGCAGTCCGGACGAGGTGATCGGGCGCCTGCCCCAGCTGGACCGCGTCGTCACGGTCAGGCTCGCGGCCATCAACGCTGTGCTGGCCGGCTGCCGGCCTGAGTACTTCCCGGTCGTCCTGGCCGCGTGGGAAGCGCTGATGCGGGAGCGGGCGACCGGCGGCGGCGGCTGGCAGTCGACCAGCGGGCCAGCGCCATTGATCGTGGTGAACGGCCCGGTCCGCACCGAGCTGGGTTTTAACGCCGCTGGCGGCGCCTTCGGGCCGGGGTTCCGGCCGAACGCGACCGTGCCCCGGGCGATCGGGCTGATCGTGCGCAATGTCTATGGCATCCACCCGCACGAGCTCGAGCAGGCCACCCAGGGGCTGCCCGGCCGCTGGTCGATCTGCCTGGCGGAGAACGAGGAGGAGAGCCCCTGGCCGCCGCTCGCCAGCGAGGCCGGGCTTCCGGACGGCATCTCGGCGGTGTCGGCAACACTGCTGCGCACCTGCGAGTTCGTCGACAACCGGCACACCAGTAGCGCCGAGCAGTTGCTCGGGGACTTTGCCGACACCATTGGCCGGTCCGGCTCGTGGATCTTCCAGTACGCGGCGGCCGGAGTCGTGTTCTGCCCGGAGCACGCCCAGCTGCTGGCGGGCGCTGGGTTTGACCGGACGCAGGTGCGGGCCTGGCTGGCGGAACGCTGCGGCCGCAGTACCGCAGAGCTGGCCCGCGCGGGCAAAGACGGCCTCGATGGCCGCGTGCGGCTGCCCGGCGACGGCGAGCCGGCTGCGCACTTCCAGCGCATGCTGTCGAGCGATGACCGGGAGAACCTGCTGATCGCCGTAGCCGGGGCGCGCAACGCGGGCATCTCGATGGTGGTCCGGCTGTTCGCCGACTGGTCCGGCGCTGCCGTTCCGGTTGCCAGGCCCGACGCGGCCAGCCGGACAACGGACAAGCACGAGGAGAGCTGATGGCTGACATGGTGCGGGCGGCGGTCCAGGTGGGCCCGGGAAAGATCGAGCTGCGCGAGTTCCCGCGCCCTCGGGTAGGTCCCGACGACGGACTGCTGCGAGTGGAGGCCAACGGCATCTGCGGCAGCGACGTCGAGACCTATCGGGGCCATCTGGGCGGCCCCAGGCCGGCTTTCATCCCTGGCCACGAGCCGCTCGGAATCATCGACGAGATCGGTGAGCGCGCCGCGCAGCGCTGGGGCGTCCAGCCCGGCGACCGGGTGGCGCTGGAAGTGATCGTGCCCTGCCGGTCCTGTCAGGACTGCCTGACCGGCCGGTACCAGTTCTGTCGCAACCGGAAGTACGGCCACGGGGTGACCGGTGTCGACACCGAGCCGGCCCTGTGGGGCGGGCTGGCCGAGTACATGTATTTGTCCCCCACGTCCGTGCTGCACAAGATGGATAACAGCCTGCCCGCCGAACTGGCCGCGACGTACAACGCGCTGGGCGCGGGCGTGCGCTGGACCTGTCACCTCGGCGAGGTCCAGCTCGGCGACACCGTGCTCGTCCTGGGCGCCGGACAGCGCGGCATAGCCGCGGTCGTCGCGGCGCGCGCGGCCGGGGCCGGCACGATCATCATCACCGGGCTGGCCGCCGACGCCCACAAGCTAGCGGTGGCGCGCGAGTTCGGCGCCGACCACACCGTGGTGGTGGACGGCGACCCCGGGGCCAGCACCACGGGAGACGACATCGTCGAGCGGGTCCGGGAGATCACCGACGGGAAGATGGCCGACCTGGTGCTCGAGCTAACGCCGCTGGCTGCCGGGCCGGTTTCCGACGCGCTGCTGGCCGTCCGGCCAGGCGGCCGGGTAGTGCTGGCCGGGCTCAAGGGCAACCGCGAGATACCGCTGCGCACCGACCTGATCATCAACCGGGCGCTCACGATCCGCGGCGCCTTCGGCGTAGATGCCAGGGGCATGGCGGACGCGATCGCGCTGATCGAGTCCCGCCGCTTCCCGCTGGAGAAGATGCACACGCACACGTTCGGACTAGACGAGGCAGAGCTGGCCATCCAGACGCTCGGCGGCGACGTGCCGGGCGAGTCGGCGATCCACGTCTCGGTCCACCCGGCCACCTAGCGCCCGATTACCCGGAGGCTGTTCCGTGCTCGTCGACGCCCATTGCCACCTGCTGCCGCGCGGTTATCCGCCCGGCGCGCCCGCGTGCTTCCCGCAGATGGAGCCGGTCGAGCAGAGCACCGACCGCATGCTGGTGTTCGGCGCCATGCGGTTCCGGGCCAGGGATGTGTTCTTCGAGGCAGAGCGCCGGCTGGCGGCGCAGACGGCTTCCGGGGTTGACGTTGAGGTGCTCACGCCCATGCCGCCGCTCCTGCGCTACGACCTGCCGGCCCCCGATGGCATGGCGCTGGCCAGGCACGTCAACGAGGTCACCGCGCAGTTCTGCTCCGTCGATCCGACCCGCCTGGTCGGACTCGGCATGGTGCCCATGCAGGATCCGGACGCCGCCGCCGCGGAGCTGGCCGTGATCGGTGATCTGGGCCTGGCCGGCGTGGAGATTGCCTCGAACGTGCTCGGTGCCTCGATCGGCGCCGAGCGGTTCCTGCCGTTCTTCACCGAGGCTGCCCGGCTGGGCCTGGCGGTCTTCGTGCACGCCATGCCAGCCGCGACCGACCGGCTGCCGCCCAAGGCGGCGGGGACGTACGTGGTGGGGATCGAGGGCGCGCTGGCGGCCGCGTCGCTCATCGCCGGCGGCACGGCGGCCAAGTGCCCGGAGCTGCGGATCGCCTTCAGCCACGCGGCCGGCGGCTTCCCGCTGATGCTGCCGCGCGCCCAGTACTTCTGGAGCGGCAGCTGGAACGAGGAGCCCAGGGCGCCGGAGCGGGCGCCGATGCCCGACGACGGCCCGTCGCCGCTGGAGTTCGCCCGCCGTTTCTATTACGACACGCTGGTGTTCGATCGCCGGGCGCTGCGCTTCCTCGTCGACTATCTCGGCCCGGACCGGCTGCTCGTCGGCTCGGACTTCCCGGCGATGCCGCGCGAGGACCCGGCTGGGCGGACGCTTCGCTCGCTGGAACTGCCGCCGGCCGCGCTGGACGACATCACCTGGAACAACGCGTTCCGCTGGCTGGGGATCAAACCGGTGCGCTGACGCGACCAGACGTCGCCGGTGCTACCGGCGCGAATCCGGTATGCCGGTGCGCTCGGCTGGCCAGCGGCTGCTCGGACTGCGTCGCCAGCCTGCGGGTGATCTCCGTGGACGCGTCGGTCAGCATCCTGGCCAGGGCCTGAGGCCTGGCTCGCGCGGCCTCGACCACCACGCTGATGGCTGCGGCCAGACCGCCGAACGGGTCATGCACGGGCACCGCCACGACCAGATCCGGCAGCGTAATCTGGCCGACCGCGACGGCATAACCCGACTGCCTGACCTGGGCAAGCTTTCGTCGCAGCTGCGCCGGGTCGGTGACGGTCAGCCGCGTGTACCGCTCCAGCGGGCGCCGCATTGCCGCCTCCTGCAGCTCGCGGTCGGCAAACGCCAGCAGGACCAGGCCGGTGCCGGTGGCGTGCAGTGGCCAGCGGTCGCCCGCCTTGCCGTTGGTCGGGTGAGTGGCACAGGCGCGGATCGCCTCGACGTAGACAACCTCCATGCCGTCGCGCACGCCGAGATGCACGTTGCCGCGGGTGCGGTGATGCAGCTGGTCCAGGCAGGGGAACGCCGCCTCCCGCAGGTCAAGCCCGCGTGGCGCCAGGGCCGCCAGTTCCAGCAGGCGCACGCCGATCGAGTAGCACCCGTTCGGATCCCGCTCCAGCGCACCCCAGCTAACCAGCTCGTGGACCAGCCGGTGAGCAGTGGAGAGGCTCAGCCCCGAGCGCCGCGATATCTCGCTCAGGGAGAGCGCGCGGTTTCGCGGCCCGAAAGCGTCAAGCACCGCCAGCAGTCGGCCGGCCGCGTTGGTGCGAGGAGTCTGCGCGTTCGCCTCCGCTGAGGCATCGAGCAGTTCCGGCATGCTGCACCTTCGCCCTTAGCGCTATGTGCCCAGGCCGACAGCTCGCCAGCGTCCAGCCAGGCAACGCTGAGAGCAGTTAACACGGCTGAAATTTATGCTGGCACGCGATGCCCGGTTCTGCAAGAACTATGTGATTTGGACCAAAGCCCGCCGAAACCATGAGGCGAGCTTTCGGTGCACGACGCAGGTGCGGCTACGGCAGGACACGGCCGCGGCCAGGTATCACCGAGGGGCACCCGCGAGCCGGCATCTCCCTTTCGCCCGGCGGAAGCGTTGTGGACGCACGTGGGGCGAGTCGCCGAAGCTGGGCGCGTCATCACTGAGGCAAGGCACTGCACTGAAGTCTGCCGAGCCGCGCCACCTGGGCCAGGCGGCGCGGGCCTGCGCAGCCGCCGGTCCGTAACGGGAGTATCTCTATGGCGGGAGCATCGACGTGAGACCACATGCGTATCCGAGACGCAACGTCAGGCTGTCTGCCTTGCGAGTGTCGTCTGTCATCATCGCGACGGTAGTGGCGGTCATCCTGGCCGGCTGCGGGGCGTCGAAGAGCCCAGCATCGCCCGCAACCTCGGGGCCGAAACACGGCGGCTCGCTCACCGTGCTGGAGGGCTCCGGCTACGCGGGCAACTGGCCAGGCCTGGACCCAGCCACCGACACCGACGGCGCGGCGAACCAGAGCTACATGGACGCCATCTTTGGTGAGCTGTTCCAGCTGGATGCCGGCGGCAAGACGGTGGGGGACCTGGCCACCGGCTACAGCTTCGCCAACGGGGGCAAGACTGTGAACATCACGCTCCGCCGCGGCGTGAAGTTCTCCGACGGGACCCCGTTTAACGCGGCCGCGGTTGTATACAACTGGAAGCGCGACCTGGCGGCGACCTGCACCTGCAAGCCGGTCTTCCTCAGCCCCCCCACAATCACCATGACGGGGCCCTACAGCGTCTCCCTCACGCTGTCCTACGTCGACGCGCCGTTCATCAACGCCCTGCAGGGCAACGTGTTCAACTGGATCGCCTCGCCGACCGCGATCAAGAAGCTCGGTGCGAAGGCGTTCGCCCTGAAGCCCGTCGGGGCCGGCCCGTTCACCGTGGTCAGCGACACGCCGGACTCCGAGCTGGTGCTGGCGAAGAACCCGGCCTACTGGCAGAACGGCCTGCCCTACCTGCACAACCTGACCTTCAAGTCGGTGGCGGGCGACCAGCAAGCGCTGACGGCTATGGAAGCTGGCTCGGGCCAGGCCTACGAGGGAATGTCGACGCCACAGCTGGTGAGCGCTTTCAAGGCGAAGTTCCAGACGACGGCGGAGCCATCCACGTCTCCGTACGACATCCAGCTCAACACGAAGATTGCCCCGTTCAACAACAAGCTGGCGCGGGAGGCGATCTACTATGCGACCGACGCGGCGCTGCTGGACAAGGGCCTGTTCCAGGACACCTACCCGCCCGGTGAGTCGTTTACGGCGCCGGCTGGCCTGTTCTACCAGAAAACCGTGACCGGCTACATCGGCTACGACCTGGCGAAGGCCAAGGCGCTGGTCAAGCAGCTCGGCGGTCTGAGCTTCAGTCTCGGCACCATCAACGTGCCTACTGCCATCTCGCTGAACGAGGCTGTCCAGACCGAGTGGCAGGCAGCCGGCATGAAGGTCAATCTCAGTGACTTCGACCTGACCGGCCTTATCGGCGCCTTCACCCAGGGCAAGTGGCAGGCGATGCTGCAGACCGCGGGCGCCTACGACCCGGGCACCGGCGTGGGCGTCGCATTCCGGTTCGCATCCACCTCGCCGTTCAGCGGCGTGCACGACCCGAAGCTCGACGGGTTGCTGAACGCCGCGGCGGCGACGATCAACAGCGCCACGCGGAAGACTGACTACGCCGCGGTGGCCGCCTACATTGCCCAGAACGCCTACGGGCCGTTCCTGTTCCCGATCGCCAGCTACAACATCGCCGTCAAGGGCGTAGGCGGACCCGGCCTGACGACGCCCATCCCCGTGACCGACGTCAACCCGGAGGTGCTGTGGCAATACGTGTACAACAGCGGATGAGGGTGAGATCGCTGCTGACATGAACGCATCGGTTACCGTTCAGCCGGCTCGCTGGCCGGGCGGCGCGCGGGCGCGCCGCCTGGCCAGCTCTCCGGCACTGCGGTTGAGCGGCCGTCGGCTGCTGTCGGCCATTCCCGTCCTGTGGGGCGTGACATTCCTGACGTTCCTTACCCTCAACGCGCTGCCCGGTGACGCCGCCTCGGCCCTCCTTGGTATCAACGCCACCCCCGCCGAGATCCGGGCCTTCAGCATCAAGCTGCACCTCAATGAACCGCTGTGGGTCCGCTACGGGCACTGGCTCGGCGGTGTGGTGCACGGCAACCTGGGCAGCTCGCTCGCCAGCCCGCAGACGGTCGCGTCGGTCCTGGAGCAGCGCCTCCCGGTCACCCTCGAGCTGGTGGCCTACGCACTGGTCATCACCTTCGTAGTGTCGATCCCGCTCGCGGTGCTGTGTGCGTACCGGCCGCGGGGCCTGACCGACCGGCTCTGCATGGTGCTCAGCATGTGCGGCATCTCGATCGCGCCGTACGTGCTGGGCCTGCTGCTTGTCCTGTTCTTCGCCGTCGACATACCGATCTTCCCCGCGATCGGCTACCAGTCGATCGGCGCCGGGATAGCGGGAAATCTCAAGGACCTGACCCTGCCGGCGATCGTCGTCGCGCTGCCGCTGGCGGCCTTCTACACCAGGTTCCTGCGGGCAGACCTGCTCGAGCAGATGCAGTCCGAGGACTACATAGTGACGGCCAGGGCCAAGGGCCTCCGGCCCTGGCGGGTACTGACCCAGCACGCCCTGCGGAATTCCTTTATCGGACTGCTTACGGTCATCGGCCTGAACCTCGCCACGCTCATCGGGTCGACGGTCATCGTGGAGCAGATTTTCTCGCTGCCCGGCATCGGTTACGAGCTACTCCAGGCGATCAGCAACAGGGACGTCCCGGTCGTCGAGGGAATCGTGCTCGTGTTCGGCGCTGTCGTCGTCCTGGCCAACCTTGCCACCGACCTGCTCTACGGTGTGCTCGACCCAAGGATCCGCCATGTCCGTTCCCGCAGCTGACATCCTGACCACGCCAGTACCGGCGGGGCCGGAGTCCGAGGCGGCCGGACGGGCGTCGCGCGGCTGGCTCCGCTCGGCAGAGATCACGATTCCCGGCGCCGTGCTGGCGGCACTGCTCTTCTTCTGCTTCATCTGGCCGCTGGTCTACCCGGTGCCCAAGCCGATCGGCGGGTCGCTGCTCACTACCAACCTGCCGCTGTGGTCACCGGGTCACATCCTCGGTACGGACACGGTCGGCGACGATGTCATGTCGAGGATCCTGTACGGCGGCCGGGTCTCATTCGAGGTCGCCGCCGCCGTCCAGGTCATTGGCCTGGTGATCGGCGGGCTGTTCGGGATGCTCGCCGCGTACCGCGGCGGCTGGCTCGAGGCGGTCCTGATGCGGATCCTCGACGTGTTCATCGCCTTTCCCTCGCTCGTCCTCGTCCTCGCGATATCCGACAGCCTCGGCCCCAGCGAGACGCACGTGATCTGGGCGCTGTCCGCCTTCAGTATCCCGGCCTTCGGCAGGGTTGCCAGGGCCGCGACGCTGCGCCTGCGCGACCAGCCGTTCGTCGTGGCGGCCCGGCTGTCCGGCAGCCGGGCCTGGCGCATCCAGCTCCTGCACCTCGTCCCCAACATGCTGCCGCAGCTGCTGACGTTCAGCCTGCTCGGCGCCGGGATCACGATAATCCTGGAGGGCGCGCTCGACTTCCTCGGCTACGGCATCCCGCCGCCAACCCCGAGCTGGGGCAACATGATCGCAGCCGGCCAGTCGTTCATGTCGGTCTACCCGCGCTTCGTGCTAGTGCCGAGCATCTTCCTGCTGGTAAGCGTGCTCTGCCTGAACCTGCTCGGAGACGGGCTGCGAGCGCGCTGGGGGGTGCGCTGATGGCCGGGCTGCTGCGCGACCGAGGTCGCCGGCCAGCCGCACCGGGGACGACGGCCGACTCGGCCGCGCTGGCCAGTGCCGTCGGGCTGCCTGAAGCCCGGACGGACTCCAGCCCGCTGCTCGACGTCTCG
>DATHPF010000454.1:0-1628 GCA_035484155.1 Streptosporangiaceae bacterium
GGCACTGACGCGGAGTCTGCCAGCAGGAACGACTTCAGCCGAGCGCCTACCACGTCGATGTCGTAGTCACGCTCGAAACGTGCCCGCGCGGCGCTCGCCGCGGCCGCCAGCGCCGACGGCGACTCGAGCAGCTCGAGCAGCATCGCCGCGGCGCGGGCCGCGTCGTCGAGCGGCCAGAAGCGGGCTTCCGCACCGTCTTTGCAGAGTTCCGGGATGGGGCCGATGGCGGCCGCGACGACGGGCAGCCCCGCAGCCATCGCCTCGATAATCGCGAGCGAGGAGGTTTCCGCGTACGAGGCGTGCGCGTAGGCCCGGTAGGCAGGAAGCTGCTGTCGCACGTCGGCGCGGAAGCCGAGCAGCCGGACCTGTCCGTCCAGGTCCAGCGAGCTGATCCGGCGCGCGAGGTCCCTGTGGAGCGGGCCGTCGCCGTAGATGTCCAGCGTGACGCGCCGCCCCTTGTGCCTGGCTTCGACCAGGACGTCGAGGAGGAATCGGTGGTTCTTCGCCTCGTCCAGCCTGCCGACGGTGACGAGGTCGGCGAGTTGTTCCCGCTCCCCGGCTACGGAAACCGTGGTGGCGGCCGGCGTCACGCCGTTGCCGATCACCTCGGACGGTACGTCCGCCGCCTCGGGCAGCCAGCCGAGCAGCGCGTCCCGCGCCCATCCCGACACGTACACCAGGCCGTCGACGTGCAGGATCACCTCTCGTTCGGCCCGCCGCATCGCCCGGTACAGCGCCCCGCCCCGCTTGATTTCCCTGCCCGGCTCCGCGTGCTCGTCGGCCTGTGAGGCGCGGAAGTGCACCGCCATGATCACGCGCTGGCGCGGGCCGCGCCGCGCCCGCAGCGCCGCCCTGGCTTCGAGCGGCCCCTGCGCGTAGATGACCTGCTCGCGGCCGTCGGCGAGCCGCTGGCGCAGCGCGCGGTACAGGAAGACCTCGTGCCAGTGCCGGTACCACACGACAGCGGCCGGCGGGCTCACGTGCCTGAGCACCAGCCGCGGCGCGAACACCGGATAGCTCAGCGTCCTGTTCCAGGCGAACGGCGTGACCACGCTCACCCCGGTGCCGTGCCGTTCCAGGTAGTCGCGCAATTGCCCGAAATGCGTGTGGACCCCTGTCTCGCCATCTTCGCGGAAGATCGTCGCGACTACTACGGACGGTGCGGACGCTCCAGAGGACTGGCCTTCGCCGAGGACGGGTTCAGCCCCGCGTCGGCGTGTCACGTCTCTGTGGGTCACGAGCAGTTGATCCCCTATCCATCTTCGGTGATACGCCCATCGTGCGCACATTGCTGGGAAAACGCTGGGAACTCTCTCAGCCAGGACTTATCTGGCTCTCAGTTTTTGTATCAGGGCGGGATCTTTCCCTCTCCCATTCTGCGATTCTCGCGCGGGCGGGAAACGCCTCGTGGCGGCCTGGCAGGGGGGCAGGATGGCGGGGATACCTGAGCGCTATGACGCCCTGGTGCTCGATGCTGTGCACAAGCAGAGCCTGGCCAGCGCGCGCAGCCTCGGCCGGGCCGGACTGCGGGTGGCGCTGGGCGAGACCTTCGCCGAGTATCCGTCGTCGCTGCCTGTCCCAGCGTTCCGCTCCAGGTACTGCGCGAAGGCCGTGGTGCTGCCGAGCTA
>DATHPF010000455.1:0-1684 GCA_035484155.1 Streptosporangiaceae bacterium
GCGGCCCTGAGCCAGCGCCAGGTGCACGGCGTACTCGCCGATCACCGTCTTGCCCGAGCCGGTGGGCGCGGCCACCAGCACGCCGCTGCCCGCGCCGAGCGCACCGCAGGCCGCGACCTGGAAATCGTCGAAGTCGAACTCATAGAGCGCGCGGAAGGACGCGAGTTCTGGATCAGACTGCCGTTCGCGGAACGCGGCGAACCGGTCCGCCGGAGTGGTCATAGCCTCCAGATTAGGCGCTCACCAGGGTGGCGGGGCTCAGGCGTCAGTTGAGCCGGTTGTCGTGAGTCTCGGTCTCATCGAGGTCGATCGGCGAGAGCTCGTCGTCGGCCAGGCCCGCGTAGGGGTCGGGATGCAGCCGGGCCCGGCGCCGGTCGTTGGACCACACGATGAACTCGGCCACCTCGACCAGCGCCGCGCAGGCGCCGCCGAGGATCAGCATGGTGATCGGATCCGGGCTCGGGTTAGCCATGCCGGCGATCAGGAAGACGCTGAAGATCATCACCCGGCGCCACTTGCGGAACCGCTCGTGGGTCAGGATCCCGGCCAGGTTCAGCATGACGATCAGCAGCGGCAACTCGAACGCGATCCCGAAGGCCAGCATCATCGTCATCACGAAGCTCATGTACAGGTCGACCTGAATCAGGTTCGACACCCCGCCCGGCGTCAGGCCGAGCAGGTAGTGCATGGACCGGCCGAGTGACCAGTACGCGAGAGTGACACCGATCAGGAACAGCGGGACGGCCGTGCCCAGGAAGATGTAGCTCCAGCGCTTCTCCCTGGCGTACAGGCCGGGCGCGATGAAGGCCCAGATCTGGTAGAGCCAGACCGGCGAGGACAGGATCACCCCGACGATGAGGGCGACCTTCACCCGCAGGTAGAACGCGTCCAGCGGGCCGTTCAGGACCAGCTGGTTGACACCGAGCGTGGTACACCCGGTGTGCCCGCGGATCATGGCCGAGCACAGCGGGCGCTCGATGAAATGCCAGACCGGGGTGAAGAAGATGAACCCGACAATCATCCCCGCTACGAGGCCAAGGGCCATCTTGACGACGCGGTTGCGCAGCTCACGGAGGTGATCCATGAGCGGCATGCGGCCCTCGGGGTTCTGCTGCCGCTGCGATGCCACGAAGCGCTCGCCGACGATGCGAGCGCCTGCGACAGCACTGGGGAGTTTCGCCATGACCACTTTCCCGCAGTAAGGGTTTCGGGTCCTTGCCTAGCTGGGCTGGGTCCGCTGAGGCTCAGCCGTCACGCCGACGTTGGCCGGCGGGCTGTCCATGGCCGCGGCCCGCTGCATGTCACGGATCTGCTGCTGCAGCGCGTCGATCTGGCTCTGCTGGTCGACGGGAGCCGCGGCCGGAGCGGGCGGCAGTTCCGGCTGGAGGAACTGGGGCTCGGGCGCAGCGCTCTGGGCCTGGGCAGTCGGGCCGGACTCCTCCTCGTGCAGGCCTTGCACTTCTTTCTTCAAGATGCGCATGGACTGACCAAGTGAGCGCGCCGCGTGAGGCAGCTTCTTAGACCCGAATAGCACGATCAACACAACGGCGACGATCAGGATCTTCCATGGGCTATCGAACAGGTCACCAATCATGTCCGTCCTCTTTAGCGCCGGTGACGTCTTTCTCGGCCCCGAGTCTACACGGCGTCCGTGGCGAGACGCAGTTTCCGCAGGCAAACCGCG
>DATHPF010000456.1:0-1881 GCA_035484155.1 Streptosporangiaceae bacterium
GTGCTGTAGCCAACCTTGCTCGCCTCGCCGTCGTTGACCACGTCCACGCCAGCGCCGATCTGGCTCGTCACGACCGACCGGACCGCGCCGGCCAGCTGCTCGGCGTCGCGTTCCGGCCCGGTCAGCGAGAGGCCAGCCGGCCTGGGCAGGCTGCCCGTGTGCGTGGTGAGAATGCGCTCCGTGCTCAGCCGCATGGGATCTCCTCTCCGCCGGTACGGCGCCACCGCCCGGATCGCCGGTGGCCCGCCTGCTCGTGCTGACCGACGCGGCGAGGCTCAAACGGGCCATCGAGCCGTAAAAGTGCGAGAGTCGAGTGTATGGCCGAAGACACAGCTAGGACGATGCCGGAGCCGGTTGCGAGTGCAGGCTCTCTTCCCGGCCCACAGCTGCGGCGCAGCTGGCGCTCGATCCTCTTCGCTCCCGTTGGCGACGGCCAGCGGCGCCGGCGCGGAAGCGACGGACTGCGCCTGGCCGCTGCCATCCTCGCCGTCGTGTGCTGCGTGCTCATCATCCGGTACGACTCCCGCATCGACCGGGCCGTCATCCAGGTGATCCATCCGCCTCCGCGGAGCATCACCTGGCTGGTGACGGTGGTCTACGACGCCGGTGCGTTCGGCGTGACGATCGTTCTGGTGCTGCTGGTTCTCCTCGCACGACGCTGGGTGCTCGCGCGCGATATCGCGCTGAGCGCGGCCGGAGCCGCCGCGCTGAGCGGGATCCTCGTCCTGCTGCTGGGCAGCCGCGGCGGAAGACCGGACGGAATCGTGATACACGGCTACTCCGTGACGTTCCCGGTCCTCCAGATCGCTCTTTTCATGGCGGTCGCCACGGCCGGATTGCCGTATCTGGCGCGGGGCCTGCAACGCCTCATCGAGGTCTTCATCGCGCTGGTGGCTCTGGCCTCAGCCGTCGGAGGTCACGGGCTGCCGGTCAACGTGCTCGGCAGCCTGGCCATCGGCTGGGGGGTAGCTGCAGTGGTCCGGCTCATCTTTGGCTCGCCGCTCGGCCTCCCATCGGCCGACGACGTGCAGGCGCTGCTCGATGACCTCGGCGTCCAATCGAGCGACGTGCGGGCGGCGGCGCGGCAGGTCTGGGGAGTAGCGAAATACCAGGCTGACGACGCGGGCTCGCCCGGTCAGCGCCTCGGCATTTCGGTCTACGGCCGGGATGCGGCCGATGCCAGGCTGCTGACCAAGGCGGGCCGGTTCCTGTTCTACCGGGACTCCGGGCCGAGCCTCACGATTACCCGGCTGCAGCAAGTCGAGCACGAGGGCTACCTCACCATGCGCGCCGCGCAGGCGGGCGCTCGCGTGCCCGCGATCGCCGAAGCGGGAACCGCGGGACCATCCAGCGACGCGCTGCTCGTCTACCGCTTGCCCGCGGGCACGATGTTGTCCGAGGCCGACGCCAGCCAGGTCAGCGATGCCGCCCTCGCCGACCTCTACAGTCAGCTACTGACTCTGCGGCAGGCACGGATCGCGCACGGCGCCATCAGCGGTGACACCCTGCTGGTCGACCCGGGAGCGGTGACCGCCACGGTGACGGATTTCCGCAACGCCACATCGAGCGCCCGGCCAGACCAGCTAGATCGCGACATGGCCGGTGTTCTAGCGGCGACGGCGGTGGCGGTCGGTGCGCAGCGGGCCGCCGAAGCCGCGGCAAGGTGTCTCACCCCGGAGGTACTGGCGGGCGCCCTGCAGCATCTGCACCGCGCCGCGCTCGATCCCGCGCTCGCCCGGTCGCTGCGAGGCAAGCGCGAGTTGCTGAATGACGTCCGGCAACGCGCCGCCCAGGCGGGGGCGATCGACGTGCCGAAACTGGCGGAGCCCCGCCGGGTGAGCTGGCCGACATTGATCATGATCGTGGGCACGCTCATCGGCG
>DATHPF010000457.1:0-18844 GCA_035484155.1 Streptosporangiaceae bacterium
AGCTCCACGCCGCCGACATCGATCCCGGCGCCACCACGTATGCGCGCCGCAACCTGGCGGCCATCGGCGGTCGCGTCTACGAAGGCGACCTCTACGATCCGCTACCCGCCGGCCTGCGCGGGCGGGTGGACGTCCTGGTCGTCAACGCGCCGTACGTGCCGACCAGCGAGATCGGGCTGATGCCGCCCGAGGCCAGGCTCCACGAGCCGCTGGTGGCCCTGGACGGCGGACCGGACGGCGTGGCCATCCACCGCCGGATCGCCGCGCAGGCACCGGACTGGCTAGCGGCGGGTGGTCGCCTGCTGATCGAGACGAGCGACCGGCAGGCGACGCTGACCGGGGCGGCGATGGAGGCGGCCGGCCTGTCCACCAGCGTCGCAAGTAGCGACATACTGGACGCAACGGTAGTTATCGGGTGCAAGTCCGCCTAGGGCCCCGCCAGCCGTCAGCCGCCGGCGGTCGGCCGTCAGCCTTCGACGGCCGCGCAGCCGCCCGAACTCCGCCGCGAGCGCTGCGGCGCTCCAGTGGGCCTTGAGGCCCCTCAGGGCGCTGGAAACTAGACCTCGGCCGAATCGATGCGGTCCAGCAGGGCGGGCACCCAGTGTCGGCCGTATCGGGTACGCAGGTCCAGGCGGCGCCAGTCGTCGCCGGAGACATTGCCCCGGCACTGGGCGGAACCACACGAACACGTCATGACGAAGTCCGGTTCGCCAGTACTCGTGGCGTAGTCGTTGGTCAGCTCCTCACCCGGGCCGAGGTCGCGTCGCGCGGCCAGCTCGTAACGCCCGACCCACCACAGGTTCGGATCGCAGCTGTGGTTGCCGTAGCCGGCCGGCTGCCGGGGCGGGAGGACGAGGTGCAGATCAATGTCGACTGTGATGGTGTCGATATATGGATGGCCTGGGTCACGGGCGGCATCTGCGAACAGCTCCCGCAGCTGTGCTGTGGAGACAAGCCGACCTCCGAGGCGCGACACCACCGTGCCGGCTGCGATGCGGCCGACCGCGAACAGGCCGCGACCGGAGATCGAGGATTGGCGCACTTCGACATCGGGATGCAGCCAGCAGTCCGGCTGTGGCGGCACGGTCATCGATAGTCCTTCCGGGTTCAGCCGGTAGAGGCCACCCGCAGGCGCGCAAACTCCGCCGCGAGCCGGTCAATCTGGTAGGACGCGTTCAGGCCGCTCGGGTTGGGCAGAATCCACACCTGCGCGCCGCCGAGGCGGCCCGTCTGCGGTCCGACGACTGCCTGCCGCAGGCCGAAAGCCGTCCGGTAGGCAGTCACGCCGAGGATCGCGAGCCAGGACACGCCGAGCGATCCAGCCAGCGCCGCGAGCGCCTGGCCGCCGGCCCGCAACTCGTCGGCGTCCAGTTCGTCTGCCCGCGCCGTCGCTTCGGCCACGACGTTCGTGATGCCGAGGCCAAGGCCGAGTAGCAGGGGCTGCTCCTCAGGCCGCAGCTGGCGGCTGGTGAAGCCGGACTGATGCAGAGCCGGCCAGAACCGGTTGCCCGGCCGCGCGAAGTGGTGGCCGCTTGCGGCCGAGTACAGGCTCGGGTTGATCCCGGCGAACAAAACCCGCAGCCCCGGCGCCACCAGATCCGGAATGGTCCGGCCCCGTGCCGCGGCCAGATCGGCCTTCGTCGGACGGAACGGGCGGCAGGCGCCTGAAGCGGGAACGGGCACGGTCACGCGAACCAGGGTATGGGCCGCGCGGGGGCACGCTGGCGGACAATGGAACTGTGATCACCGTCGATCCGGACGCGTTCGAGCAGATGGTCGCCACAGCGGTCGACTCGCTGCCGCCGCAGTTCGCTGACCTGATGAAGAACGTTGCCGTCCTCGTCGAGCCCGGCCCTGGCCCGCGCGGCCTGCTAGGCCTCTACCAGGGCATCCCGCTGACGAGCCGGACCACTACCGGCTACGCAGGTGTCCTGCCGGACCGGATCACCATTTACCAGCGGGCCATCTGCGCGATCTGCGACACCGAGGCCCAGGTCGTCGAGCAGGTCCGGCGGACGGTGATCCATGAAGTTGGCCACTACTTCGGCATCTCCGACGAGCGCCTGCGCGAGCTCGGCTGGTGACCGCCTAGACCAGCAGCGTGGCGCCGAAGATGAGCGCGATCACCGAGCCCGCCAGCCACAGCACCGGCCAGAAAGCACGCGAGATCCCGGTCATCTCGCGGAGAGTACGAGCGTCGCCGGCGGCCTTGCCGTCGTCAAGGACGGACCGGACGCCCGATGCGAGCAGGAACCACGCGACGGCGTAGGCGGTCACTACCTGGGTGTCGATGGAGCCAGCGCCGAGCAGCACGAGGAGTAGCACAGACGCGGCGATCACCATGACGATGCCGACGCTCTTGCGGGCCAGATAGAGGACCGGGAGCAGGCAAAGCAGCCCGATCCAGAGCACGGCGACGATGTGGCCGGCTCTGATCAGCTCGGCAGCACCGATGCCGAACGCGCTCGGCCCGAGGTAGCCAATGAAGGTGACGGGGAGGCGGACCAGCGTGGCGGTATCGCCCGCGTGCTCGGTCGCGCCGGTGCCGTCGAACGCAAACTCCATTTTGGTGATCTTGCGGCCGACGGCCGAGCCCATCGTGGCATGCGCGCCCTCATGCGCCATGGTGGAGATCGGCCGCGCGATCTGCCACACGCCAGGGACCAAGGCCGCACCTATCCCGACAACCGCCATGAGCATGCCGAGTGACGCTGGCAGGTGCGCTTGGATCTGGCCGATCCGGTCCAGCGAGGCCGCTAACCCTGCTGCAAACATCTCCGCTCCGGTGGTAACGGGCAGTCTGCGCTAATGCGCCATGCATAAGCATGCGTGACAATATTGCCGTTACGGAAGATCAGGAGCGGAACGGGGTCGTCAGCCGACGCCCAGGCTTCCCTTGGCCGCGGCCTCGAACACTCGGAATGGCAGCAGCCTCTTCGCCACGAGGCCGGACCGCTCGCCGGCCTTGCCCACTGAGATCCGGCGCGGTGGCCGGCGAGCCGACAGGACCCGCTGCACCGCAGCGGCGACCTGCTCGGCTGGCGCGCCGTTGGCCTCATCCCGTTCCATCAGGGAGACGGCCTTGTGCATGGCCGCGGCGTACACGGCGTCACCCGGGCCGCCCGCGGCGAACACCCGGCTCGCCGTGAAGTCGGTGGCGATGTTGCCGGGCTGTACCAGGGTGATGTGCACGCCGAACGGGGCTACCTCGTACGCCACCGACTCGGCGAAGCCCTCGAGCGCGAACTTGCTCGCGCTGTAGTACGCCTGGAATGGAATGCCGATCATGCCGCCGATCGAGCTGATCAAGACGATGCGGCCACCGCGCTGTGCGCGCAGCTGCGGCAGCGCCGCCTGCACGACCCGGACGCAGCCCCAGAAGTTCGTCTCGAACTGAGCCTTCGCCTCGGCAACCGTCGTGTACTCGGCCGCGCCAGCGACTCCCCAGCCGGCGGCCGCGACGAGTGCATCGATCCGGCCCTCGCGCGTGATAACGCCGGAGATGCCGTCCAGGACCGACGAGTCGTCATCGACGTCCATGACGAGCCCTGGCCAGCCCGATCCGCCCGTGCCGCGCCGGCTCGCCCCGGTGACCGACCAGTCCGTCGCAGCCAGCCGATCCGCGCAGGCCCGGCCGATCCCGGCCGATGCCCCGGTGACGACCGCCACTCGCCCCGTGGCTTTCATACAGCTGCAGCTTTCATGGTGTGGGCGCTTTCATACAGTGGATACTGCCATCGTCACTGGCGGCGCGGTGAGGAGAACAGATCCCTGATGGCCCTGATGGCCAGTATGACGAGCACCAGCGCCGTCGTAATACGCGCTGTGGCCGGCGGCCCGGCGGCGGCCTGGCCGGGAGCGGATTGTCCGAGCTCGGCGGCCAGCCGTAGGTCGGCATCCGTGTCCGCTGCGGTCAGCAAGCGGTGTTGCTGGAGGTAGTAGAGCAGGGCGAACCCAGGCGCCACGAGCAGGAGCGCGAGGCCCGCTACGACGAACTCCCCGACCAGGGACCCGGTGGGCGCGCTGCCCGCGGCTAGTGACAGCGAGGTGGGGAACAGGTAGGGGTACTGGGCCAGTCCCCAGCCCCCGACCACGGCCGCCACGGCGATAGCGGCCGCGATCCGCAGGCCCAGGGCGTGGTACCAGCGCAGCCAGAGCATGCCCAGCACGGCGATTCCCGCGGCGATCGAGATCGCCACCAGCGGCAGGGCAACGCCGGTCAGGCGGGCAAAGACGTGCGGCGAACTTACCGAGAGCTCGGCGAACGTGCCGCCAGCGAGCGCGCCGGTGATCACTCCGGCTGCGGTAGCGCGGAGCGAGAAGTAGCGCGTCAGCTCCTCGTGCCGGCGCTGGCGGGCCTCTGGGACCAGGAACACCGCGCTGATGTAGGCGCACGCGGCGACGAAGAGGAACCCGGTGAGGATGGCGGTGGGTGAGGTCCACGCGGCCAGGACGTTGCCGACCGGGTGCACGGGTACCTGCCCGGTGACGACTGCCCCCACGACGGTGCCCATGAAGAACGGAGTGATCAGCGAGGCAGCGGCGAACAGCGCGCCGGTGAGCTGCTGCATCCGCAGCTGCTGTGCAGTGTGCCGGAAGGCGAAGCCCGCTCCGCGGAGGACTATGCCCAGCAGGGACAGGCTGAGCGGGACGAACAGCGCCGTCATAATGGCGGCGAATGCGGGCGGAAAAGCGGTCCACAGCAGCACCAGGACGAAGACCAGCCACACGTGGTTGGCTTCCCATACCGGAGTAATGGATTCCTCGATAAGTGCCCGCGGGGCCGCGCCGCGCCTGGCGCCGCCCGCCAGCAGGTCCCAGATGCCGCCGCCGAAGTCCGCCCCGCCGAACAGTGCGTACGCGGCGACGACCACGATCAGGATCGCGGCAACCGCAATGGCATCGGGCGACGGGCTCACGGAGCCGCCGGCGCGGGTCCGTATGGCACCTGCTCGGCCTCCTCTTCGGCGGGCGTTTCCTGCCGCCACCGCCGGGACATGATCATCGGAACGCCGATCGATACCCCGGTCAGGATGGCGTAAAGGGCGAGGATCACCCCGAGCGTGACGGGGACCCCGCTGGCCGGGGTGACCGCGTTGCTGACCAGCAGGACGTGGTAAACGATCCAGGGCTGCCGGCCGACCTCGGTGACGATCCACCCCGCCTCCATGGCGGCCACCGCCGCGACGCCGCCAAGCGCGGACGGCACGAGGAACCACGCGGTCACCAGCAGCCTGCGGTGGAACAACCACCACCAGCCCTGCCAGGCCGCTAGCGCGAGCAGGAAGAAGCCGAGGCCGACCATCAGGTCGAAACTCAGGTGGATCAGCGTAACTAGCGGCGGCCGCTGCGTCGCGGGCACGCTGTCCCAGCCGATGACGCGGGTGTGCGGCGAGAACCCGACCAAGATCGAGTCGAACGCCGGGATTGAGGCGCCGAAGTAGACGTGGCCGTTAATGAAGATCCCGCCGAGCCACTCGGGAACGTCGCGGGCGGTTTTGGCGACGTATTCCATCGCGGCGAACTTGACCGGCTGGTTGGTCGCGGTGAACCGGGCGATGATGTCGCCCATCATCACCTGAAGTGGGGCCGCGATCGCGCCCAGGGCGAACGGGATGCCGAAGCCCAGCCGGTGGTAGCGGTCCCGCCGGCCGCGCAGCAGCCCGACCGCGTAGACGCCAGCGATGAGGAATGCCGTCACCATGTACGCGGCCAGCACCATGTGCGCGGTCTCATACGGGGTCGAGGCGTTGAAGAACACCGACACCGGGTCGACCCTGGTGATCTTGCCGTGGCTCAGGGTGTACCCGGCCGGTGAGTTCATCCACGAGTTCGCTGCGACCACCGACAAGGCACCCAGGATTCCGAACACCACGATCGGCATCCCGCTCCACCAGTGCGCCCAGGGCGGCAGCCGCCGCCATCCGTACAGGTAGACGCCGACGAAGATGGCCTCCAGGAAGAAGAAGATTCCCTCTAGCGAGAACGGAAGGCCGATCGCGGCCCCGAACCGGCCCATCAGGCCCGGCCACAGCAGGCCCATCTCATACGAGAGCACAGTCCCCGACACGGCGCCGACCGCCACCAGCACCGCCATGACCTTCGACCAGCGGCGTGCCAGCAGCATCGCCGCCGCATCGCCGCGCCTGATGCCGATCCACTCCGCGGTCATGATCACGGCCGCGAACGCGATGCCGAAGCACGCGAGGATGATGTGGAATCCCAGCGACGACCCCATCTGCGACCGGGCCGGGACCGGATTCACGGCTAGAACGTGCGCCATTGCACCCACTCCGTGCCCCCCGTCCGCCGCGCCCCGCGTCGCGGCTGCACAACCGTCGCGCTAGGTGTACCGTCGCCGCGCTCTGGGTACACATGGCAGCACCTTGCAAGGCTCGCCCAAGAGGTGCATCGGGTAGATGAGCAGCAGAAGCGTCGCAGCGGTCGGCCTGGTGATTGTGCTCGGCCTGGTCGTCGGCGTGCTCGGGCTGGTCGCATCTGACCTGTACACCGTCGGGGTGCTGATCCTGTTCATCGGCGGCGTCGGCGCCGCCGTCCTGGCCGGCGAGTACCTCATCCGGTACGTCAGCAGCCGGCGACCGCCCGCCTGACGAGCCTCGGCGTCCAGGGCGCTGTCAGTAGGCGGGGATAGCTTCAGTTTCCATGACGGACCAGGCGGGCGTTCTGGATGTTCTCAATGCCGACCAGAGGCGTGCTGCCACGCATCAGGGCGGTCCGCTACTGATCCTGGCCGGCGCCGGCACCGGGAAGACTGGCACGCTCGTCGCCCGCGCCGCCTGGCTGCGTGAGCAGGGCATGCAGCCGAGCCGCATCCTGCTGCTCACCTTCACGCGACGGGCCGCAGACGACATGCTCGCCCGGGCGCAGCCGCCGGACAGCAGCGCGGCTGAGCGCATCTTCGGCGGCACCTTCCACGCGGTCGCGCACCGCATCATCCGGGCGCACGCCGAAGCCTTCGCGCTGCCCCCCGAGTTCAGTGTCATCGATCCAGCCGACGGCGCCGACATCATGGACACTCTGCGCGACGCGAACGGCCTCGTCGGCACGACCGCAGGCCGGCGCACACCGCGGGCCGCGACGTGCGCCGAGATTTACTCGCGCTGCGTGAGCACTAGTACCCAGCTGGCCGAGGTTGTCGCGACGGGGTATCCGTGGTGCGTGCCGTTCATCGAGCAGCTAGCCGGCGTGTTCACCGGCTTCGTCGGTTACAAGCGGCGGCATGGTCTGGTCGATTTCGACGACTTGCTGCTGCTCTGGCGCGCCGCGCTGGCGGACGTGGCCGCCGGGCCCGCGCTGCGCGGCCTGTTCGATGCAGTCCTTGTCGACGAGTATCAGGACGTGAACGCCGTGCAGGCCGAGATCGTCCGGCTGCTGCGGCCTAGCGGCGACGGGCTGACGTGCGTGGGCGACGACGCGCAGGCTATCTATGCCTTCCGCGGCGCCGACCCGGCGCACCTGCGGGCCCTGGCGAGCAGCTACGCAAACCTGTCGGTGATCCGGCTGTCGCGCAACTACCGGTCCCGCCGCGGTGTGCTCGGCCTGGCCAACGTGATCCGCCCGCAGTTCGACGGGCTTGAGCTGTCGCTGTCCGCCGAGCGCGGCGAAGGGCACCGGCCGCAGCTCGTCCGCTGCCACGACGAGGCCACCCAGGCCAGGGAGATCTGCGTGCGCATACTCGCCGACCACGAGGCCGGCCTGCGCTTCCAGGACCAGGCGGTGCTGGTCCGGGCGGCCCACCACAGCGATCTGCTGGAGATCGAGCTCGCCGCGCGCGGTATACCCTACGTGAAGTACGGCGGGCTGCGCTTCACTGAGGCGGCGCACGTCAAGGACTTCCTTGCCGCCGCCAGGGTAGTCGCCAACCCGGCCGACGACCTGGCCTGGTTCCGGCTGCTCCGGCTGCATGAGGGCGTCGGCCCGGTGCTGGCGCGGCGGATCATCGAGACTCTGCAGATCGCCGAGCCGCAGCCATTCACCCGCTGGCCCGATGCTGAGGCCGTGCTGCCGCACCGCCAGGCTGCCGCCGTGGGCGGGACAGTACGACAGCTCATGCTCGCCGCAGAGGCTGATAGCACCGCGGAGCGCGCCACGACGATCCTGGCCGCGCTGCACGATCCGCTGGCTGCCCGGTACGCCGACGTTGCAGTGCGGTTTGCTGACCTGGAGCGGCTGGCGGACGCTGCCGCCGCGAGCCCGTCGTTGCACGACGCTCTGGTCCAGCTTGCCCTCGACCCGCCGCTGTCGGCCTCGGACCTGGCGGGCAAGCCCCGCCTGGACGACGATTACCTGATCATCTCGACCATGCACTCGGCCAAGGGCCTGGAATGGCCGGTGGTGCACCTGCCGCAGCTTGTCGACGGCGCGGTCCCGAGTGACATGGCGCTGACTACGCCGGCGGGCCTGGAGGAAGAGCAGCGCCTGTTTTACGTCGCGGTGACCAGAGCGCGGGACCGGCTGTACTTGTACGCGCCACTGCGTATGCATCATCACCGGCTTGCTGCGGACGACCGGCACAGCTACGCACAGCTCACGCGGTTCCTGGACGGCGCGGCTCGAGCGCACTGCGAGGTCACGCAGGCGACGCCGCCCCGGCCGATGCTGCGGCCGGCCGCGCCGCTTGCCGCGAGCGTTGACCGCGACCTGGCGTCCCTGTGGGGGGGAGGCTAGCTGCGGCCGGTAGCCTCCGATCGTCAGTCTGAGCAATGACCGGAGGCAACCGTGGCCAAGCCGACCCTGCAGATCATCATCGCTAGCACTCGGCCGGGCCGAGTCGGACCGTCGGTGGCCGCCTGGTTCCATGACCGCGCGGTCAAGGCCGGCGACTTCGACGTCGAGCTGATCGACCTGGCCGAGGTCAATCTGCCGATGTTTGACGAGCCCAAGCATCCGCGGTTTGGCGAGTACGTACACCAGCACACCAAGGACTGGAGTGCGACCATCGCGCGAGGTGACGCCTATGTGTTCGTGATTCCGGAGTACAACTACGGCTACAACGCGCCGATCAAGAACGCCATCGACTACCTGAACCGGGAGTGGCAGTACAAGCCGCTTGGCTTCGTCACCTACGGCGGCGTGGCTGCGGGCACGAGGGCTATGCAGATGCTGAAGCAGGTGGTCAGCGCCCTCAAGATGGTGCCCATGACCGATGCGGTGAATATTCCCTTTGTCCAGCAGTTCCTGGATGACCAGCGGGTCCTTCAGCCCAACGACATCATGGAGAGCGCGGCTACGGCGATGCTCGGCGAGCTCGTCAGGTGGACCACCGCCATGCGATCGCTGCGCGACTAAGGCACGCGTCACTAAGGCGCGGGGTACTTGCGCGCAGCCGCGCTCAGCTTGGCATGCGCCGCCGCGGCCAGGTCGATGCCAAGGACATCGGCGAGCAGGATCAGGTAGAGCAACACGTCCGACAGCTCCTCGCCTGCCCTCGTCCGCAGCGGCTCGGACCTGGCGAGCTCAGCCGCGGCGCCGGCGGGCAGCCACTGGAATAGCTCAGCCAGCTCACCGACCTCGCCGACGAGGGCGAGGAGGACAGACTTGGGGTCATGAAACCCCTGCCAGTCGCGCTCGGTACTGAACTGGCGCATGCGGTCACGCAGTGTTTCGAGATCGGACATCGCAGCAGCATCGCATGGCCAGGTCAAGAGCGGGCACTTCACAGCGTGGAAGCGCGCGATGCCCTGCAGCCGGGGCGGAATGTCATCTGCTGACTCTTAGTTGGAGGATAGCTGTATGAATTCTCATCGGCATTTCTCGCACCTGCTTGGCGGGCTCGCGCTAGCAGGGCTCGCCGTCACGGCTGCGGCGTGCAGTAGCAGCCCGAGCACGTCGAGCAACTCGACGTCGGCCCCAGCGTCGACCTCGGCCGCCTCATCATCGCCAGCCGCGACGTCGTCGTCGGCTTCGACCGGCGGGGCGGCCGCCACGAGCGCGATCACGACCAACTGGGAAGCGTTCTTCAACGCCAAGACTCCCACTCCTCAGCGCGTCGGCCTGCTGGAGGACGGCTCGCAGTTCCAGTCGGTCATTCAGGCGCAGGCAGGCTCTGGCCTAGCGGCACTGGCGACGGCTAAGGTCACCCATGTCACTGTAAATTCGCCGACAATGGCGACGGTGACCTATGACATCCTCGTGAGCGGTACTCCTGAGCTGAAAAACCAGACCGGGACGGCCGTTCTTCAGGACGGCACCTGGAAGGTGGGCGTGACGAGCTTCTGCGGTCTGCTGACCCTGGAGAACGCCGGCAAGACCGCCGGCTTGCCTGCCGCCTGCAAGTCGGCTTCCTAGCCAGTGGTCAGTCCAGCCCGTGTGTCCGAGGGCGAGGCAGCGACTGCCCTGCGCGGCGGTCGCTCCCTCGCCCTGGCCGTTTTGTGCGTCATCCTCTTCCTGACCTTTCTTGACAACACGGTCGTCAGCGTCGCGCTCGGCGACATCCAGAGCGAGCTGCACGCGGGCGTCAGCTCGCTGCAGTGGGTGGTGGGCGCTTACGCGCTGACCTTCGCTGGCGCCATGCTCGGCTTCGGCATGGTCGGCGACGAGTTTGGCCGCAAGCGAGTCATGATCATCGGGATTGTCATCTTCCTGGCAGGCTCGATCATGTCGGCGACCGCGCCGAACGTCGGCGTCCTGATCGCCGGTCGTGCCGTGATGGGCTTCGGCGCCGCGGCCAGCGAGCCGGGCACGCTGTCGATGATCCGACACGTCTACACCGCAGAGCGGGAACGGGCCTGGGCGGTTGGGGTCTGGACGACCGTGTCCGGCGTGGCGCTCGCGATGGGACCTGTGATCGGGGGCGCACTGATCGGCAGGCACGGGGACTGGCGGGCGATCTTCTGGTTCAACCTCGCCGTCGGTGCGCTAGCACTTATCGGTGCCCTCGCGGTCCTGCCGGAGAACGCTGACCCGGACGGGCACCGCGTCGACATCGCCGGCACGGTGCTCGGCGCTGCGGCGCTATCGGCGCTGGCGTTTGCTGTCATCACGGCGGAGGGCTCGTCCTTCGGCACGGCACCGGTCATATTGCTGCTCTGCCTGAGCGCCGCGTCGGTCGTTGGCTTCTTCTGGTGGGAGAGCAAGGCGCCGCACCCGCTGCTGGACCTCAAATTCCTCCGCGTGCCCCGGTTCCTGGTCGCCAATGTCGTGGCATTCTGCGCCTACTTCGCCACCTTCGCGGTCTTTTTCTTCACCGCCCTCTACCTGGAGGAAGTCGCCGGGTACGGCGGCTATCAGATCGCATTGGTGTTCCTGCCGATGATGATCTTGTTGGGTGCTGCCGCGCTGGTGGCCGCCCGGCTGACCGTCAGCGTCGGCCCGAGAGCGACGATCTTCACCGGCTGCATACTGTTCTCCCTGGGATTGCTGCTGACCTCGTTCGCCATCAGCCCGAACCCCGGATACCTGCCGCTGGCCACCGCTCTGGCCGTCACCGGCATCGGCGTCGGCAGCACGGTGGTGCCGGCCACGTCATCAGCGCTGTCCGCGGTGCCGCCAGAGCGCTCCGGCATGGCCGCATCCACCACGAACACCAGTCGCGAGATTGGCGCCGTCACCGGCGTGGCGGTCCTCGGTGCGCTGGTGTCGGCCAAGCTGACCGCCGACATCACCGCCCGGCTGCATGCGCTTGGCCTGCCGAGAAGCATCTCGCAGATCGTCATCAACGGCGTCGAGACCGGACTGGTTCCTTCCAGCGGAAAGACGAAGGGCGCGGGCGGCGCCGCGGGCGCCGGCCAGGGCAAGCTAGTCCAGGAAGTGATCCAGGCCGCCTACAGCGCCTTCCAGTCCGGGCTGCACGCCGCGTTGTACCTGTCCGCCATCCTGGTGCTGGTAGCGGGCATTTTCAGCTTCTTCTGGCTCGGCCGCAGGAGCCCAGCTGAGCCTGAGGCCAGCCCGGCTCAGGCGAATTCGCCGGCCTAGCACAATGGGAGCATGAGCGTCCAGGCGACTGACCTAGCGGCCTGCGTATCGGGCTACGCCGCGCGGCTGCACGCGGCCATCGGGACACGTCATCACGTCGCCTCGCCGCTCGGGGCGTGGCTGGTGCTCGCACTCGCCGGGCCGGCCAGCACCGGGGCTGATCGCGCAGCGCTGACAGAGGTGCTCGGCTGCGACGTCGATGCCGCGGCGCACGCCGCCGCGGACCTGCTGACACGACCGCATCCCCTGGTCGCGAGCGCAGCCGCGGTCTGGACCTCGCCGTCGGTGCGGTTGCCGGACCCCTTCCTGCACTGGCGGGACAGCCTGCCCGCGGCGGTGACGACCGGCGACCTGCCGGGCCAGGCTGGGCTGGACGCCTGGGCGCGGGAGCACACGTTCGGCCTCATCGACCGCTTCCCGGTCTCTGGCGAGGACCTGTACCTGGTGCTGGCGACTGCACTGGCGACCAAGGTCTCCTGGCAGGTCCCGTTCGACCTGGCGCCAGCCGCGAGCCTCGGCGGCGCGAGCCCGTGGGCAGGCCAGCTGGACCACGTACTGCGGACGCCGGCACGTTCTGGTGGCCACGTCGAGTTCGTCGCCATCACCACGCAGGCCGGCGACGTGATTGTGCATATCGCCGCCGCGGCAGGCGGTCTTGAGGTCGTCTCGGTTGCCGCGATGCCGGATGTTGCGCCTGGCCGCGTGCTGTCGGCGGCCTACGACCTCGCTGGCAAGCACGCGTCCGGCGTGCGGATCCAGACCCGTGGCATGAACGACCTGCCTGTAGGCGAGAGTCCGCTGTGGAGCGTCCGCGAGGTCACGGCTTCGACGGACTCGGTGGCGGCGGTGCTGCCCGCCTGGTCTGCCTCTTCTGATCTCGACCTCACCGCTCCTGGCCTGGGCTTCGATTCGGCCAGGAAGGCGCTTGTCCCGAGCGGCGACCCATGGCAGGCCCGGCAGGCAGCGATGGCGCGGTACTCGCGCACCGGATTCGAGGCCGCTGCCGTCAGCGCGATCGCCGTAGCCCTGGCCATGCGCGTGCCGGGCAAGCGTCGCGAGGTCATCCTGCGGTTCGGCCATCCGTACGCCGTCGTCGCCGTCACCACGGGGCCGACCGCCGACCCGACCGGGGCCGCCAGCCCGTGGAACGGGCTGCCGGTGTTCTCGGCCTGGGTCAGCGAGCCCGAGGACGCGACCGCCAATGCCAGCCCAATCGTCCAGCCGTGAATACCGCATATGCGCCGAGTTCGTGGGCGGGTTTTGGGACGGCGGTCACGACTGCGGCGGCGGCGCTGGCCGGGCTGCTCTTCATCGCCGTCTCCATCAATCTGAAGCAGATCCTGGCGATCAAGAGCCTGCCGACCCGCGCCGCGCAGACGCTGATCCTGTTCGCCACCCCACTGGTTGCGGGGCTGCTGCTGATCGTCCCCGGCCAGGCCAGGGTCGCTGTGGGGCTCGAGTTCCTGGCGACCGGCCTGGTCATCGGGGCGGTGCAGGTCTACTTGGACCTCACTGCTGAGCGCGGCGACGAGGACACCTTGTGGCGCCGGGTAGTCGGCCGGGTCTTCCCGGCGGTCGTCAGTTGCGGCTGCCTGGTGATCGGCGGAGCGACGCTGCTCGGCCAGGCGGGCGGCGGGCTGTACTGGCTGGTCCCGAGCGTGCTGTCGGCGCTGATCTTCGGGCTGGTCAACGTGTGGGTGCTGCTAGTGGAGATCCTGCGCTAGCTTGTCGGCCATGCATAGCGTGGATCCGACGACGGAGCAGATGATCAGGTCCGTGCTCGCCTATGCCGAGAACCGGCTGCGGCTTGACCCGGTGCCGCTCGACAAGGGCTCCCGCGATCCGGCCGACCTCGACGTCGCCCTAGCTGGGCTACTCGGCGATAACGGCCATAACCCCGACCAGGTACTCGGCGTCTACGCCTCCGTGCTCGCGCCAGCGGTCATCTCGGCCGACAGCCCCCGCTTCCTGGGCTTCATCCCGGCCGCGCCCACCAAGGCATCGCTGCTGTTCGACATGCTGATCTCCTGCGCATCCATCCAGGGCATCTCCTGGCTGGAAGCGGCTGGCGCGATCCATGCCGAGAACCAGGTGCTGCGGCTCATCGCCGACCGCGCCGGGCTGCCGCCTGCGGCTGGCGGCTGCTTCGTGTCCGGCGGCTCGGCGGCCAACCTGTCCGCGCTCGCCGTCGCGCGCGAAGCCGCCAAGCGACGGCTGGCATCGCCGCCGCGACTACGCGTCGTAGTCGGCTCCGATGCGCATTCGTCGATTGGCAACACCCTGCGGCTGCTGGAGATGGACGCACTCGTCGTCCCCACTGCCGACCACCGGCTCACGGCCGGCGCCGTCCGGGTCGCGATCGAGGCCGATGGCGATCCCCGGTCGCTGGCCGCGATCGTGGCCACGTCGGGGACCACGAACGCCGGCATCATCGACGACCTTGCCGGGCTCGCGGCGGTGGCGGCCGAGCACAATCTGTGGTTCCACGTCGACGGTGCCTACGGCGGCGCGGGGCTCTTCGCGCCGAGTGTGCGGTCGGCCTTCGCCGGCGTTGAGCATGCGGATTCGTTCGTGGTCGACCCGCATAAGTGGCTGTTCGCGCCGTTCGACTGCGCGGCTTTGCTCTACCGCGACCCGGCGCTAGCCCGTTCCGTCCATAAACAGGACGCCGGATACCTGGATGTTATTCACGATGCGCCAGGTGAGTGGAATCCCACGGATTATGCCTACCACCTGACGCGGCGGGCCAGGGGCCTGCCGCTGTGGTTCTCGCTGTGCGTGTACGGCGTGCGCGCCTACAGCGAGGCGATCGAGACCGCCATCGACCTGGCCAGGCAGACGGCAACCGAGATCAGGCGGCGCGACTACCTTGAGCTGATCCGCGAGCCCGACCTGTCCGTGGTGCTGTTCCGGCGGCCGGGCTGGCAGCCTGCCGACTACACCGCCTGGGCGGACGCGCTGCTCGACGACCAGGTGGCGTTCCTGCCGCCGACGGTGTGGGAAGGCGAGACGGTCGCCAGGTTCGCCTTCCTGCACCCGCACACGCCGATGACCCTGGTCACCGAGGTCCTGGACCGGATGGCCGCCGGGTGAGCTCAATCCCGAGCGCCGTTCGGCCGATGTCGCTGGCGACGCCCTCGCGGGCCGTGCGAAGCTTGATGCCGTGAACGATCGTCGGCACCGACGAGATTCGGGCCCTGCGCCGTCCAGGCGCCGCTTCATCGGTCTCGCAGCGGCAGCTGTCGCAGTCCCCGTTGCCGCCGTCACAGCGGACAAGCTGGCGACATCCAAGGCCGCCGCCACCGCCGGCAAGCCCGCGCCGAAGCACTCGGCGGCGGCCAAGCGGATCGTTAGCGAGAACTCGCTCCAGGGCGACCCGAACTGGCGGATCAGCCAGCTCGGCGCGCCTAACGACATGCTCGGGTACGCAGGCCAGGCCAGCGTCCTGCCCGGCGAGCCCATCACGCTGTACGCCTCAACGACCGCGCGCTCGTTCCAGGTGCTGGCGTTCCGGATGGGCTGGTACGGCGGCGACAAGGCCCGCCTAGTGTGGACCTCGCCGACCACCCGCGGGCACCAGCAGGCAGCGCCGACCATGACCCAGCCCACTAACACGGTGGTGACGGACTGGGGCCAATCCCTCACGATCCCCACCGACGACTGGCCCGAGGGGTCGTATCTGCTGCGGATGGACTCCGAGGCAGGCGCGCAGCGGTACGTGCCCGTGACCGTACGCTCGGCGAGCACCGCTGGGAAGATCGTCGTCAAGAACTGCACGGCGACTTGGCAGGCCTACAACACCTGGGGCGGCTACAACCTCTACAACGGCCCGGGCGGCACCGCCGATTACAACAACCGTTCGCTGGCTGTCAGCCTCGACCGGCCGTTCGACGCGAGCGGCGCCTACATGTTCCTGTGGCACGAGCAGAAGTTCGTCGCTCTTGCCGAGAGCACAGGCCTGCCGCTTGCCTACACCACCAGCATGGACATCGCAGCAGATCCGCACCTGCTCGACGGGGCCAGCGCGCTGTTCTCGCTCGGTCACGACGAATACTGGTCGCCGCCGGAGCGGGCGAACGTGACGGCCGCCAGGGACGGCGGCGTGAACCTCGCCTTCCTGGGGGCCAACTGCATGTTCCGCCGTACCCGGCTGGGCAGCACCCAGCTGGGTTCGCAGCGGCTAGTCATCTGCTACAAGACCAGCTACCAGCAGGACCCTATGTACGGCAAGGACAATGCGCTGGTCACCAGCGACTGGCGGGAGCCGCCCGATCCCGACCCGGAGTCTTCGGTGACCGGCACGCTGTACGAATCCAATCCGACCGACGCGCCGTATGTGGTCGCGGAGCCGGACGCCTGGATGTTCCGCGGTACCGGCGTGCACAAGGGCAGCACGTTCACCGGGCTGGTCGGCATCGAGTACGACCGCGTGAACCCGGACTTCCCGGTCCAGCGGCCGATCCAGGTCGTCGCGCACTCACCGCTGACCTGCCGGGGCGTCAACAGCTACGCTGACTCGGCCTATTACACCCACGCTAGCGGTGCGGGCGTCTTCAACGCCGGAACGATGCGCTGGGTCGCCTCCATGGGCGGGCTGCACGAGTTTGGCCTGACCAACCACACCGCGGCCTTTACTCGCAACGTCACCAGCAATATCCTGCACGCGTTCGCGGACGGGCCGGCGGCAGCGAAGTATCCGGCACACGACAACCTGGCGCAGATGCAGGAATGGCCGGGCGACCCGATCGCGGCCGGGCACAACCTGTGGCCGCCAGTGGTGCTGTAACGGCAGAACGCCGGAGAAGGGGGCCGAGATCAGCAGCGAGCCGCAGACCACCGGCATCCGGGTCCCCGCGCACGTCGATGTCGCCCTGCGGTCTATCGGCCAGCCAAACGCGCTGGCCCGACAGTACGACTTCTGGAACACCAGCTACGAGTGGCGCCGGCTGTTCAGCGAGCTATTCGGAACCTTTCTGCTCGTCACGGTCGCTGTCGGCGGCAGCATGGTCAACGCCCGGTTCGGCGGCAGCGCCGTGCCCGAGCCGGCCCGGGTCGTCGCGCCGGCATTGATGGTGGCGGCGATCATCCTGTTCATGGGCGCAGTGTCGGGCGCGCATCTGAACCCTGTGGTCAGCGTGGCATTTGCGCTGCGCGGCGACTTCCCGTGGCGCCGCGTCGGGTTGTACATCGTGGCGCAGTTCGCCGGCGCTGTCCTTGCGACGCTGCTGCTGTGGGGCCTGCTCGGCAAGCAGGGCAGCGCTGGCCTGACGCTGCCTGGTCCTGGCATCTCCACCGCCACCGCGATGGCCTGGGAGATCCTGCTGACCACCGGTCTGGTGAGCGTGGTCCTCGGCACGGCGTCCGGCGCCCAGCAAATCGGCGCGATGGCCGCCATCGGCGTCGGCAGCTACATCGCGCTGGCGGGCCTGTTCGGCGCGCCGGTCAGCGGTGCGTCGATGAATCCGGCCAGGTCGCTCGGCCCGGCGCTCGTCCTCGGGGACTGGACGTCGTGGTGGGCATACTTGCTCGGGCCAGCCATCGGGGCGCTGATCGCCGTGGGGATCGCTAACATCCTGCGCGGCCGCGGCGGTGGCGCGTCCGGCACCCGCGCGGCCCAGGGCACCCTTGGCGTTCTCTGGCGGCCCGAGCCCATCGGCAGGCCATCGTCGGCGCCTGACGGGCCGGAGTCTGGCGGGAACGGGTCTGGCGGGCCGGCCGCCGACGGGAGCGGGTCTGGCGGGCCGGCCGCCGACGGAAACGAATCTGGCGGCGCTAGCGGGCGGCCTGACTCGCACAGCTGATGCAGGTGGTTGCCGTCGGCCGCGCCTCCAGGCGAGCGGCGCCGATCGGCTTACCGCAGCGCTCGCACTGGCCGTACTGACCCTCGTCGAGGCGGCTGAGCGCAGCATCTACCTCGGTGAGGTGCTCTCGGGTCTGATCGAGTAGCGCCGCCACCTGCTCGCGCTCGAAGGCGATGGTGGCACCCTCCGGGTCGTGCTCGTCATCGGAGTTAGCCGAGGTCGCCGCCTCGATGATGCCGACGTGGTCGCGCTCAAGCGCGGCCAGCCGGTCGAGCGCTTCGTGCCGCTCGGCCTCGAGCAGAGTGCGTGCACTGGTGTCGACTGTCATCATTCCTGCTTACCACTGGCCAGAAGGTGGCCGGTCCTTCCCGCGCGGTGCGCTGGCGCGATGTGCGCCGGGCGGTGCGCCGGGCCGATGTGCGCCGGCAGCGCGGATACGGCAGGCTGGGAGCATGGCAGCTGACATTCTCACCCTGATGGCCGTGCACGCACATCCCGACGACGAGGCGTCGAGCACCGGCGGCGTCCTCGCCCTCTACTCTGACCAGGGCGTTCGCACAGTGGTCGTGACCTGTACGAATGGTGAATTTGGCGACGCTCCGGGGCAGGTCAAGCCCGGCGAGGACGGGCACGATGAGCAGGCGGTCGCCCAGCTGCGGCTGGACGAGCTGCGGCAGTCATGCAAGATCCTCGGCGTCAGCAACCTCGAGCTGCTCGGCTATCACGATTCGGGCATGCCGGACTGGGATTACAAGGACCGGCCGGACGCTTTCTGCAACATACCGCTGGACGAAGTGGCAGGCCGGATCGCTGGCCTGATCGAGACGTACCGTCCGCAGGTCGTGATCTCCTACGACGACAAGGGCATGTACCAGCATCCAGATCACGTGCACGCTGCGCTGGCCGCGGCCGCTGCAACGGCTCAGTCGGGCATCCCGGCCAAGTTCTACCAGTCCGCGATGCGCGGCAGCGACTGGCGCAAGGTGTGGGAAGCCTTGCGCGAGCTCGGTGCGGATGTACCTGATCAGCGCGAGTTCACCGACGAACAGCGCAGGCAGATGGAGGAGTCTGAACGGCGGATCACGACGAACATCGACATCCGCCCGGTC
>DATHPF010000458.1:0-5175 GCA_035484155.1 Streptosporangiaceae bacterium
TACGACGCCTATCGCCCGCCCTACCCGCCGGAGCTGATCAACGAGCTGGCGGACCGGGCCGGCGCGGACGGCACCGGGCGGCTGCTCGACCTGGCCTGCGGTACCGGCCAGGTCGCATTCGCGCTGCGCGACCGCTTCGCCCAGATCTGGGCGGCCGACCAGGAGCCGGACATGATCGACATGGCCAGCAGCAAAGCGGCGGCGAGCGGGGACGCGGCCAGGTTCCGGTTCCTCACCGGCGCCGCCGAGGACCTCGACCTGCCGCCGGGTACCTTCGACCTCGTCACCGTAGGCAACGCCTTCCACCGGCTGCCGCGGGACGTCGTGGCCGTCAACATCCGGCGCTGGCTGCGGCCGGATGGTCACCTGGCGCTGCTGTGGGGCGGCGCTCCGACTGACGGCGACGAACCGTGGCAGCAAACGCTGCGGGCGGTCATCCAGCGATGGCAGGACCGGAACGGGGCCGACCGCCGACTCCCGCCCCGCTATGCCGCGGCCCGCAGCGAGCGCCCCGACCTCGTCGTCCTGGCCGAGGCCGGCTTTGAGCTCGTCGAGAACACCCAGGTCGGCTACAGCCGGATCTGGACGCTGGACGAGATCGCCGGCTTCATCGCCTCCACGTCAGTGCTGTCCCCGGCCGCGCTAGGCGACCGGGCTGAGGACTTCGACGCCGACCTGCGTGCCGCGCTAGCTGCCTGCCAGCCCGGCGACGGGCTCCGGCAGGACGTGACGGTCAGATATGAGCTGGCTCGAGTGTCTCCGCCGGAATCGACTGGATCGCCGCCAGCAACTCAGTCCAGAAAAAGGCGGCCGTGAAGAACATCAGCGTGTCGCCCGTCTCCAGCATGAGCTTGCGGTACATGATCATCTTGCCGACGTCGTAGCCGTCGAGCATGGCCAGCCAGTCCGCGTAGTCGCCCGCGAGCAGGAAGACGGCGTCCGGCTCTGCAACAGCGCGTTCCTGAACTGAGGCAGCGGTCACCGTGCCGCCCTCGAAGTCCAGCACCAGGGTGTCCCCGTCGCTGCCCGGCGGCAGGTCGCGGACGGCCAGCGCCAGCCGGCCCGTGACGAACGGGCTGATCATGTCGATCCAGTCCCAGAAATCCTGCAGCTTGCTGGCCTTGCGCTCCGGGTCGGGCGAGTTGTTGATGACCCGCTGGCATTCCTGCGCCCATTCCTGCGTCATGAACCGGGTCATGTCAGCCTCCTGCCAGCGTGGGCTTCACGTCGGACAGCATGTCCTGCATGTCGGGCGGCAGCGTCACGCCGACCATCGCGAGCTTGCGGTTCAGCTGGTTCATGAACAGCTCGGTGACCCGGTCGTCTGACCAGCCCAATGGCTCGTAGTAGATGTAGCTTGACCGGGCCGCGCTCATCGTGAGCAGCGTCCGCAGGGTGTCGAACAGGTCCTTGACGTAGGCGGGATCCTCGTTCAGCAGCTCGCGCACGAACCGCAGCCCGCCCTGAACGTGCCGGGCCTCATCGCGGCACGTGGCAGTGAAGCCGGTGTAGAACCCTGGCAGCACCTTGAAATCGCGCGCATAGTTGAGCGTGATCTTCATGACCGAGAGGGCAAGGACGCCCTCAATCCAGATGACGTAGCAAGCGGCGTACTTCATCTGAAGGTGCTTGTTATACGGATCGCGGCGCAGGTCGTCGGTGAGGTAGGCGAGCAGCCCGAACGGCCCGACGAACGTCTCCTGGATGTACGGCCAGGACGCATCCAGGATGTCCATGATGCCGTCGCCTTCGAGCCCCACAACCTCGCGGTAGAACCGGTCGAAAAACACCGTATGCCGGGCTTCGTCCTCAAGATGGCTCGTCAGGAAGATCTTGTAGTCCTCCGGCACGCCGAACAGCAGCGGCGCCAGCTCAACCGCGACCTGGCGCTCGCCGTGGTGGAAGCCGGATGCGATCGACAGGAACGAGTTGCGCGAGTCGTCGGTCATCCGATCGGTCCAGTCGCCCTTGTCCGCGGAGAAGTCGAGGTCGTTGACGTTCCAGCGCTGGCGCAGGTACCGGTCGTACAGGCTCATCCACTCCGGCAGGCGCGCGGTCGGGACGTGGACGTACTCGATCACGTCGTCGATGTCAGCGCGGCCCAGGCCGGCCAGGTCAAAAGCCTCGATGCGAGCGAGCCGTTCTTCGGCGATGGTCATGCGATTGCTCCCTCCGTGACCCGCCAACCCCAGCAGCGCCCAAGCGAGGCGGATGCCGCAAGCAGGCACATTACTGATTGGTAATGCTAACCCGCCAGCATGCCGGGCTTCTATGGCTGATTTCTGAAATCGGATTCTAGGAGTCGGGCGGGGCGCACGTGTGCCACTGGCCCGCAAGTGGTGCCAGGCTTACGGCGTGCTGCCGACGGTCCTACCTGTCATCACCCATCCGCGCATCGTCTTGCGCCCCTTCAGCGAGGAGGACGCGGGCCTGGTCCAGGCGGCCGCCAGCGACCCGCTGATCCCCCTGATCACCACGGTCCCGGCGAGCGGCGACGTCGCCGCGGCGCGGGCCTACATTGGCCGCCAGCACGATCGGCTGGCTTCAGGCGAGGGCTACTCGTTCGCGATCGCCGATGCGCACACGGGTGTTGCCGTCGGGCAGATCGGATTGTGGCTGCGGGACCTGGATCAGGGCCGGGCCAGCACCGGGTACTGGGTGGCCGGCCAGTTCCGTCACCGGGGCTACGTCACCGCCGCGCTGGACGCAATCTCGGGCTGGGGTTTCTCGCTGGACGGCATTCACCGCGTCGAGCTGTACGTCGAGCCGTGGAACGAGGGATCCTGGCGCGCCGCCGAGCGAGTGGGCTACCGCCGAGAGGGGCTGCTGCGCAGCTGGCAGCAGGTCGGCCAGCAACGCCGCGACATGTACATATACGGCCTCCTGCCGCACGATCTCGCGGCGGGCAGCTAATCCAGCCTGCGATCCTCGCTATCTGCCGGGACAGTTGGCACGTAACCAGAACTCTCGGCCGAGCCACTGACGGCGGATAGCTGCTCGGCAGTGACATCGATCATCCGAAGGCAATCGCTCCATGTTTCGTGACGCCCGTTCGCGGGCTGCCGCGCTGATGAGAACTGGCTCGGTTGCAGTAGGGCCGGGTTCGACCTCGCAGCGTCGACGTGCTGAACGACGTCAGGACCAGTGCTGCGCTGATAATCCGTCATTTTTAATTACCTATTGAAATCATGGCTGGAGTAATTTCCGTTTACCGCAACCTAGAGGCTACGAAGGATAGCCAGCAGGCCGGTGACAAGGACGCGAACACCAGGCCGCAGCTAGCCGTCAATTGACGATCGCCGTCACATCAGCCCAATCACCGAGTCGTCGTGGCAGGTGCAGGTTCGCACTGGACCTGTCGTCCAGCGGTGCGCTGACCTGGGCTGCACGTGTCATCCCGGCCGGGGATTGGGCCCTCCGGTGAAATGGCGGCATACGGCGTGAGCAAGGCGGCTCTTGTACACCGGGCCCGGATTCGGGAGCGAGCTGCGACCGCACGAGATCCGGGTTAACGGCGTCGCGCCGCAACTCCTCGACACAGTCAAGACCGGGCCCTGTTCCCCGCCGACACGATGGCGCTGCGACCGTGCCCGCAGGGATCGCCGATGTCATCGCGTTCCTTGTCAGCGACTCCGCAGCGCCGGCGAGCCGGGCGATCCTGCCCGTGTACGGCGCCTGACCAGGCGAGCCGGGCACAGAAAATCAGGTTCTGGCACGCGCCGAGCGGAGCAGAAGACCGCCACCGCACTGCGGGCCCGCTTGACGGGCGGCGTGCGCTGTAATATTTTTCAATGAAAGGAAGATCCTCCAGCAACAAGTCAATCGGATACCGCAGCCATGCCTGCGGGCAACTCGCCCGGTGAGCCGCCGATGCCACCGGCCCGGCACCGCGTACCCAGGGCGCTTGACAGCCAGAATCCGACATCCCGCAACGGAGCCCCGAATGAGCGACGCCATCACACAGCAGGCCGGCCAGGCCATCCGCGCCTCCGACGGCGAACGGGACCAGGTGGTGGCGCTGCTGCAGCGTGACTTCGTCCACGGCCGGCTGACCCAAGCCGAACTCGAGGAACGGGTAGGCGCCGCCTTCGCGGCGCGGACCAGAGATCAGCTCCGTGCCCTCACCGCAGACCTGCCCCGCGCGGACGTACGGCCCGCGCGGCCGGCCATGGTGCTGGACCCGTGGCTCCTGTGCCTGCTCCTGTGTCTATGCCCACCGGCGGGACTCGCCTACTGGCTGCTCTCCCGTCGCGGGACTGCCTGCGGCTGGCTGTTGCAGCGGCAGCTTGGCGGTATCCCGAACTGGGCATGGATCCTCATCATCGCCGGAGCGGCCACCGCCGCTGCCCACAGGTGAGCACCGACGTCGGCCCTGTCCCGGCCCGTCGGGCCCGGCCGAAAGCCTGGCACGGCGTGCACAAGGCACTTGCCGACCCGCTGCGGATCCGGCTACTGGAGTGGCTGATGGAACAGCCCCGGTCGGCGCGGGAACTGGCCGACTGCGCCGACCTGCCCGCCGACCGTCTCTACTACCACCTCGGCCAGCTCGAGCAGGCAGGGCTGATCGAGGTCGCCGAGTACCGACGCCTGTCCCGGGGCAAGGCCGAACGAATCTACGCGCCTGTGGAGGCCGAGCCCCCCGGCGACGACGCAAGCCAGCAAGAGACCGCCGCATTCCTCGGATCCGTGTTGGAGGCCACCGCGATGGACATCGCCGCGGCATACCAGGCGAAGCAGGCAGGCCGGCGCCGGGAGGTCGACGTGACCCGGGCCGCGCTGCGGCTCACCGACGAAGCGCTGGCCGAACTGCGCGGCCGCCTCACTGAGGTCGCCGCCCGGTTCGCCGAGCCCGACGCCGAGGGGACCCGGGCGCGGCTAGTCCTAGTCCTGGCCGACCTGCAAGACCGCCCCTGCCCGGCAATCTCGCCGGGCAGCCCCGCATGAGCGACGTAGCGGGCGTCTCCGGCCAGCACTGCTGCCGGAGGTGGTTGTGGGCCACACCATGGGCTCTAATGAGAACCTACAGACACGCCGGCGTGCGCCCAGGGCCGGGTGAAGCCGACAGGGTCACGGTCGCCGTATGGCGCGATCCTGATCGGGAAACCGGTCGCGTAGGCCTCGATCATCAGGCCGCCGCCGATGACCAGTCCAACATGGCCAGGCGAGGTTGGCGTG
>DATHPF010000459.1:0-4155 GCA_035484155.1 Streptosporangiaceae bacterium
GTGTTCAACACCGGCCCGCACGCCAACACCACCGACTTCCGCGCTGGTGATGTCGGGCTGGTCCGGCGCAATCTCGGCCACTACGTCGAGAACACCGGCGACGATGACCTGATCTTCATCGAAACGTTCCGCAGCGACCACTACGAAGAAGTCTCGCTGGCCAACTGGCTCAGCCACCTGCCGCCGAAGCTCGTTTCCGCGCATCTGAACATTCCCGAGGAGACCCTCGCGAGGTTCCCGCGCGGCGCGCAGGGGATCGTGCCGCTGCCATAGCCGTGCCTGCCCAGGCGGCAAAGGTACCTAAGCTAAGAGCGCTCCGGAGGCTATGGAGGACTGATGGAATACCGGCTGCTCGGCAGCAGCGGCTGCGCGGTGTCAGCTCTCGCGCTCGGCACGCTGACCTTCGGCAACGAGACCGACCAGGCAGAGTCGTTCAGCCAGCTCGACCGTTTCACCGAGAGCGGGGGAACTTTGGTCGACAGCGCCGACGTGTACGCGGACGGTCGAGCCGAGGAGATCATCGGGCGCTGGCTGGCCGACCGGCCGGGGAGACGTGAGCTTGTCGTTCTGGCCACCAAGGGCCGGTTCCCCACGGACGAGAGCCCCAACGGGCACGGGCTGTCCCGCCAGCATCTCTCGCTGGCTCTGGAGGCGTCGCTGCGCCGGCTGAACGTGGACACCATCGACCTGTACCAGGTGCACGCCTGGGACCCGCTGACCCGGCTGGAGGAGACGCTGCGCTTTCTCGACGATGCTGTGCGCGCCGGGAAGATCAACTACGTCGGGCTATCCAACTTCACTGGCTGGCAGCTGCAGAAGGCAGTGGACCTCGCGGAGTTCCGCGGCTTTTCGGCCCCGGTGTCCATGCAGGCGCAGTACAACCTGCTGGCCCGCGCGGTCGAATGGGAGATCGTGCCCGCCTGCCAGGCCGCCGGGCTCGGCATGCTCGCCTGGTCCCCGTTGGCCAGCGGGTGGCTGACCGGCAAGTACCGGCAGGGCGAGCCGCCCTCGGCCGGTACCCGGGTGGTGGAGAACGCCGACGAGGGGATGCGGATCTGGAACCAGCGCGGCCAGTCCGAGCAGACATGGCAGGTGCTCGACGCGGTGCGCACAGTTGCCGAGGGCCGCGGCGTGTCTCCTGCCCAGGTGGCCATAGCGTGGCTGATGGCCCGGCCCGCGGTATCGTCGGTGATCCTCGGCGCCCGAAGCATGGACCAGCTGAGCGACAACATGGCCGCGGCCGTGCTGAAGCTGACGCCCGAGGAGACCCGCGGGCTGGACGAGGCGAGCCAGCCGCCGACCCCGGACTACCCCTACGGTGCCCCCGGACAGTCCCAGCGCGCCCGCCGCATCCAAGGGGGAAGATTCTGAGGGCGCGGGTCGCCGCTAACAGACTTGCCCGAGGACACTGCCCTGGATCACCGGTCAGGGGCGGGCCAGCTCGTCGAACCACTAGCTTCACGTTTCCCAGGCGACCGGCGCCGGTCCCCTCCCAGGCGGCATGGCACAACGCAGCCCGCCGAGGCGCGCTGCGGAACTGGAGGCCGGCTGGCCAGGCAGTCCATCGCCAGGCGCGCGTCTTCGGAGTTCGCGGGATGGCTGTCCCGGCGTCACCTGGCCACCTCGCCCGCCGTGCGCATGTCTCTTCCGGCCGCCATCGGGGCAGCGCGATGCAGGCGTCAGCGCCGCCCCCTGGCAGGTTACAGATGGTTGCGGCACCGCGGTGCGCGTCAGCTATGGCCGCAACCAGGGACAGGCCCAGCCCGCTGCCGGGATCACGCGCCCCCTTCCCGCGGGTGAAACGCTGGAATGCGCGCTCCGCTATCTCGCGCGCGAAGCCGCTGCCCTGGTCGGCCACGTGCAGTCCGAGCAGCTCCCCGTCATCGCGGGCGGTCAGCGTGATCGTGCCACTGCCGTAATGGAGCGCGTTGGAGACGAGGTTGTCCAGCGCTTGCGCTGCGCGATCGGGGTCACCGAGCAGCCAGCTGCCGGGCGCCACGTCCCGGACCACAATCTGCCGGCCTCGTATCCGGGCGGCAGCACGCGCACGGGACACGGCCGCTTCAAGCAGCACTCGCGGCTCCAGCGGCCGCGGCCGCAGCGGAAGCTGCCCGTGGTCGGCCTGCGCGAGCATCAGGATGTCGTCGGCCAGCCGGCACACGCGGCGGATCTCCTCCGCCGCCGACCGCAGCGCCGCCCGGAGCTCGCTGGCATCCCGGTTGCCGGTCAACGCGAGCTCGACTTCCGTGCGCAGGGCGGTCAGCGGCGTCCGCAGCTCATGGCTTGCGTCGACCAGCTGCCACTCTTCTTGCTGCTGGCCAGGATCAGGCACGCCGCTGGCAGCGAGGCCGAGCGGCTCGCGGGCCTTGGTTGCAATAGTCATCTGTCCCCCGATGGATGAAACTAGCCGAGGAATTACGCGGCACCGGCCTGCTGCACGGGCGTGCAGAGCCGGTAGCCGGCGCCCCGGACGGTCTCGATGGTCCGGGTACCGAATGGACGGTCGATCTTTTCCCGCAGGTAGCGGATGTAGACGTCGACAACATTCGATTTGTTCTCATAAGCCATGTCCCAGGCTCCCTCGAGCAGGTCGTAGCGGGAGAGGACCTGCCCTGGCCGGCGCATGAAGACCTCCAGCAGCTGGAACTCCTTGTTCGACAGCGCGATCTGGTTGCCTCTTCTGCAGACGATGCGGGTGCCGGCGTCCAGGCTCAGGTCACCCACACTGAGTACCGACCCGCGGGCCACCGGGCCGCGGCGGGCAAGCGCCCGGACGCGCGCGAGCATCTCGCTGACGTCGAACGGCTTGATCAGGTAGTCATCCGCGCCGGTATCGAGCCCTGTCACCTTGTCGTCAATGCCGGCACGCGCCGTGAGGATCAGGATCGGAGTTCGCACCTGTGCTTCGCGAAGCCGCTGGCAGGTCTCGAAACCGCTGATTCCGGGCAAGTTAACGTCTAGCACCATCACGTCATACGCTGTCGCGTCTGCCATCCACAGGGCATCCTCGCCGTCGTGCGCGGCGTCGGCGAGCGCCGCCTGCTCTCGCAGCGCTCGCTGGATCAGACCCGCCAGCTTGACGTCGTCCTCTACAACCAGCACCCGCATGGTGTCTCCAGGATCTCAGAGCCAGGTATTGGTGATCGTTCCGGAGACTGGCCGCGCGGGCAGGCTGTGGCCGAGCGTGCCGCCCGCATGGCCCGAGATTGTCCCCGGAGCCGGTAGCTGCGTCGCATGGGCGCCCTACCGGATGATGATTGGCTTACCCTTGTTCGCGGTGATAGCTGACGTCGTCGACTGGTCCAGGTTCAGGTGAGCCTGGACGAGTTCGGGCGGGGTCAGCGCCAGCCACTGATTGAGCGAGACATCCGCATAGGTGGGACTGCGGAACATTTCCAGGAACCGCAGCGGCTCCTCGCCGGTGTTCAGGATGTAGTGGCCCATCGCGAACGGCACGTACCCGACATCTCCGGCTCGGTAGTCGAAGGTCCTGGCCTTGCCGCTGGAGGCGAAGACGGTCATCTTCGCCTGGCCGGAGATGTAGTACTGCCATTCGTCGTCGGTCGGGTGCCAGTGCAGCTCCCGCATTGCTCCCTGGTCGAGCTCGACCAGGGCCGCGGCGATCGTGCTGGAGGCCGGGAAGTTCGATGAGTCGACGATCCGGACCCGGCCGCCGGGGACCTCGATCGGCTTCTGCTCATGCAGCCGGTAGGTCACGCTGATCTCTGTCTTGCCGGCCGGCCCGCGGACGATGTCCTTGGCGAGCGGCGGTGGCACCTCGCCGCTGAACATGTACCGCTCGTGCTCGGGGTCCTTCGGGATGCCCCTCAGCGCGGACTCGCTGACGCCGAGGTTCTTGGCCAGCACTTCCATGGGCGTGTGATTGAACCAGTCGGTGAGCAGGAACGTCTCGTTCTCCGAGAACATCCCGTTGTCGAAGACGAGCAGGAACTCGCAGCCGTCGGCAAGTCCCTGGATCGAGTGCGGCCAGCCGGCCCGGAAGTTCCACAGGTCACCAGGACCGAGATCGTCGATGAAGTTGCGGCCCTCGGTGTCTATGCCAGTGATGCGGGCGTGGCCGGCGAGCATGTACGCCCATTCGGCCTCCTTGTGCCAGTGGAGCTCGCGGATGGCGCCGGGCTTGAGCCGCATGTC
>DATHPF010000460.1:0-7827 GCA_035484155.1 Streptosporangiaceae bacterium
TACGGCGCAGCCAAGGCCGGGCTGGATGCCTTCGGCCGCGGGCTGGCTGACTCGCTCCACGGGTCGGGCGTGCGAGTGCTCCTGGTCAGGCCGGGCTTCGTGACCGGCCGGATGACGGCGGGGATGGATCCAGCCCCGCTCGCTTCGACCCCAGCGGAGGTGGGCAAGGCCGTGGCGGAGGCACTGACCGGTACCTCCGGCGAGGTCTGGGTGCCACGGACCGTCGGCCTGCTCGCCGTCGCGATGCGCGTGATTCCGCGCCCGCTGTGGCGCCGGATGCGCCGCTAGCAGCGCAGGCAGGGGACGGCCCGTGCGAGTGCTTGTCGCGGAAGACGATAACGGGCTACGCGATGTGCTGGCGCGCGGGCTGCGCGAGAACGATTACGTCGTCGACGCCGTGGCGGACGGCGAGGAAGCCATCCGTTTCCTGCGCAACTATGAGTACGAGCTTGCGGTTCTCGACTGGCGGATGCCCGGCATGTCCGGTCTGGACGTCGTGCGCTGGATCCGCCGCCAGCAGCGCCCGACGCCGGTGCTGCTGCTGACGGCACGCGACGCGCACGCCGACCGGGTTACGGGCCTTGACGAAGGTGCCGACGATTACCTGGTGAAGCCGTTCGACTTCGCCGAGCTGCTCGCCCGCATGCGGGCCCTTCAGCGCCGCCCGGCAACCGTCCAGCAGCCCGCGATCGTCGTCGGGGACCTGCGCTTCGACCCAGCGAGAAGACAGGTGCTGGTGGGCGGCCACCAGCCGGTCCTGACCTCCATCGAGTACGGCATACTCGAGCTCCTCGTGCGCAGGTCGCCCACGGTCGTGCTGCGCCGGTCCATCGCCGCGCACGTGTGGGATGACGAAGCCGACGCCATGGGGTCCAACACGATCGACGTGCACCTGGCCCGACTGCGCGCCAAGCTGGCCGGCGGCATGGTCCGGATCGAGACGGTGCGCGGCGTCGGCTACCGGCTAGTCGAGCGGTAGGACGGCGATGGACGTGGTGCGCCTGCGCGGCCGCGTACCGCCTGAGATCGCCCACGCGGCGAAGGTCGCCCTGGCAGCCAGCCTGCTGGTGGGGATTGTCTACGCCGGGTGCGTGGCCGTACTGGACGAGGTCGTGACGGCCAGGCTGACCCAGTCGGTGGACCAGCGGCTCGGCGAGCGGCTGGCCGACGCGCAGGACGTCGGGATTCAGGCCTTCAATGACGACGACGACGACGATCTGGACAGCACGCCTGTCTTTCTCTGGCTCAGGACACCTGCCGGGGTACTAGCGCAAGGTGATCCGACCGCCCCCGCACTGCCGGCCAGACTCCGGGTGGTGCCGGGCACGGCGACGACCGCGCGGCTGGCCGCAGGACCATTCCGGTTCGCTGCGACCACCACGAACGGCGGCATGCTCATCGCCGGCCAGAGCCTAGCGAGCATCAACCACCTCACTTCGCTGCTGCGCGAGGGCGAGACGCTCGCTGCTCCGATCCTGCTGCTGGCCATGTTCGGCGGGGCGCTGACAATCGGACTCCGGGCGCTGCTACCTGTCGAGCAGTCCCGCAGGCGCCAGCTTGAGTTCACGGCCGACGCCTCGCACGAGCTCCGCACGCCGCTGAGCGTGATCAGTGCTGAGACCAGCGTGGCGCTCAGCGCGCCGCGCACGCCGACGGAATACCGCGCAGTACTGGCGCGCATCCAGGGTGAGAACAGCAGGCTCAGGCATATCGTCGAGGATCTGCTGTGGCTGGCCAGATTCGACTCGGCGCCGCCAGAGCCGCGTGACGAGCCGCTTGACCTCGCCATCATCGTCGCCGCGTGCGCGGGGCGATTCCGGGCGCTGGCCGCGGTGCAGGGCTTCGCTATCGAGGTTGCCGCCGACGGCCACGGCCCGGCTTTGATCAGCGCGCCGCCCGAGTGGATCGACCGCCTTGCGGGGGTCCTGATCGACAACGCGTGCCGGTACGCCAGCGCGGGCGGCGTTGTCCGCGTCAGCGTGGGCCAGCGCGGCAACCGGGTGACGATGACGGTGGAGGACAGCGGGCCTGGCGTGGCCGCTGAGGACAGGCCCAGGTTGTTCAACAGGTTCCACCGCTCGACCGAGCAAGGCGGCAGCGCCGGTCTCGGCCTCGCCATCGCCGACTCGATTGCGCGTACGACCGACGGGCAGTGGCGCCTCGGTGACTCCGAGCTTGGCGGCGCGCTGTTCGAGGTGTCCTGGCGGCGTGCAGGCCCCCGGCTGGCACCCGCGCCGGCCCAGCATGGCAGCACTCGCCAGGCTGGGGCCGGTCAGCTCGCCGGTGACGCCGGCGCCGGCGCCGGTGCGGAAGCCGGGGCTGGCGCGGCCGACTCCGCGGGGGGATCCAGCCATGTCGCAGCTACATAGGCAGTCACCACCGCGACGATCACGACCGGCATGATCGCGATGCCGTCGGACAACAGGACCAGGCAGGCCAGCAGCACCGACGTCAGCGGTAGTCGCAGCATGCCGGCGGCCATGGCACCCATGCCCATGCCGACCGCCGGGACCAGCGGCAGCCCAGGGACGTGCGAAAGCAAGGCGCCACCTACTGCACCGATGAAGATCCCGGGGAAGGTTGGCCCGCCACGGAAGCCGCTCAACGACACTGCGTAGGCGACAGCCTTCAGTGCGACGAGCAGGACGAGCGCGCCAACGCCGTACGTGGCGGCGTGCGTGATGAACGGCCCGATCTGATTCTGGCCGGAAAAGAGGACTTCGTCCGTGCCCTTCCCGGTGACCTGACTGAAAAGGACGGCAGCCCCTGCGACAACTAGGCCGGCCAGCGGCGTCAGGAGCAACGGCTGGCGCTGGACCACGGCACGCAGGGCCAGCGCAAACCGGCGGATCACGATGCTCAGCACGCCTGCGGTCAGTCCGATGACGAGCGCCCAGCCGAGTTCGGCCGCGTCCGGCCGGGTGAAATGCGGCAGCCCGGCAACGGACAGCGAGAAGTCGCCAAGTCCAGACCACTCGCCGAGGCCGAGGAAGATCAGCGCCCCGATGCCAGACGCCAGCAGGCCGGGAAGCAGGATTAGCTCCAGCGTCGCACCGCCGAATCCGACCACCTCCATCATCAGGAAGGCACCGGTAATCGGCGAGCCAAGCAGCGAGCTGATTGCGGCGAAGCTGCCCGCCGCCCCGATCACGGTCTTCACCTGCGGCGCCGACTTGGCGGCTTTGGCCCGGCTCACCGCCCAGGCGGCCAGCCCGCCGCCCAGCGCGATGAGCGGCGCCTCGGGTCCGAGCACCGCGCCGAAGCCGAGCGTCGCCAGTGCGGCGAGCGCGACGCCGGCGAGTTCTCTTGGCGGAAAGACGCCGCTAGCCTTAAAACCGTCCGCGGGTGAATGCCCCCCCGTTCCCGGCAAATACGTGATCGAGAGGGCGACGAGGATGCCGCCGACGGCCAGCAGCGGGAACGGCCACCACACCGGCACAGACTTAAAGCCAAGGTCGTCGGGGAAGCTGACGTACAGCCAGTGCTCCAGTTTGCTAACCAGCGCGAGGAAACCCCAGGCCACGGCCGAGATAGGCGCGCCAAGAACGGCCGCGACGACGAGCAGCCGCACGTAAGCGCGGCTGCGCAGCAAGGCGAGAGCTTGAGCAGGCGTGGTCAGCTGCGTTCTCCCCCGATGCCAGGCCGCCATGCCCACGGCGGCAATCCCCGCTGTTGAAGTGCCCGCCCGGGCGCGACTTCACTCTCTGCGGGTCTGGTCAGCCACCGCTGACGACCGGGACGCCACACCGCGACCACGGCCATACCCTGTCGGCAGCTGCCCGCGGCGCGCACCGAACCCGGCTTGACATCGCCCCTGGGGCCGACCGCAGCCTGACATCGCCGGGCAGCCTGCCCGGCATGAGGAGGCCGCAGTGGAACTGCTGACGAGCGGGGAGTTCGCCCGGGCGTCCCGGCTGTCGCGCAAGGCGCTGCGCTTGTACGACGAGCTCGGCCTGCTGAGCCCGCGCCAGGTCGATCCGGCCACCGGCTACCGGCTCTACGCGGCCGCGCAGCTCGAGCAGGCCAGGCTGGTCGCCTGGCTACGCCGGCTTGGCATGCCGCTCGCGCGCATCCGGGCCGTCTGCGCGCTCCCACGGGCGGCAGCCGGTGCCGAGCTCGCCACGTACTGGGGCCAGCTGGAGGCCGAGCATTCGGCCCGGCGGGAGCTGGCCACGTTCCTCATCAGGTATCTGTCCGAGGAAGGCACGTCCATGGATGACACGCAGGGAACGCTGGCCGTCAGGTACGGGGTCCAGTCCGACATCGGTCTTGAGCGCGAGGATAACGAGGATTCGGCCTATGCAGGCGCCCAGCTGCTCGCGGTGGCCGACGGGATGGGCGGCCACGCGGCGGGCGAGGTGGCAAGCGCCGCCGTTATCGACGCGCTGCGGCCGCTTGACACCCAGGTCCCAGCGGGCGAGCTGCTCGACGCCCTGGATCACGCGGTGCGCCGGGCCGGCCGGGCGCTGCGGGACATGGCCGCGGCAGATCCAGCGCTGACCGGCATGGGCACGACCCTCACTGCGCTGCTGTGGTCAGGCTCGCAGCTTGGTCTCGTGCATATCGGCGACTCGCGTGCCTACCTGGTCCGCGACGACGAGGTATTCCAGATCACCCACGACCACACGATGGTGCAATCGCTGCTCGATGACGGCAAGATCACCCGGGCCGAGGTCGGCGCCCACCCGCAGCGCTGGCTGCTACTGCGGGCGCTGACGACGGGCGGCGACTCCGCGCCTGACCTTCAGCTGCGCGAGGCGCGGGCCGGCGACAGGTACCTGCTGTCGTCGGACGGGCTGCACGAGGTCGTGGACGCCGAGTCGATCGCGCGGGTGCTGCGCTCGGTGGCCGACCCGGACCAGGCCGCGAAGGACCTCGTTGCCCTCGCCGTCAGCGGCGGCGGCCCCGACAACATCACGTGCATCGTGGCGGACGTGGTGCAGGCTTAGGCTCCGTCGCGCCCGCTAGGCTCCGTGCGCCCGCTAGGCTCCGTCGCGCCCGCTAGGCTCCGTCGCTACCGCCCTGCCATCGCGGCTTGCGCTTCTCCAGGAACGCGTGCATCCCCTCGCGCGCGTCCGGCAGCTGGCTCGTCGCCGCCATCACCTCGATCGCGTAGGCGTAGGCCTTCTGCTGGTCCAGGTCGATCTGCGCATAAAGCGCCTGCTTGCCGATGCCCTTGCTCGCGGCAGATCCCCTGGTGACGCGGTCCAGCAGGTCGGCGGTGGCCGAGTCTAGCTGCGCGGCTGGCACCACCCGGTTGACTAGTCCCCAGTCCAGGGCCGTGCGGGCGTCGATCACGTCGCCGGACAGCGCGAGCTCCGCTGCCCGCTTCCGGCCGACATTTCTCGCGATCGCGACCATCGGCGTGTGGCAGAACCAGCCGCCCTTGCCGCCGGGCGCGGCGAATCCGGCGTCCTCGCTGGCCACGGCGAGGTCGGCGCTGGCGACGAGCTGGCAGCCCGCGGCGGTGGCCAGCCCGTGCACCCTGGCCACAACCGGCTGCGGCACCTGCTGGATCAGCGTCATCAGCTCGGTGCACGTGACCAGTAGCGCGCGAACCGCGGCGAAGTCGGCGTCGGCCACGTCGGCGAAGTCATGTCCGGCGCTGAAGACGGGGCCGTTGCCGGCCAGCACGATGCCGATGGCGTCGCTGTCCCCCACCTGCGTGAACGCCGCGATCAGCTCGCGCATGTGCGCAAGCGAGAGTGCGTTCCTGCGGGCGGGCCTGTCCATCGTGATCGTGGCGAACTCGCCGGACCGGTCCACCAGGACGTGCTCAAACTCCATCGCGACCTCCTCGCCCACCGTCCACCCTACGACCCGGCCGGGCCGCGGCTACCGCTCCGGCTCCGGCGCGGCTGCGGCTACGGCTCCCGCCAGGTCGGCGAACCGGCTCTTCACTACCGCCGCGGTGTCATCGGCCGGCGCGTCCCAGATTTCCTGGTTGAAGATCTCCACCTCGGCAAAGCCCGTGTAGCCGGCCCCCAGCACCATCGCGGTGATAGCGCGCAGGTCGATGCATCCGTCACCCAGGTGACCTCGGCCAAGCAGCACGTCTTGCGGCAGCGGCAGGACCCAGTCACACAGCTGGTAGCTGACGATCCGCCCGGCCGCCCGGTCAATGTCTGCCGCCAGCTGCACATCCCACCAGACGTGGTAGGTGTCCACGACCACCCCGACAGTGTCGGCCGGGAACTGGGCGGCCAGATCGACGGCCTCGCCGAGCCGCGAGATGGCGCACCGGTCCGCGCAGAACATCGGATGCAGCGCCTCGATGCCCAGCCGGACGCCGGCCTGCTCAGCGAATGGCACCAGATCGGCCACCGCGTCGCCGATCATCTGGCGGGCTAGCGGCAGGTCCTTGCTGCCGGGCACCAGGCCGCCTGCCACCAGGATCAGCGCATCGGCGCCGAGCGCGGCCGCCTCCAGCACCGCTGCCCGGTTGTCCGCCGCGGCGGCAGCGCGGCGGCTGGCGTCCGCGTGGGTAAAGAATCCGCCCCGGCACAGACTCGAAATGTGCAGGCCAGCGGCCCGCGCCGCCGCAACCGTGGCCGCCAGGCCGGCCTGGGCGACCTTGTCGCGCCACAAGCCGATCGCCGCGATGTCGTGCCGGACGCAGAGGTCGATGGCGTCCAGCGCACCGAGCTTCTGAACGGTCGCCTGGTTGAGCGAGAGCCTGCTGAGGTCGATCACGGTACCCGCCGGCGGTCAGGCTGGGCTCGCGATCGCGGCGCGCTGGCGAGATACTCCGACATCCGGCCGACCGCCAGCTGCGGGTCATGCAACGCGCCGGCCGCAGCGGCGAGCTCGAAGATGCCGATCAGATGCTCCGGCGAGCGCCGGTCCTGCCATCCCGCCAGCATCGCGAAGTGCGGCTGGAAGCCGTTCAGCCAGGCCAGGAACGCCACGCCGACCTTGTAGTCGTAAGTCGGCTCGGCGAAGATCAGCCGGCTCAGCGCCACCGTTGGCTCCATCGCGGCGTCGTAGCCCGCCAGATCACCAAGGTCCAGGGCGTGCAGCGCAGCGGCCGCCGGGGCAGTGATCGCGGCGAACGCGCCAAGCAGCGCGTCGCTGTACCGGCCGTCTGCGTCGCCGCGGATCAGTTCGGCATAGTTGTAGTCGTCACCGGTATACAGCCGGACGCCGGACGGCAGCCTGCGGCGCAGGGCTCGCTCGTGGCTGGCGTCGAGCACGGACAGCTTGATGCCCGCGACCTTGCCGTCGGCGCGCTCGACCAGCTGGAGGACCGTCTCCGCGGCCGCCTCAAGGTCCTCGCTGCCCCAGTAGCCGCGCAGCGCCGGGTCGAACGCAGCGCCGAGCCAGTGCAGCAGCACGGGCTGGCGCGCGACCGTCAGCACCTGCCGGTAGACCTCGAGATAATCGTCGGCCGATCGCGCGCTGGCCGCCAGCGCGCGGCTCGCCATGACGATGACCTGCGATCCCGCTGCCTGCACGAAATCGACCTGGTCCGCATACGCGCCGATGATGGCCGTCAGCGAATGCACTCCGGCGGTCAGCTGGTCGGTGCCGGCGCCGCTGGCGATCCGCGTACCCAGTTCGGCTGCCCGCGCCGACGACCTGCTAATCAGCTCACGCGCCTGACCGAACGTGAGCCCCATGCCGCGCTGGGCGGTATCCATGGCCTCCGCCACGCCAAAACCATGGCGCCAGAGCTGCTCGCGGAACCGCAGGGTGGAGTCCCAGTCGATGCTCCCGTCGGGGCAGGCGGCGACGTGCGCCGCGGCATACACGCTCCGCCGCACTGGCGGCGGATACCCGGCCGCCCAGGCTGGGGTTGGCACATCGAGCGGCGCCGCCCGGCCGGGG
>DATHPF010000461.1:0-8012 GCA_035484155.1 Streptosporangiaceae bacterium
GTCGCTGGATGGAGTGCGAAGCCACTCTTCCAGTTCGGTCTCGCCGGCCGCGGTGATCACAAACCGCTTCTGGGACCCCTTTCCGTCCCCGCCATCAGACTCCACGAGCCCGGCCTGCTCCAGGCGCTGCAAGGTGATGTACACCTGCCCGACGTTCAGCGGCCATACCTCGCCGGTCTGTTCCTCGAACTCCTGCTGCAGCCGCAGGCCGTGCTTCGGTGCCTGGCTGAGCAGGGCTAGGAGCGCATGCCGGATGCTCATTGACCCAGTCTCACTCTTGTCATAACGGTTACTATAACGATTATACCTACGGAGAGCAACCGAGCCTGTACCGTCACCGCACAGCCTCGCGCCGTCCGGGCACGCCGTCCGCGCCGTCGGCTGGACGGTCCCGGGCGTTCGGCGGCCCTGCCGTCGAGATGGGCAAACCGTCCCAAACGGGTCCAAGTTCTAGCCTTCCATGAAGCCTGCCACATCTCTATTGTTGAAACCATAAATGAGAAATATCACGGTATCTATGGCCACGCCGGAGACGCGTCTTGGCTATTACCACACTAGCGTCGCGAGCCATTGGAAGGAATCCTGCTGATAATGGAACGACTGGATGACTATCGGCTGGGAATGCAGCGGCTCGCTAGCGGGGTCAGCGTCGTGACCGCGGTCGGCGCGGACGGAACCAGGTATGGCCTGACCGCCACGGCCGTCTGCGCGCTCTCCTGGTCACCGCCGTCGGTAGTGACATGCGTCAATAAGAAGAGCCGACTCGCCGAGGTCATACAAGAGGCTTCTACCTTCGCCGTCAACGTTCTCGGTACTGCGCACCGCCATGTAGCCGAGGCTTTCGCGGGCCAGGTATCGGGACTCAGGGGAAGCGCGCGCTTCGCGTACGGCAAGTGGTCCTACAGCAGCGACGGAGTCCCGGTTCTAGAAGACGCGCCCGCATGTTTCATCTGCAAGGTCGACGACGCCATTGACCGGCCGACGCATCTGCTGCTCATCGGCGCGGTCACCGATGTACGCGTAGCCAAGGCAGAGACGCCCCTGCTGGTTTACTTCTCACACCGATTCACCGGTGTCGGCTCGGCTAACGGGCCGGAGTAGATCGCAGCCGGTCGGCCGCCTAGGCCCTGCTGACGGGCACCGCAAGCCAGGCGAGCGCGAACACGTCCAAATGGACTAGTAATAAGCAGGCGGCTATGAGTAAAACTGAGCATGACAAGCCGCGGCTGTCCGCCATTGACGTTCAACTGATTCAATGCGTCAGTTGAACGGGCAGATCAGCAGGGCCGGCAATATTGATCGCCGATCCGTCGTGTGCCATAGTTTGCCGAAACGTCGGCCATTAGGGTGAGGTAATCTGGAAATGGATGACGAGCCGAGATTTCTACGTTCGAATGTAATTATCGAACCGCTCGTAGACGGATTCTATGCTTGGCTGCACACGGTGGCCCCGGTCCAAGCAGCAATGAACCTGGCATTCTTGCAGGTGCCGCTCATCGAGTCATACCTGCAGTCTCCGCCGGTTCACATGGCGGCCTGTCGTAACCCGAAGCTCCGCGGCGGGTACTTCATAAATATCGACGAGCGCCGAAGTAACGAGGTGCGTTCCTTGCTTGCCTCGATCAAGCGTGATCGGGCAGACATGCTGGCCTTCGCAGAAGCAGTTGCTGAAGCCGAGGAATTGGTGCGGCAGCATGCCACCGGCTTTGATCTCACGCCGCTTTATCCCAAGCTCCCGGCCCGCCTGTCCGGGCTGGTTGAGTTGGCCTATGACACGAACAACCAGCCTTCCTTGCATTTCATCGAGCCGCTCGTATACCAGAGCAACGTCTACTCGGAGGCCAGGCAGTCGGTTCAGCTGTCGATTGAGCCGGGGACGGAACGTCCCTTCATCCTGAGCACGCCGAGGCTGTCATCGCCGGACGTACTGGACCTGCACATTCCGTTCCGGCACCCTGGCCTGGCGGAACTGTTCAAGGCGAAGATCAAGCCAACCACATTGGCCCGGCTCCGTGAAGCGCTAGAACTCACCGGCGATCAGGCTGGGCAACTGGCCAGCCTGCTGACCACCGAACCAAGCCTGCCCGCCGACCGCCACATCGACGGCGGCGGCCGCATCCGCTACTACGGGCATGCGTGCCTGGTTTTGCAGACACCGGACGCCGCGATCGTCACTGATCCGTTCATCAACGCCGACACCGCCGCGACCGATCGGTTCACCTACGCCGACCTGCCCGACTATATCGATCTCGTCCTGATTACCCACGGGCACCAGGACCACATCGTGCTCGAGACCTTGCTCCAGCTGCGCGGTCGTGTCGGCGCCATCGTGGTACCGCGGACCTCGAAGGGCAGCCTCTGCGACCCGTCACTGGCGCTGTACCTCTCCCACGCCGGCCTGCCCGTCATCGAGGTCGACGATTTCTCCGAGGTGGAATATCCCGGCGGGAAGGTCATCGCGACGCCCTTCCTCGGGGAGCACGCCGACCTGGACATCCGAGGCAAGTCAACGTACTGCGTTGAGCTGGCGGGCCGACAGATATTCGTCGGCGCGGACTCCTCGGGCATCGACCCGGTGCTCTACCGCTATGTGCGCAACCATGTGGGCAAGGTCGACATGGCTTTTCTCGGCATGGAGTGCGACGGAGCCCCGCTGACCTGGCTCTATCAAGCGTTGATAACCAGGCCGGTAACCAAGAAGATGAGCGACTCGCGCAAACTTTCCGGGTCGAATGCGGTACAGGCCAGCGCGATCATGAAAGAGCTGGGCGCGAATGAGGCGTACATCTATGCGATGGGCGAAGAGAGCTGGCTGGGCCATATCATGGCCACCACTTATAACGCCGACTCCTACCAGCTAAGTCAGGTCGAGGAATTCATGACCTGGTGTGCCGATAACGGGATCAAGGCGGGACATCTGCTGGACCAGCATGAATGGCGCTGGTAGGCAATCCGGGACGAATTTTCATTACGAATGAGGAGGCATCATGCGTACTACCAGCTTCGACTTCGAATCAGCCGACGCTCGATTCAAGGTTCTGATCAATCATGAGGAGCAGTACTCACTTTGGCCGGCGGATCTCCCGGTTCCGGGCGGCTGGAACGAGACCGGCGTCTGCGCGGCAAAGGACGAGTGCGACAAGTACCTCGAAGAGACGTGGACAGATATGCGGCCGAAGAGCCTGCGCATAGCGCTCGATGGCGAATGACATTAAACTCGCCATGCCGCACGTGTTCACAAATGGAATCAGGCTCGCCTATGAACGGTCCGGTAAGGGCGAGCGCGTGCTGCTGGTCATGGGCACCGCGGCCAGTGGCCGCGCCTGGACCCTCTACCAGACGCCCGCGCTCGTCCAGGCCGGATACCAGGCGGTTACGTTCGATAACCGCGGTATCCCGCCGTCGGACGTGCCCGCGGGAAAATATTCGCTGGCTGACATGGTCGAGGACACCAAGGGTCTGATCGAGGCTCTGGACGCCGGGCCGTGCCGAATTATCGGCGTCTCGCTAGGGGCCATGATCGCGCAGGAACTCGCAATCAGGTGGCCGCATCTTGTCCGGTGTGCCGTCCTGATGGCGACGAAGTCGCGATCAGATGCGGCCAGGCTGGCGCATAGCCGAGCGCACCAGGCCGTGATCGCGAGCGGCATGAACATGCCCGCGGAGTACGAGGCGACGCAGATGGCATTTCAGATGCTCTCGCCCGCGAGCCTGAACGACGACAAGGCCATCGGGCTGTGGCTCGAGACATTCGAGCTCGCCATGGGCAGCCGGAGCACCTCGCACGGCCAGCTCTGGGCCGACATCCACCAGGACCAGCGGGAACGACTCCGCGGGGTCACCGCACCGTGCCGGGTCATCGCGTTTTCCGATGACCTGGTCACGCCGCCCCACCTCGGTGCCGAGGTGGCCGAGGCCATTCCCGACTGTGATTTCATCGAAATCGGGCCATGCGGCCACTTCGGGTATCTCGAGCGTCCAGAAGAAGTCAATTCTGCGATAATCGAATTCCTGACCAAAAATTAGCTGGAGATATTCCATGCAACTCCTCCGAGCACCGCTAGAAGATTGGCTCAGAGACCGCTACTTCACTGCTGAGATCGATATCAGCTCCAGCGGCGTGCAGTCATTCTCCATGGCTGAGCTGCGGCAGGCTACCGGCCTGTCACATGAAACGATCGACAATCTCGTGTTCGATGACGGCTATTCACTGGGCACTCCGGAGGTCAGGACCGCCATAGCACGCCGCTGGGGAGACGGAAACCCGGAAAAGGTCATGACGACCAGCGGCTCGAGCGAGGCCGTGTCCTTGGTCCTGATGGCGCTGATCAAACCCGGGGACGAGATAATTGTCATGCAGCCCGGATATCATCTGCTCGTCGAGTTTGCCCGGGCGCTTGGCTGCCAGCTAAAGACCCTGGCCCTCGACGAGGATAATAACTGGGCCGTATCGCTCGATAACCTGGCCGATCTCGTTACCCCTCGCACGCGTGCCATTATCGTGAATTTCCCGCATAATCCGACAGGCGCCTCGGTCCACTGGGATGACATGAGGACGTTGCTGCAGCATGCCGACCGAGTGGGTGCATATGTCCTTTGGGATGCGGCGTTCGCGGATCTTGTTTATGATTCCGGCCCGCTGCCGGACGTTTCCGCCTGCTATGAGCGCGGCATCAGTTTCGGCACCTTTTCCAAAGCCTTCGGGTTGCCCGGCCTGCGCTTCGGGTGGTGTCTTGCGCCGCCGGACGTGCTCGCCGAATGCGTGCGTATCCGTGACTACACCACGTTGCATCTGTCTCCGCTGGTCGAGTTGCTTGCCCTTAGGGTGCTCGAACATGCGGATGTCTTCCTCGAGCCCCGCCTGAAGCAGGCCCGGCTCAATCGCTCCATCCTTGCCGAGTGGGCGTACTCGGTCTCCGACCGCGTATCCCTGACCCTGCCGGCCGGCGGCGTGGCGGGGTTCCCCCGCCTGGCCGGCTTCGCCGACACCGAGGATTTTTGCCAGCAGCTCTTCCTGCAGCATGGCGTCCTTGTTATCCCCGGGGGATGTTTCGGGTACCCGCGGCATATCCGGCTGGGTTTTGGCGGCCCCACCGACGAACTCGTCTCGGGCCTGGACAGGCTCACCACGGCACTTTCCGCCGACTTTCGTGGCGCGGGACTTGCCACCCCCGCCTATGCGGGCAGATTCCGAGGAGATAACTGATGAGCACACCTGCCGCGGAACGTATCCAGGGATCCGTGCTCAGGCGGCGCGATACGCCCCGGTTCATCGCGGCCGGCATGCGGCTCGTCTGGGCGGCTGGACGACGCGGGTTCTTGACGGTCGCCGTGATGGACCTGGTTCAGGGACTCGGCGTGTTCGTCGTGATCATCCAGATCCAGAAGATCATTAGTTCGCTCGTCAACGCCAACAAGGGCGGCAGCTGGTCCGGGCTCGCCGAGGCGATCGGCATCTTCATCGCCGCGAACGCCGCGATCATGGTCGCCGAGGGGATCACCGGAAACCGGCGCAACATGCTCGGCCAGCGAGCCAGCATATACGTCTGCGGCCAGATCCTGAAGGTCGCCTGTCTCGCGGAACTTGACGATTTCGATGACTCCCGCTTTCATGACCGGCTGCAGCGGGCGGCCGCCAGCGCACTGACCCGGCCGGCGCTGCTGGTCGCGAGCCTGGTGACGATGGGGCAGACGGCCGTCATGCTCTTGGCCCTGTGGGTCGGGCTGATCATCCTTCAGCCCTGGATCGCGCTCGCCGTGGTGTTCGTCGTGATCCCCATCTGGCTGGGCGGCACCAAGAGCGGTGCCCAGCAATTCGACTTCGTCCGCAGGACGACGTCGACCGACCGCGATCGCTTCTACCTGTTCTCGCTGCTCACGACCCGCGAGCCGGCCAAGGAGATCCGGGCGTTCAACCTCGCGGATTACCTGTCCTCGCGCTGGCAGACCTCGATGGAGGAACGGCTGCGGCTCTACACCGAAACCCTGCACCGGCGGTTCCGTTCCTCGCTGATATCGTCCATCGGCAGTAATGCCATCCTTGCCGTCGCCGCGGCCCTGCTGATCGGGCTGAACCGGTGGGGAGTCCTGAGCCTGGCCGCGACGGCGACCGTAGCCGGTGTCCTTTTCGTCTTCAGCCAGCAGTTGTTCGCCTTTGTCGGTTCGACCAACGATTTCTTCGAGTCGGCCCCGCTGGTCGGTGACCTTGACGAGTTCCTGTCGCTGGAGCCGATGCTCAGGAAGCAGAAATCCGGGCAACCCTTTAAGGCAGGCTTCGAAAAGATCGAGCTTGATGGTGTCTCGTTTACCTACCAGGGGTCTGTGCGACGGGCACTCGATCAGGTATCGCTGACGATACCCGCGGGGAAAGTCGTAGCCCTGGTCGGGGAGAACGGCTCAGGTAAAACGACCCTGGCGAAACTGCTGGCCGGGCTCTATGTTCCCCAGGAAGGTTCCATCCGCATCGATGGCAGCGAGCTGTCCGGATTCGACTCCAATTCGTGGCGCGAGTCCGTCGCGGTGCTATTCCAGGACTTCATCCGATATGCGCTGTCGGCCGAAGACAACATCCGGCTGGGGCGTGTCGGCACCGACTCGGAAGCGGAAGTCCGGGCCGCCGCGCGCGCGGCGGGGGCCGACGGCTTCCTCGGTAGCCTGCCGGACGGCTACGAGACGATCCTGTCTCCCCAGTTCGCTCACGGCCAGGACCTCTCGCTGGGGCAGTGGCAGCGGGTCGCCCTCGCACGAGCCTTTTTCCGTGACGCTCCGCTGGTGATTCTGGATGAGCCGAGCGCTTCGCTGGACGCCAGGGCCGAACGGGCACTCTTCGAAAATGTTCGCGAGCTATACGAGAATAGAACCGTGCTCCTTATATCACATAGGTTCTCGACCGTACGGACGGCCGATTATATAGCCGTTCTCGGTAACGGGAAAATTGTCGAGCAAGGATCGCATGCCGAGCTCATGGCGATGGGCGGCCTCTATTCGGAGCTGTTCTCTATCCAGGCAAGTGCTTTCCTCGAGCCAGCCGCCGAGGATGCACCTGAAGACGCATTCTCGGCGTCCTAAGTGGAGGTCGCCGTGCAATCTGGGCACACCAGCGAGGCGATCCAGCCGCTGGCTCTGACCGGGAAAGCCGGGTTTACCTTCCGGGTGACTACCGAGAATGGCTTGCGCTCCCTGGGGGAGCGCATCGGGACCGGCACTTCGGTGATAGTGCTCTCGGCTTTTGCCGCGGTGCTTGGCCGGCATGCCGATCAGGACGACATCGTCCTGGAAGTCCTGACCGCGAGCGGCCGGCTGGTGCCGGTCCGGGTCGACCTGTCTGGCGACCCGCTGTTCAGCGAGCTCATCGGTCAGGTCGAGGTTTGGCTTGAGGCCGCGGCGAACTCCGCCGACGCCGACGCCGACGCCGACGCCGATTCCGACGCCGACGCCGATTCCGATTCCGATTCCGACGCCGATTCCGGCCTGCCTTCCAGGCGCGGTAACCAGGCGCCCCGCCGGGTGATGTTCAACGACGCGATCGCCGATGCGCCACCTGACCGGGCCTGCCTGGCTGGCGCGGATCTCGCGCTCGTGCTGAGCAGAAGCGGCGGCCGGCTGAGGGCCGGGCTGCGCTGCCCGGCCGGTCGTTTCGGAAAGGCGCCGATCCGCCGCCTCGCGGGTCACCTGGCGGTCATGCTCCGAGCGGTGGCCGATGACGCCGAACGCCGGTTGTCTCAGCTTCCGCTGCTGACCGCCGCCGAGTGGCAGGAACTGGTTCACGGTCGCAATACCGCAGCGGCCGGACCGGTGCCCGCGCTGGGCGTGCACGACCTGTTCCTGGCTCAGGCCGGGCGTGGCCCGCAAGCCGTCGCGGTTTCCTGCGGGAAGAACTCACTCACGTATGCTGACCTGGCCTTGCGAGTCGGCCGGCTTGCCTCCTACCTGCGGGAGATCGGGGTCGGCCCCGAAGTTCTGGTCGGGGTGGCCCTGCCGCGCGGCATCGACATGGTGGTCGCGCTGCTAGC
>DATHPF010000462.1:0-4818 GCA_035484155.1 Streptosporangiaceae bacterium
TGTCTGACCAGTGCGCGTTCTTCCTCGCCGAGCAGAACCAGCCTGGCTACATCGTCGAGCACGGCCCCACCGACGTCATGTTCGACGACCCGCAGGACCCCCGCACCGCCGACTACGTCAACGGCCGATTCGGCTAAGGCGGAAGTTCTCCCTGCTCTCACTTGCCGTACGCGCAGCGTTTGGATTCCTGCTTGTACATTCTCAGTCATGTCGACTAGCCAGGCCGTTTCCCCAGGCTGCCCGCGTGATAGACGGACCAAGCCGCAAGCCACCCGCCGCCTGCGACGAGTGGCGCTGCTCGCCGGCGCCGCCGGCGTCACCGCGGCTGTGCTCACTTCCTGCTCCGGTCCGACAGACGGGTCCTCCTCCTCAGGCGAAGGCGCCGTCGGCGCCGCTGGCACCTCGGCAGGCGGGTCGGCCGCTGCTGACGCCCACCAGGCCTACCAGACAGTTGGCGCGGTGGGCACCCAGCCCGGCAGCCTCATCATTAAGCCTGCGAGCGGATCGACGAGCATCTCGCCGACCTGGTCGACGACTGACGCGTGCCCAGTCGGCTACCAGACGTCGGCCCAGCTAGACGGCATTGTCTTTGGTTCGGCGAACCTCTTCCAGTGGATTTCTGGCACGCTGAACCCAGGCAACAGCCCGATCCCGGCCGGCCAGCAGCTGGAGTTCAACTCGACGGTGGCGCAGGTGCAGCAGGCCACCAAGACCCCGAACGGTCAAACCGACAAATGGGTAGTGAAGTGCACCGCACTCAACAGCGGGCTGGGCAACAGGGAGTACGTGCAGTACGTGCTCGTCCACATCTCCGCGGACGGCAAGTCGTACACGACGTCAAGCTGATCGGGAGACCGAGGCGCGTCGGGTGGCCTGGACAGCGTGGAAGACCGGCGGCGCGCCGCGAGCTAGCCCCTGGCTCGGCGCCGGACTGGTTCCGGCTCGTCGGACGCTGATAGTTGCTGCGAATCACAGGAGTCAGCGACCGGCAAGTCGACGAGCCGCTGCCCAGCACGCGCCTCGGCCGCTTCCACGCACTCAAGTTCGGCGTTCGTGCGGAGGATGGCCACGTCGATCGTGAAAGCGGCGCCGGCGTCGTCGGCGCGCTCGCGGCGTAGCGTCTGCAGCGTCTTGGACTCTGCGAGCAGGGCCTGGCGCTGCGCCTGGCAGAAATGCCGGAACTCCTCGTCGCCGCGCAGGCTCGCCGCGAGCACCTTCTGGACGAACTCATCACGAAAGCCGGCGCTGCGCCGGACCGGCTCGGCTAGCCACTCCGTGAGCTGCTCCCGGCCGAGATCGGTGATCACGTGCACGCTGCGGTCGGGGCGCATCCCCTCCTGCGGTTCGACGTGCGAGGTAATGCTGCCTTCACGCTCCATTTTGTGAATGACCTCGTAAATGTAACCCTTATTTAGCCCGCCGTACTCCGGACCCAGGGCAGCCTCGATGCGCGACTTCATTTGCCAGCCGTGGCTAGGTCCGCTCTCGAGCAGCGCGAGGATCACATGCTGAAAGGCCACCCCCAGACGATATCGGAACGCGCCGCGACGGTGCGGAGCTAGCCCGACCACTACGCCGTGTCGGCGTCGGCAGTAGGTCACCTATCCAGGCAGTAGATATAAGAGGCATTATGTGTCCGTGGTAAACACCGGACCAAGGGTTGGTAGTCTGCCGTCGGCAGCCGGTGGACCGGACGCTCGCGGAGCGGCGGTGGCGCTCATCGGCGTGATCTGCGGCACCAGCGAGTGGCCTGGCCTGACCGCGGCTGGCGTGAGCCTCCAGGTTCCGCCAGGTCAGAGCGTCGCGTTGCTGAGCCACCCAGCCGGCACGGCAGCCGATCTCGTGGGTGTCATCGCCGCCGTGCAACGGCCTCGGTCGGGACAGGTGCTTGTGGATGACCTTGCCGTGCACCGGCTCCGCGGCTCGGAACTCGATCGTTATCGCGGCGGCCGCGGGCTGCTCTCGACGCGCTGGCCGTTGCTGCCGTCGCTATCGGTGACCGACAACGTGCTGGCCGCGCTGCTGCCGAGACAGGTGGACGCAGCTGCGCGCGAGCGAGTTGGCTGGCTCCTGTCGGTCACGGGTGCCGCCGATATCGCGGGTAGTCCGGTCGACGTACTGACGGCTGAGCAGCAGTGGCGGATCCTGATCGCCAGGGCGCTCGTGCAGACTCCGAAGCTCGTACTCGCCGAAGATCCGACGCCCGGCCTAGACCCTCGCAGCGCGACCGCGCTCTTGGACCTGCTCATGGACATGCACGCGCTGCTCGGATTCACTCTGCTGATCGCCGTCAGCCGCATCGCGACAGCGAGTCGCTGCCAGCGGCTGGTTAGCCTGCGAGACGGGTCGATCGTCGAGGACGAGCTGATCTACGGGAACGACGCGTGGACCCGCGGCCGCATCGACCGGATCGGCTGACTTGGTCATGCGACTGACCGGCGGCTGCCTGGGCGTGAAGGCAGGCCGGCCGAGCGTTCTGAGCGTCTGGATCGCCGGCGGAGCGACGGCCTTCGCGGTGCTGAGCTTGGCCGCCGCAATGCAGGTCAGCGGGCATGCTGCGCCGTCCAGGCGGATCCAGGTCTTCCTTGCCGCTCCCGTGTCGGTGCGCCCCGAACCGCGTCCCGAACCGCGCCCCGTAGAGCTCTCGTTCCTCATCCTGCCAGCCGGATCGACCGTTGTGGCGAGCGGCGCGATGGCGCAGCTGCGTGGGCGGCGGCGGGAGCTGCGAACGCTACGCGCACTCGGGTGGGGACGAAGCGAGATCAGGCGGCTGCTCCTGCAGGAGTTCGCGCTGCTCGCTTTCGCCAGCAGCTTGGCGGTCGGTCTCACGGCCTACCTTTGCGAGGCAGCTCTCGGAGGCACCTCACCGTCAGGGTGGGAACTGCTGGCTGTCCCGGCGGTTGTCGCGATGACGATCGCCGCAGCGTGGTGGCCGGTGCGCCGGGCGACGGCAGCGGCGGACCCGATGGCAACCGCACGAGCTCACCGGCCCGCCGACTGGACCCACCGACAGTCGTGGATGCTGGGCCGGACGACACGCAACCTGCTGCGAGCGCCGAAGCGCACGGCACTCGCGGTGTTGGTCATCGCGGCTTCATGTGGCGCCCTGGGCCAGGATCTGGCCGTGCGGTGGGCATCCGGCGGCACGCTCGTCAACTCCTGGCTCGGACACCCGATCTTGTGGCAGGTGGATCCGATCGACACCGCGGTCGTGATCGCGACCCTCCTGATGGCCGCGGGCACCGTCGCCGAACTCGATCGGCTGAATGCTGACCAGCTGGCGGTCGAGCGGCGAACACTAAAGGCCATCGGCTGGTCCGCCTACCGCGTGGCACGGCTAGCCGCCTGGGAGGCGACGCTGCTGGGTCTGGCGGGCGGGTTCGCCGCCGGCGTGATCGACGTGGCCGGCGGCCTGACTATCGCTCACAGGGTGCCGGCGGGAATGCTTGCCGCGGCGGCCGTAGTCACGGGTACCGGCGTGCTGGTGAGCCTGATCGGAGCCGCGCTGTCCGCTGCCGTATAGCAATGTTCACGCTCCCTTTCCTCACATGTCGTATAGGACTGGCAGCTTTGTGATTTCAGTGCTCGCAGTAACGAGGCAGGCATGACCCTGGTCCACGCACCTTCGCCCGGCGCGCCGGGCGAAGGCACGAGGGACGCAGGTCGGTCCGCGGCGTCGCGGTGCGCCCGCTGCGGAAGAGCAGCGTGGTACGTAGTCTCGAGGACGACTCTGATCTTGGCAGTTGCACTGCTTGGCATCGGCGGATGGCTGGGCGTGGGGTCTCGACTCCTTTATGACCGGGTCCAGCACGACGACCTCGCCACATTCCAGGCCGAGCTAGCCGAGGCGACGGCGCCCACCGGCCCGTTCCAGCCTGGGAGTCGGAGCAAGTTGCTGGCTCCCGGCACCCCGGTGGCCGTCCTGACAATCCCGCAGATCGGCCTCAACGCCGTGGTGCTCGAGGGCACCACCGGGCAGGTGCTCGAAGGCGGACCTGGTCACCTTCGCGATACGCCGTTGCCCGGTCAGCGGGGTATCAGTGTGATCATGGGCCGGCGGGCCGCCTTCGGCGGCCCGTTCGCCAGAGTTTCCAGCCTGAACGCGGGGGCGATTTTCACAGTCACAACCGGTCAGGGCGTGTCACGCTACCGCGTGCTCGACGTGCGTCCGCCGGGTGACTCAGCGCTGCCAGTTCCGACTGGGGCAGCGCGGCTCATCCTGGTCACCGCCAACGGCTACCCGTTCGTGCCGACAGGCGTGCTGCAGATCGACGCCAATCTGATGTCCGCGCCGAAGGCCGCGTTGACGACGGCGATGCCGGCCGCCGACCTGTCGTCCAGCGAGCAGGCGCTAGGCGTCGACAGCGCGGCGCGGGTGTCGATAGTCCTCTGGGGCGAGGCCCTGGTCCTCGCCGCTGTGGGGCTGAGCTGGCTGGGCGCGCGATGGGGTCGCTGGCAGGCCCGGTTCGTCGCGATTCCGGTGCTGGTCTACCTGGGGGCGGCTGTGGTCGACCAGATGGCTCGGCTGCTGCCTAATCTGCTGTGAGCGCACCCCGTTTGAAGCTGGACATGGCGGCACTGAGGTTGCCGGCCCACTACTGGACAAGGACTCGCGCACCGTGACCGACTCATCCGACAACGACGCCGCGCCACGGTTTCACACCACGGCGGCCGACGCGCCGCTTGCCGAGCTGGATGCTCGTGATATCACGGCGTGGTTTGGCGACCATATGGTGCTGGAGCAGGTGTCGCTGACGATGCAGGCTGGCGAGGTGACTGCGCTGATCGGGCCGTCGGGCTGTGGCAAGTCGACGTTCT
>DATHPF010000463.1:0-16218 GCA_035484155.1 Streptosporangiaceae bacterium
GGCCGGGATGCGCATGCCCGCCGCCGTCGCCGTCGCGTAGTACCGGGGCTGGATCTCGAACATGTCGAAGTCGGCGGCGAACCGGGCGGCGCCATGCAGCCGGCGGCAGGCCGCGGCGATCCGGATCAGCGTGGCGGGCTCGGCCACGTCGGCGTTGGTGAGCGTCCTGCCCTCGACAAAGCCGAGGACCAGGATGCGGTCGGCGGGGCGGTAGTCGATGACCGGCGCGCCCACGCCGGCCGCAGCCGCGATCAGCGAATTCTGGTACTCGTGGTCGCGGTTGATGGCGAGCAAGTCACCGCCGTCGGAGAAGACCCTGGCCACGAACACCCCGTCCGGCGTGGTCACCTTGAAGTTCTGGTTAGTCAGGCCGCCTGGCAGCGCGCTAACCCGGCGGGGCGTACCGCGCAGGCTCGGCACCCTGCCGAACACCGCGAGCACGTCAGCTTCGCCCGTGCCAGCCAGACGCTGTTCAGTCACGATCGCAGGCTACGAGCGATGGGCGAAAAGGTCTAGACGGAAGCGACCGTTATCGGCCAGTTCCGTGGAAGGTGACCAGAGCCGTTATCAGGGAACGGGCTTCGTTGTCGCGAATGTCGGCTCTTAGGGTCTGGACAGTTATCTTGCTCACGCCCTACGCTCCTGCCAACCGAGGTCACTCAGGTCACCCGCCAGCTGGCGAGGAGGAGTTGCCGTGAGCGCAAGCCCAGATGTCAGCAGCAGCCACGAGCGTGACTCTGCTGACCTCGCCACGTTCGGCTACAAGCAGGAGCTCAAGCGATCGCTCGGCACGTTCAGCTCGTTCGCCGTGGCCTTCAGCTACATCTCGCCCTCGACGGGCATCTTCACGCTGTTCGCGCTCGGCCTGATCACGATCGGCGGGGTGTTCATCTGGACCTGGCCGATCGTCGCGATCGGCCAGTTCATCATCGCGCTGAACTTCGCCGAGGTGTCCAGCCACTTCCCGGTGGCTGGCTCGGTATTCCAGTGGACCAAGTACATGGCGGGCCGCGCGTACTCGTGGATGACAGGCTGGGTCTACTTTTTCGCCGGCATCCTGACCGTCACCGCAGTGGTGGCAACCTTGCCGATCGCGCTGGTCCCGGCGCTGAATGGGCTGGGCTGGCACAGTCTCGGCGTGGGCAGCCCGAGCACTCAGCTGCACACCTCGCTGATCGTCGCTGCGATCACGCTGGTGGTGATCACGATTCTCAACATCTACGGTGTGCGGCTGGTCGCCATCATCAACAACACCGGCGTGCTGTTCGAGATCCTCGGCATGTTCGTGTTCGCGATCATCCTGATGATCTTCCATAACCACCAGGGTTTCCACGTGGTCACCAACAGCGCGGGCCTCAGCGTCAAGCCGAGTACGTTCCTTGCTGCCATGTTCATGAGCCTGTTCGTGATCTACGGCTTCGACACCGCGTCCACGCTGGCTGAGGAGACCCGCGACCCGCGCCGGGCCGCGCCGAAAGCCGTGCTGTTCTCAGTGATCGGCGCGTTCATCATCGGCGGCGTGTTCCTGCTCGGCACGCTGGTGGCGATCCCGAACATGGGTACCGCGGTGAAGGACGGGTGGGGACCCGCGCAGATCATCGAGGCGAACTTCTCTCCCGACTTCGCGACTATCTACCTGCTAGTGGTTTCGGCCGCGATCTTCGTGTGCTGCCTGTCCATCATGGCCGCGACGATCCGGCTCGGCTTCGGGATGGCGCGCGACAATCAGCTGCCGTTCTCCAAGCCGCTGTCCAGGGTCTCGCCCGGACTGCACACCCCAGCGTGGATGTGCATCACTGTCGCGATCCTGGCGGCGGTCCCGTTCCTTCAGTACTCCGGTGCTGGCACCATCGCGATCGCGGCCACCGGCATGATCTACCTGAGCTACTTCCTCGGCAACCTGGCGATCCTCAATGCCCGGTTGCGCGGGTGGCCGAAGACGCTGGCGCCGTTCCGGCTCGGCCCGTGGGGCCTGGTCGTCAACATCATCGGCTTGCTGTACGGCGGGGCGATGCTGGTCAACTTCGCCTGGCCGCGCGCCGCCAGTAACCCCGAGCCCAAGCAAACCGCCGCGCCAGCACAGCTGAACTTCCACATCGGCTTCCTGAACGACATACCGATCTTGTGGACGGTCGCCATCTTCATCGCGCTAGTCGGCGGTATCTATTACGTGCTCACCGGGCGGCGCAAGGAGTTCGTTGCCGTGAGAGTGCCGGACGACGAGCCGGTACCGGCGGGCGGTGCAGCCTAACGAGAGGCGGCTGAAGGACTTTGTAGAGCCGGATGGCGCGCTGTGCTGGCAGGCGGGAACTGGGAGGGGCTCGCCTGCCAGCGGGGCGGGCGGCGCGCCTTCCCCCGGACGGCGGATCGCAGCGGCCAGATGGCATCTGCGGTCCGCCGTCGGGTTGTGCTGGCGCGGAAGGGACACTGATACATATGCAGCGTCGGCAGCACTCCTGGCGCGGCGCGGCGGCGGCCGCGCTCGTCACGCTGCCCAGGAAGCCGCCGATGATCGTCCGGCAGCCCGGCGTTACGGCGCACGCCCAGATCGAGGACTGGCTGGCCGACGCCATCGCCGCCGGGCAGCTGACGCCCGGTGACCGGCTGCCCACCGAGCACGATCTCGCCGCCTGGCTGGGGGTGAGCCGGATGACGCTGCGGCACGCGCTCAGCGAGCTGTCCCAGCGTGGCCTGGTGACCAGGACGGTTGGCCGCGGCGGGGGCACCTTCGTTGCCGAGGCCAAGCTTGAGCAGGACCTGACGACACTGGCCGGATTCTCCGAGCAACTGCGCAGGCACGGCAAGGTCGCGAGCGCCCGGGTGCTCGCCGCCACGCGAATCCCGGCTAGCCCTGCCGCCGCGGCGGCTCTCGAACTGCCCGAGGGGGCCGCCGTCCATGACGTCAGGCGGATCCGGCTCGCCGACGGCAGGCCCATCGTGATCGAGCACTCGCAGTTCCCGGCCGATCTGTTCCCCGACTTGCTGGACTGCCGGCTCGACGGCTCACTCTATGAACTGCTCGCTGACAATTACGGGCAGCGACCGCACCGTGCGCGCGAATCGCTGGAGCCGGTCGTGGCGGGCGTGCGGGAAGCCGAGGCACTCGAAGTCGAGGAGGGCGCTCCGCTGATGCTGGTGGAGCGCACCGCCTACTCGATGAGCGGGCGGCCGCTGGAGTACGCGCGGGACCGGTTCCGGGGTGACCGGACCAGGGTCGTGGTCTGGACGTCCGAGCTCGGCGGCGATTTGTAGGCGGATTGCGCCCGCCTGGTGACATGACCCGGCACGAGCGGTAGCGTCCCGGACATGACGATCAAACTTGTGGTTCTGTACACGCAGCCAGCTGATCCGACCGCGTTCGACGAGCACTACCTCGGCGTCCATATGCCGCTCGTCGCCAAGCTGCCGGGCCTGGTGCGTGCCGAGACCGGCAAGTTCACGATGGCGCTGGATGGCGGCGAGCAGACCTACCATCGGGTCGCGCAGCTGTACTTCGCCGACCAGGACGCGATGAACGCGGCCTTCGGCTCGCCCGAGGGCGCCGCGACCGCGGCGGACTACAGCGAGATCGCCCCGCCCGGATCTCGGATGCTCATCCAGGTGCTCGACGACTGACGCCGCACCGGCCAGTGCTTCCGGCCACGCCGATCAGCCTGACCGGGCCGGCCATGCTGTCGGAATGACCTCGATGCTGACCGGCTCTAGGCCGGTGATCTCCCACTGCCCCTCGCCAACGTCCACGGCCAGCCTCGACTTGCCAACCCGGAGCCCGCTGACCCGCAGCGGCAGGTACCGATCGGGCACTTCGGGCGCGCACCACAACTGCCGGCTGTCCACGTCGGGCGTGAAGCGGAGCAGGCTGTGCAACAGCAGCAGGGGTGCGCCTGCAGCCCAGGCCTGCGGCGAGCACGACGTCGGGTACGGCACCGGCGTGGCGAACTCGTCCCGGTCGAATCCGCAGAACAGCTCGGGCAGCCGGTACCCGAACGCTGCCGCCGCGTCGACGATTGCCTCCGTGACGCGCTGGGCGTGCTCGACGTAGCCGTAGCGCATCAGCCCGGCGGCGCAGATCGCATTGTCGTGCGGCCAAACCGAGCCGTTGTGGTAGCTCATCGGGTTGTAGGCCGCCATCGACGACGCCAGCGTGCGGATGCCCCAGCCGCTGAACATCTCCGGTGACATCAGCAGCTTGGCGACGGCTGCTGCCTTGTGCTTGTCGGCGATGCCGGTCCACAGGCAGTGGCCGATGTTGGAGGTCAGGGAGTCGATCGGGCGCTTGTCCCCGTCGAGCCCGATCGCATACCAGCCCTTGTCGGGCAGCCAGAACCGCTCGTTGAAGTCGCGCTTGAGCTGCTTGGCCTTCTTGCGCCAGTGGATGGCGCCTACCTCATCACCGGCGTGCCGGGCGAGCTGCGCCCTCGCGCGATAGGCCGCGTAGCAGTAGCCCTGTACCTCGGCCAGCGCGATCGGCGGATCGGCGATGGTGCCGTCGGCGAAGTTGATCCCGTCCCAGGAGTCCTTCCAGCCCTGATTAGCCAGTCCGTGACTGGTCTTGCGGCTGTACTCAACGAATCCGTCGCCGTCGGCGTCCCCGTGCGTCTCGATCCATTCCAGCGCCCGGTCGGCGTGCGGCAGCAGCGCGGCGATCGCGTTGTCCTTGCCGCCCCAGCGCTGGAGTTCGGCGAGCAGCATGACAAATAGCGGTGTCGCGTCCGCGCTCCCGTAGTACGCGCTGCGACCGCCGAGCGCAAACGATGCAGCGGGGCCGAACCGCACCTCGTGCAGGATCTTGCCCGGCTCTTCCTCCGAAGCCGCGTCGAAGTCGTTGCCCTGCCACGCGGCCAGTGTTCGCAGCGTGCCAAGCGCGAGGCCTGAATCCCACGGCAGCAGCATCCACGCGGTGAGCAGCGAGTCCCGGCCGAACAGCGCCATGAACCACGGCGCACCGGCGGCCACGACGGGCCAGCGCGGGTGCTCGGGATCGAAGATGCGCAGGGCGCCGATGTCCTCGACGCTGCGGCCGAGCACTTCGGCAAGGTTGCGATCGGGCGTGCGAACCTGCGGCCCGCGCTGCCGCCATTTGCGCAGCCGCTTGGCTGGCAGCGTCCGGTCGACAGCATGACCACGCGGATGGCGCAGCTGCATCGCCACGCCGTCGTCCACCGGAACGGCCTCGACGGTCACGCTGCGCTCGGAGTGGCCGGGCACCAGCAGCCGCCACGCGAGCGCCCCGGAGTCGGTTACCGACGGACTCTGATCGCCGACGATGCGCAGCTCCTGCCGGCGTTCCCGGCGGCCGCTGGTGATGACAAGCCCGGAGTCCACGAGCGCGGTGCTGGCGCCGGCCCTGGGCTTCGACCGTCCCTTGACCTCGAAGAGATCGGCGAAATCAGCCTCGGCTGTCAGCGTGACCTGGAATCGCCTCGACCTGGCTGAGGTATTGCGCAGCGTGATGTCCTCGCGCATGCCGTCCCCGACGTACCGGCGCCTGATCACCAGGAGCGTGCTATCTGCCTTGCCAGCTCGGGGCGGCATCCGGCCGAGGAACGAGGCAGCGTAGGGCTCGGGCTGCTGCACCGACAGCGGCTGTGGCTCGATGCCGTCGACTGTCAGTTCCCAGCGGGACAACATGCGGGTGTCCCGGACGAACAAGCCCTGCGACCGGTCGGGCACGATGTCGCCGCCCGGCTCGCTGATGCAGAAGGTCGACCCCTCGATCAGCGTCACCGGACTGCACGCGGCGCCCTGACCCGGGGGTAGCTCACCTGAGGACCACGGCTCGCTCATCTGGCTGCCCTCCGACCGCCCTGTGCTGCCTGGTTGCCCTGTGCTGCCTGGTTGCCCTGTGCTGCGTGACTGGCATGACCCCGCCGCGGCACGCCGCTGCGCGCGGCCATGAGGCCGCGCGCAGCTGCGCCGTGCGTGCTATGCGTTGATGAGTCGGCGTCCGGCCGCCGGGATACGTCGCATGAGGCTGGACTCCCGGTCCAGCAGGCGACGATAGAGCCGATCGTGCTCGCGCGCCATCCGCTGGAGCGAGAAGCGTTGCTCGGCCGCGCGCCGGCACTGCTTCCGGTCGATCTCGCCCACCCGGTCAATTGCGCTGATCATCTCCCCTTCGTCGCGGCAGAGGAAACCAGTCCTGCCTGGTTCAATGATCTCCGGAGCGGCCCCGTTGGGGAAGGCAAGGACGGGAGTCCCGCACGCCAGCGCTTCCGCCATCACCAGGCCGAAGGGCTCGCGCCAGGTGATCGGGTTGAGCATCGCATCAGCGCCGCGCAGCAGCTCGATCCTGCGCTCCTGCGGGATCTCGGCCGGCATCTCATCGCCAGGGTCGAGCAGCGGCTTGATCTCCGACTCGAAATAGGCGATCTCGTTGTCCTCGCGCATCTTGGTGCTGAGGATCAGCCGCTTGCCGGCCTTCTTGGCGATGCGGATGGCGTGGTGAACGCCCTTATCGGGCGACATTCTGCCGATGAACATCACGTAGCCGCCGCCGCCAGGACCTGCCTTGTAGAGGTCGAGGTCGATGCCGTGGTGGATGACTCCGGCGATCTCGGCTCCGCCGTACATTTCGGCCTGATCGGCCTGAGACTGCGAGATCGCCACGATCGACGCATGCCTGGCGATCTCGCTGAGCACTGGCTGCGTCTCGCCGGTGAACGGGCCGTGGTTGGTGTGCACGACCGGTGGCCTGCGCAGCCCGCGCAGGCCTGAGATCAGCGGGCCGAGGAAGGTGTGGTCGTGGATGATGTCCATGTCGGCCAGTGACTCGTAGGCCGCCAGCGCGTGCGCTGTCTCGGGGACGGTCACACCGATCGGCGCGATGGCCTTCGGGTACAGGTAGTCCGTCGGCACCGGGCACTGCGACTCGCCCACCGTGAATAGCCGGACCTCGTTCCCGAGTTCCTGCAACCCACGGGCGAGGTTATCGATGACGACCTCGGTCCCGCCGTAAGCGGGCGGCGGTACTGGCACCCAAGGCGGGGCAATCAGGCCGATTCGCATCTGCACTGCCTCCTCGTGTCGAGCCGCGTGACCATCACGCTCCGCCAGACCCTGGCAGCAAAGCGCCAGCCCCTGGCGACTGTTGGGCGCGTGCCGACCCCGCACCGTCGGCCCGGAGCGCCTGGCTGGCGCTCCGCATGGCGGCACGGGCATACGGCGGCACGGGGAATGCGTCCGGTAGTGCCGGTCGTAGTGACCGAGTCCCGGCTCCGCGCTCTGCGCACCCACGTGGAAGTGCCAGAGTTAATAGGCGCCGCACCAATTACTGTGCGTATGGAGCCGTTAACCGAATGCAATCTTCCCGGCGGAAAGGCGCGGCAAACGTCCGCGGTCAGCGAAGATGATCATCAGCTGCGCGAAGCCAGGTCGGCCGCCCACGTCTGCCCTGGCCTTCGACCTGCGGTTGCTGGCTTGCCCGTCGCGGATAGGACGAGGCACCCGGGCAAGCGGCCCCAGGCAGGAGCCATGCCGAGAATTTATGGTGTGACCGATTCGCCCCATGGTTCCGGCCCGCTTCGCCCGCCCGCGAGTGCGGGAGCGGTCGCTGGCCACTATGTCGGGCTTATCGAATTTGTCGGTGGAGCCTATGACGGCTGCCATCACGATCGCGTCGCTAGCATGCCCGGCGATGGCAACGGGCCCGTGCGACCCCGAATCGTCAGCATCCCGCTGGCCGGCCGGACGGAAGGGGACAGCCGGTCGAAGCGTGGATCGCTCCTGCCGCAGCCACGATCCATCCTCGATTCCGGCGCGCACCGGACCATTAGGGCCAGCGACTACCCGACCGCCACCGGCTACCTGGTGGTGTAGACCGCCGGCCTGGCGCGGCAGGCACCAGTCGCCGCGATGCTACGGCGGCTGCCAACGCTGGCTAGGCGTTCCCGCACGTCATGTGTCAAGGACGGGCCGTACCGCGCTCGTCGCTGCGTCGTCACGGCTCGGGTTGCACTTCCTCGCCTCGCAGCGGCCAGTTCCGATAAGCCTTTACCGCCGCCGCCGGTATCCGCAAGCGGCCAAATACGAGCCGTCCGATCCGCCATTCCTGTTAATGCCGGCGGATACGCTACCGCCGGTGTGCTGGCAGGCACCCAGGATCCAGCTCAGGTCCCCCACGGTGGGTGCGGGCATTCCCGCAGTCCAGGCGGAATGTGCCTCCGGATATTTGGTCATCAGCAAGCCCCGGAAATTATCCCAACACGACACACTTCCCCCGTACGATTCGCTGCAACCGCATCCGCGGTCAGAGCTGAAGGGGAGGCAGTGATCCTACGGAGGATGTACTCGGTTCCCGAGCACATCACGATGTTCGGACTGGGCGCGGGCCTGGTCGGCTCGGTTTACCCAATGATCATGGCGCACACCGGTGACAGAGGGATCCCTTGTCCCTTGCGAACCCTCACCGGAGTTCCGTGTCCGTTCTGCGGACTGACAACCGCGACGGTCGCGCTCACCCACGGTCACTGGGCCACCGCAGCCGCCACGAGCCCGCTCGCGTACCTGGTCGCCGGCCTGGTGGTCGGCACTGCCCCAGTCCTGGCCTTCCGGGTGGCGGGGGTCGCGAGACCGCCGCGTCCGTGGTCGGACACGGCGCGCAAGCACACCCGGCATGCCGCATACGTCGTCGTGGCGATGAGCTGGGTCTTCCAGCTCCATCGGTACGGATTCCTGTAGCTCCGTCACTGGCACCGAATACAGCAGCAAACCTCACCAGAAAGGTCAGCCGTGACTGATCAGTTCCAGTCTGAACCGTATCCATCCGCACCGTATCCCGGCGGCAACACCATGACTGCCGCCAGCCCTTATGCCAGCTGGCTTCAGCGGGTAGGCGCCTACCTCATTGACGTCGCCCCGATCGTCATCCTTGAAATCATCTTCTCCCGGGTTTTGGTCCTTTACGTGCTCATACTGATCGCCAGCCTTGGCTGGACGATCTACAACCGCTGGTATCAGGCCGGCACGACCGGCCAGTCGCTGGGCAAGAAGGTGCTGAAGCTGCGCCTGGTCAGCGAGGAGACCGGCCAGCCCATCGGCATGCTGATGGCCTTCGTTCGTGATATCTGCCACATCATCGACAGCGTCATCTGCTTCATCGGCTACCTGTTCCCGCTGTGGGACGCGAAGCGGCAGACCATCGCCGACAAGATCGTGAAGACTGTCGTCATCCCGGCCCCCTGAGGACCCTGACCACGACGGGCCCGCGGCGATCCGGCCGCGGGCCCGTCGTCGTTCCAGACCACGTGGTCCACCGGTCAGCAGCCGGAGGAATAGCGCGACAACTTAGTTAGTTGGTATAAAGCAACTAACTAGCTACGCGCCCGTTCGAAGGGATGCTCATGTCGCGCGCACTGCTCAGTCCCGGTGCCAACGGGCCCGCGGACCGCTTGCCGTCCAGCCAGTCACCGGACGGGCACGACGCCCGGCCAGCCGGCGGCGTCCACTACAAGTGGATAGCGCTATCCAACACGACGCTCGGCATGCTGATGGCGACGATCAACGCGTCGATCCTGCTGATCGCGCTGCCCGACATTTTCCGCGGCATTGGCGTCAACCCGCTCCAGCCAGGCAACACGAGCCTGCTGCTCTGGCTGATCATGGGCTATCTCGTCGTCACCGCGGTGCTAGTCGTGAGCTTCGGTCGCCTCGGGGACATGTTCGGCCGGGTCAAGATGTTCAACCTCGGGTTCGCGCTGTTCGCCCTGTTCTCCATTCTGCTGTCGGTGACCTGGATGCATGGCACTGCCGCGGCCTGGTGGCTCATCGGCATGCGGATCCTCCAGGGTGTTGGCGGCGCGATGCTCATGGCGAACTCCAGCGCGATCCTCACCGATGCCTTCCCGCCGAACGAGCGCGGCCTGGCGCTCGGACTGAACCAGGTAGCCGGCATCGCCGGCTCGTTCATCGGCCTGGTGCTCGGCGGCGTGCTGGGACCGATCGGCTGGCGCTACGTCTTCCTGGTGTCGGTCCCGGTCGGCGTGCTCGGCGCTGTCTGGTCCTATCTCAAGCTGCAAGAGCGCGGCATCCGCCGTCCGGCCCGGCTGGACTGGGCAGGCAACGTCACGTTCGGGGCTGGCCTCATTGCCGTGCTCGTGGGCATCACGTACGGCATTCAGCCGTATGGCGGGCACACGATGGGCTGGACGAGCCCGCTGGTCCTGGGCCTCATCGGGGGCGGCCTGGTGGTCCTGGCTGTCTTCGGCCGGATCGAATCGCGCGTGGGTGAGCCGATGTTCGACCTTCGGCTGTTCAGGATTCGCCCCTTCACTGCGGGCAACATGGCCAGCCTGCTGTCCGGCCTTGGCCGCGGCGGGCTGATGTTCACCCTGATCATCTGGCTGCAGGGCATCTACTTGCCCATCCACGGATACGGCTTCAGCCAGACCCCGCTGTGGGCCGGGATTGCCATGCTTCCCCTGACGATCGGCTTCCTGATCGCGGGTCCGGTATCGGGCTGGCTGTCTGACCGCTTCGGTGCGCGGCCGTTCGCGACTGGCGGCATGGTCCTCGCGGCTGCTTCATTCGTCCTGCTCGAACTGCTGCCGATCGACTTCGCGTACTGGGAGTTCGCGGTGATCCTGCTGCTCAACGGGATCGGCATGGGCTTGTTCGCCTCGCCGAACCGGGCCGGCATCATGAACAGCCTGCCGCCCGAGCGCCGAGGCGTCGGCGCTGGCATGAGCGCCACCTTCCAGAACTCGGCCATGGTGTTGTCCATTGGCGTCTTCTTCACGCTCATCATCCTCGGCCTGGCGTCGTCGCTGCCGACTGCGCTTGACCACGGCCTGATCGCGCAGGGCCTGCCGCACGCCGACGCTGCGCGCGTCGCTGCGCTGCCGCCCGTGTCGATCATGTTCGCCGCGCTGCTGGGCTATAACCCCGTTCAGGCCTTGCTCGGCCACGCCATCAGCAAACTGCCGCCAGGGCACGCGGCCTACCTCACCGGCCACACCTTCTTTCCGTCGCTGATCTCCGCACCGTTCCAGCACGGCCTGGCCATTGCGTTCGACTTCGCGATCGCGGCCTGTCTCATCGCGGCCGTAGCCTCGCTGCTGCGCGGCAAGAAGTACGTGCACGAGCTAGAAACGACGCCAGCGAGGCCTGGCCTGGCTGCCTCAGTTTCCGGCTGAGGCAGCCGAAGCTGGGAATCACACCGTCAGCCTCGCTGCTGCCCGCCGCTAGTCAGCGGGAGCCGCGGGTCGGGCGGCTGACCCGGCCACGTATCGCGGATCCAGGCGTGCGCCGGGTCGTCACAGATCAGCCACGCCCGGTCGGCACCAGGGCCTGCCATCACGTTCAGGTAATACATGTCGTAGCCCGGCACTGCCATGGCTGGTCCGTGCCAGCCATACGGCACGAGCACGACGTCGCCCGACCGGACCTCGGCAATCAGGTCCGCAGGGCGGTCGTCACTGCTATAGACCCGGTGGTAGCCGAGGCCAGGGCCGGCCGGGCCCGCGCCGAGCTCGAAATAGTAGATCTCCTCCAGGACGCACTCCCCCGGCTGCTCGGTGTCGTGCTTGTGCGGCGGGTAGGACGACCAGTTCCCGGCCGGCGTCAGTACCTCGCAGGCGATCAGCCTGTCGGTCTCGAAGGCTCCTGGAGTGCAGAAGTTGTTGACCTGCCGCGAGCAGGCGCCACTGCCACGCAGCTCCACCGGCACCTGGCTGGCCGGGCCGTAGCGAGCCGGGAGCCGCTTGCGCGCGGCCGCCGCCGGCAATGCGAACCTCCCGCCATGGTCAGAGCTGACGACGGCGCTCGCATCCCTGGGCAGGTAGGCGAAGTCGGTGACGGCGCTGAACACTCCATCCCGGCCCGTCAGCTCGAACCGCTGGTCATCGCATGCCACCAGGCAGGACCCCGCGAGGGGCAGGACCAGCATCTCCTCATCGCCGGTCGCGATCACCGCTGACTCGCCCCCGCGCAGCTCCAGCACGCGCAGCGCGGAGTACGACCAGCCCGCTTCCTGAGCTGTCAGTACGAGCGAATAGGGGTCATCCGCGAGCGTGCCTGCCTTCCGGTACAGCGGCGTATCCAACGTGCCTCCTCGTCCATAGCGTGTCCTGACACTAGGGGACTGAGGACTTCTGCCGCATCCGTCGAGCAGCGGCGCCAGCTAGGCGCCTATCCACACGCTCTTGATGTTGCAGAACTCGCGGATGCCTTGCCTGGACAGCTCCCGGCCGAACCCGGAGTGCCTGACGCCGCCGAAGGGCAGCTGCGGATAGGACGTCACGTTCCCGTTAATGAAGACCATGCCGGCGGCGAGATCCCGGATGAGCAGCCTCCGCTCCCCGTCGTCGTTGGTCCAGGCGTTCGCGCCGAGGCCGAACTCGGTGGCGTTGGCCAGGTCGATGGCTTCCTCAATATCGCTCACCCGGAAGAGACTGGCGACCGGCCCGAAGACTTCCTCCCCGAACGCGCGCATCTCGGGCGTGACGCCCGCGAGCACCGTCGGCGGATAGTAGGAGCCCGGCCGATCGGGCGCGGCGCCACCGCACAGCACCCGTGCTCCCTTGGCGGCGGCGTCAGCCACCACCGACTCGACGTCGTTGCGCTGCTGCTCCGAGGCGAGTGGCCCCACGTCGGTGTCCGGGAGCATCGGGTCCCCAACTACCTTGCCCGACATCTCCTTGACGAACAGCCGCTCGAACTCGTCGTAGCAGGCATCGTGCACGATGAAGCGCTTGGCCGCGATGCAGGACTGGCCGTTGTTGATGCACCGCGCGAACGCCGCTATCCGGGCTGCCTGGTCCAGATCAGCCGAGGGCATGACGATGAAGGGGTCGCTGCCCCCCAGTTCGAGTACGACCTTCTTGATCTCGGCGCCGGCGATGGCCCCTACCGACTGCCCGGCGGGTCCTGACCCAGTCAGCGTGGCGGCAGCTACCCGCTCGTCGCGAAGGATCGGCTCGACCCTGGCCGAGCCGACAAGGAGCGTCTGGAAGGTTCCGGCCGGGAAGCCCGCCCTGGCGAACAAGTCCGCCAGGAACAGGGCTGTCTGCGGCACGTTCGACGCGTGCTTGAGCAGCCCGCAGTTGCCCGCCATCAAGCCCGGCGCGGCGAACCGCATGACCTGCCAGAGCGGGAAGTTCCACGGCATGATGGCCAGGATCGGCCCGAGTGGCTGGTAGGTCGCGTAGGCCTGGCCGGCGCCGACCGCAACTGCATCGGCGGTCTCGTCCGCCAGGAACTCGGCAGCGTGCTCGGCGAAGTAGCGGCACGCGCCAGCGCACTTCGCGACCTCTTGCCGCGCTGACGTGAGCGTCTTCCCCATCTCTGTCGTCATCATCGCCGCGATCTGATCCTGCTCGGCGTCCAGGATGCCGGCCGCCGCGCGCATCCACTCGGCCCGCTGGTCGAAGCTCGTCAGCCGGTAGCTGGCGTGCGCCTCAGCGGCCGCGCTGAGACGCCGGTCGACATCTGCCTCGCTCATCTCGTCGAATGTGCGCACGGTCTCTCCGGTCGCGGGGTTTACGGTCGCGATCGCCACCATGTCCTCCTTTGCCAGCCGGCTCCATCGCCGCAGGGCTTACCAGGCCCTTGCCCCGACTGCGAGCGCCCACACGGCCGGGCCTGCCTGACATGCTCGCCTTGCCCGACGTGCCCGCCTTGCTTCACCGCGAGCCTCGAAGCCGGAATCAGGCAGCGGCGGGCGTTCCCGTCATCATTGGCCTGCGGCGCCGGGGCGGGTACTGTCCTGGCCTAGCATGTGACGATTTGACGGAAAGGTATGCGCAGATGCCTCGCAACCGCTGGTCGGCGCGCGGAGTCCCGCTGGTGCGCCGGCCACCGGCCGGCGCGCTGGCCGGGATGCCAGACCTGGTGCGCGAGTGCCTGCTCCGGCCGCCCCAACCAGACACCCTGCACCTTGCGCGGCCCGGCGTGCGCGAGGGGAGGCAGCTCAAGCGGGCCCGGACCAGCCATCGCCTTGAGCCGTGGGAGGAGCTCATCGCGGTGTGGCAGTGGGCCCGCGTCCTCGGCATGATCGCCGCCGCGCCCGGCAGTCTCATCTTCACCAGCGCGGGCATTCGCATCGCCGAGCCGCGGCTGCACCTCTGCATCAGCTATGACGCGTTCCGCGAGCACACATTCAGCTATGAGTTCACTCCCGGCGGCCGCGCCGGCCCTGACGTCTGCGAGCTGGTGATCACGGGCCCGACATCCTGGCGATCGCCGAACGCGGACCAGGGTGCCGAGCTGATCGCAGCCGACCTGACCCGCATCGGGGAACTCACCAGGCCCGCCCGTGAGCGCTGACTGGTAGTCAGTACTGGGTAGTAAGCGCCGATTGCTCAGCAGCCAGCGAACGACCGCGATGCCAACCGCCAGCGCGGTGGCAATGGCCATTGCCAGGAACCCGCTAGCGATCCACCGGGCGGCGTTGACGGTCAGCTCGGTGCTGGAGGTGTCGGCGGCCCGGTCGTGGACGAGGCCGGATATCACCGCGCCTGCCAGGTACGCGAGCGCGGGCGCCGGAACAATCCAGTAGACGCCCCGCGCGCGAACGGCGAGGCAAGCGGCGATTGTCCCGATCACGACCAAAAGACCCAGAGCAATTCCAGGATCGCTCCCGGTCAGCACTGTGACCAGCGTGCCAAGGACAGCCGAACCCGCGATCAGCGCAACGCCCCGCCCGGGCGCCAGTCTCCCCCAGCGCGGCGATGAAGGTCCCGACGCCGGCCGCTCTGGGCCAGTGCCAGGCACGATACGGAGCGGCTGTCGCGTGCCTGTCTCGTGACCCGTCTCATCGTGCTGTGGCTCACTCATGTGATCCCTGTTGGTAGCCGGGCCGGCCGGTTCTCCCTGGGTAGTGTACCCGGGGACGATGGAGGGGCCCGGCGCGGACGGGAGGGGCATGACTGGCGCAAGGAAGGCCCGACGCAGCATTGCGTTGTCGCTCTTGTATGCCCTGAGCTGCGTCGTAGCGGCCGTGGTCCTGGTGATCAGCGGCTTTTCCTATTTTGTCGTCAAGGATGTCGACAGCATCGGTTCCTCACACGCAATCGTCAGCGGCCCCTCGATCGGCCCGCAGAACATCCTGCTCATGGGTCTGGAGAGCCGCCGGGACTGGGCCGGCAATATCTTGCCGAACTACATTCTGAAGGCCCTGCACGCCGGCAATGCGCAGGCCGTCGCGAACGGCGCGGGCGGCAACGACACCAATACGCTGATCCTGATCCATATATTCGCTGGCGGGAAAAAGGCGGTCGGCTTCTCCATCCCCCGAGATGACTGGGTTAATTTTGCGGATACAGTCGGCCCGCAGCAGGCTGGCAAGATCGACCAGGCCTACGGCGTGAGCCTGTACTACGAGGAGCAGAAGCTCAAGGGCCAGGATCCTGGCCTGAGCCAGGATCAGCTTGCCTTCCAAGGCAACGAGGCCGGACGGGCGGCCGCCGTCGCGACGGTCGAGCAGCTCACCGGCGTGCATATCGATCATTTCGCCGAGGTCAACCTGGACGGGTTTTACGAGCTCGCCAGGGTCCTCGGCGGCGTCGAAGTCTGCCTCAACCACCCGACCAGTGATGTCAACTCCGGTGCGAATTTCCCAGCCGGCTACCAGCACCTGGATCCGCAGCAGGCACTGGCATTCGTCCGCCAGCGCGACGGGCTGCCCAACGGCGACCTGGACCGCACCCATCGGCAGCAGGCGTTCCTGGACGCAGTCATGCAGCAGCTGCGTACCGACGGCACCCTCAACGACCTGACGAAGGTACAGGCCCTGCTCTCGGTCGCCAGGCAGTACCTCATCACCGATGCTGGCTGGAACCTGCTGAACTTTGCGTCCCAGATGCGGACTCTCACCAGCGCCAACCTCGTCTTCCGCACGCTGCCGATCCAGGGTTACGAGACGATCGACGGCCAGGACGCCAACGCGGTCGATCCCTCCGCAATCCAGTCGATCGTGCATGCGACGTTCTACCCGGCGACGCGCTCGGCTGCCCCCGCGTCGGTTGTTGGCCCCGGTGCGAAACAGCCGTCGCCGCCCGTCGTGATCCCCAGCACCGGCCCGCAGGGTGGTCCGGTGACTGCGAAGAACGGTATTCCCTGCGTGAACTGATGCCTCGCCGTCGCCTTAGCCGAATCGGCCGTTGACGTAGTCGGCGGTGCGGGGGTCCTGCGGGTCGTCGAACATGACGTCGGTGGGGCCGTGCTCGACGATGTAGCCAGGCTGGTTCTGCTCGGCGAGGAAGAACGCGCACTGGTCAGACA
>DATHPF010000464.1:0-49269 GCA_035484155.1 Streptosporangiaceae bacterium
GAGCGGAGAACTTGCGCTGTCGGTGGTCCAGGAGGGCCTGCTGCGCCGCAGCGAGCCGGGCAGGTAACAGGCCGGCCGCAGCCTGACTACGAAGAAGTCGCAGGTAGAAAAAGAGTTGCCGCGATCCCGGTGGCCTACGTAGGCTTCTGCTTGTCCGCAAACGGATCCGCTACGCCCCGAGAGGAGGTGCCCGAGATGCTGAACATCACCCAGGCCACGGCAGGAGCCACCACGGCAGGTGCCACGACTGCACAGACCGTCGACGCTTACGCCTCGCAGGCCGCTCAGCGACCGCTCGCCGGTTTCGGCGCGGGCGCCTTCACGCGTGATGGCGCCTGGGCTGGGTCCCAGGTCAGCGAGATGGCCATTGCACTGGCACTGCCGCGCATTAAGCCGGCTAGCGGTGCGGCCATCACGGGTGGCGCGAAGTCGGAATTCGCCGGCGCGGCCTGCACGAGCATCCTCGTCGACCGTATCCAGTTCAGCAGCACCCGGCTCGGCATCGTCCAGGTGGACACCGACCAGGCCGGCACACACAACTACATCCAGATGGCTCGCCAGTACCCGGTTATCCCGGGTGGAGTGGGTCCGCATCCGGCGAGGGAACCGGTACCGGTCTGAGTACAGACCGGCCAGATCCTCTCCAGGCCGCGGACCCCGATAAAGGGTCCGCGGCCTTCGTTATGCAAGGCCACAGATTGTCAGAGGCATACGACAAGCTCGACGAGTAAGTGGAGAGGGGATGGCACCGATGCAGTGGCCCGGCACAACGGACGTGCTGGAGGAACTAGGCGGAGTTCCCAGCGGGACTGGCCTCGACGGCCAGGCACTTAGCGCAGCTGAGCTGCCGTGCAGGGACGACCCGGAGTTGTTCTTCGCGGAGTCACCGGAGGACGTGGAGTTCGCGAAGTCACTCTGCGGTAGCTGCGCCGGCAGGATGGTGTGCCTGGCCGGGGCCATCGCCCGAGCGGAGCCATGGGGCGTCTGGGGCGGCGAGCTATTCCTGCGGGGTGAGGTCGTCCCGCGCAAGCGGCCACGGGGACGTCCGCGCAAGGACGCGGTGGCGGCCTGAATCATCGGCCGACACGGCCACGTAATCAACTCACTCACCAAAGGGACAGTGCAATGGCGCACGTACAGACAGAACTAGCACGAGAACGACAACAGGCCCTCCTCGCGATGGCCACCGCTCAGCGCGTTGGCCACCGGGCCTGGATGCACGACCGGATAGCCCGGCGGGCAGCGCGCGCGGAGCGGCTCCAGAGCCGCCGCGCAGAGCAGGCCACGCGGCTGCGCGCCACCCTCGAGCAACTCGAGTCGGCGCGGTAGCAGGAATCAGCCAGGGATCGGGCCCGGGGAGCTAGCGAACTTCCCGGGCCCGCTGGCTGGCTGGCGCCACGTCAGGGCCGGTGCCAAAGGGTCAGGACCGGGCCAGCGGGTCAGGACCGGGCCAGGGCGTCGGCACCGGGTAGTGCGTCAGGGCCGGGCAGCACATCGGGGCCGGGCAGCACGCGGGGGCCGGCCAGCAGGTCAGCAACCGTTTCGCCTGGCGGGCCATATCCCGGCACCCACTGGAGCACCTCAGCGCGGAACTTGCCAGAGCATTCCAGCTGGCACAGCACGCCGATGCCGGACGTCGAGACCCGGTGAATGAGCACGTAAGACGGCGGCAGGTTCAGCCGCCTGGCGACATTGGCCGGGCGAAGGTCTGCGACCCTGGTCGCCTCGCCGCGCATCCACTCGCGACTGAACGAGAAGCTCTCGCCCCGCGACGGCTCGGCCAGCGGACCAAGGAACGCGCGCAGCTCGTCGAGGTCCACCGTCACGCCGGGGCGCAGGAACCCGTGTTCGCGCAGTTCATGCTCCACTGTCGCGATGTCGCCGTCGTGGTGCATCAGCCAGAGCAGCCTGCCGAGGATCGGCGGTAGCCCGTCCGGCAGCCGGTCGACGGCGCCAAAGTCGAGCACACCAAGGCGCCCGTCTGGCAACAGCCGGAAGTTGCCCGGATGCGGATCGGCATGAAGCAGCCCCGCCCTGGCGGGGCCTGAGAACAGGAACCGGACCAGCTGCATGCCGACCTCGTCACGCTGCTCCTGCGTACCGGAGGAGATGATGGCGGATAGCGGCGTGCCGTCCATCCACTCGGTGACGAGGACATGATCGGTGGCGGTGATCACGCCGGGTACCGCGATATCCGGATCGCCGGCGTACGCGTCGGCGAATGCCTGCTGCGCTGTCGCCTCCAGCCGGTAGTCGAGCTCCTCGACCACCCTGGCTCGCAGCTCGTCGAGCATCGGCCTGACGTCCAGGCCGGGCATGAGGATCCCGAACAGCCTGCCGACACGGCTGAGCTGCGTGAAGTCGTTGCTGAGTGCCTTGCCAGCGCCGGGATACTGAATCTTGACCGCGACCTGCCTGCCGTCACGCCAGATCGCGCGGTGCACCTGACCGATCGATGCGGCCGCCGCCGGATTGTCGTCGAATTCGGCGAACTCGGCTCGCCAGTCCGGACCAAGATCAGCCGCCAGGACCTTGTGCACGGCCGCGACGGGCAGCGGCGGGGCGGACTCCTGGAGCATGGTCAGCGTCGCGCGGTACGGGCCCGCGATCTCGGGCGGCAAGGCCGCCTCGAAGATCGACAGCGCCTGCCCGAGCTTGAGCGCTCCGCCCTTGAGCTCACCGAGCACGCGGAATATCTGCTCAGCTGTGCGCTGCTGCAGTTCCTGCGCCACGATCTCCGCGGGCCGACCGCCGAGCCGCTTGCCCAGTCCTAGGGCGGCGCGGCCTGCCACCCCCACGGGAAGCGAGGCCAGCTTGGCGGTCCTGGTCACGGCGAGCCGCGGGAGGTCACTCATGATCTCTATTGTCGGCTAACCCCGCTACCGCATGCGACGGGCCCGCCCGTACCGGCTTGGCCCGCCGACATAAATAACACCCTGAACCATGGCCAGGCGCGGTCCGTTACGTTCGTGTGCGCTTGCACATCACGCTGGCAACCGAGGAGCCGCCGCCATGCTGAGCCGATTGCTGATCATTGTGGGAGCGCTGGCCACGATTGTCGGTGTGATCTTCGCCCTGCAGGGTTTTAACGTCATCGGCGGCAGCATGATGTCGGGCAGTTCGGTATGGAAGACGGCCGGGCCGATCATCGCGATCATCGGCGTGCTGGCCCTCGGGGCTGGGCTGCGCCTGCACCGATCGTCCTCAGCCGCCCGCGGCTGACACCCAGCTGCCGCACGTGCAGGCCTGATGCGCCCGCCAGGTCCTGCGTCTCCACTGCCAGTCCGGCAGTGCCAGCTCCAGCGTCCCGTCCGCGGTAGCAACGGCCAGCTCGGAGCGGTCCGCGAACGCCACCGCCTGTGCGGCCGCCTGCGCCGCGACCGCGGTCGCGAGCACGGGATCACCGGCGGTCGCATCCATCCGGTGGCCCGGTAGCTGGGCGAGGATCAGCGGCCAGGCCTGATCGCGGCCCGCGCGGGCGAGATCCAGGCAGCGCAGGCACGCGGTCCTGCCGGGCTGCACCAGCGGTCCGACCACGCCGATCGCCTCGCTGACGCAGACGGCGAGGTGCACCAGCCGGTCGCGCTGCAGCTCGGCCACCTCTGCTGGCCCTGGGTGGCCGACGAGCACAGTGAGGTCGGGCTGGCGGCGCTGGCGCCACGGGCGCCCAGCATCAGCGGCGGCCGCGAGGCCCGACCGGGTCAGCAGGTCGGTCACCAGGTCCGCGATCAGCCCGCTGCCGCGAACGTGCACCGTCGTCGCCGACCGGCGGGCGAGTAAGCGCAGGCCGCCGTCCGCGTCCTGGCCGGCCAGCGACGCGGCCGCGAGGACTGGGGCAAGCTGCTGCCGGAGCTCGCGGGGCATTGACCGCAGCGAATCGGCCGGGAAGTCGATGATGGCGCCCGCGGCCGCGAGCAGCGTGATGATGCGCTCGGTGACGGGGGCCGGGACACCGCGCTGGCCTGCCTCGGCCACGACCTGGTCGCGGCGTCGGCTCCCGTCCAGCAGCCGGATGACGTCGGCCGCTCCGCGGATGCCGGACACGGCAGCCGCCCGCCGCGGGTCGACGCCCACTTGCACAGTGTCTCGGTCGCGCCACAACGGCTGCAGACCCGATCTCAAGGCCGGTCTCACAGCTGGAAGGATGCCACCACGGACCGACAATCCGGACGGCAAGGCGTTCAGGCCGGGAACGGGGTCGCAAGTCCCCGGGTCGCCGGGCCACTCGCCCCCCTTCCCCAGAAGCAGCAAGCGGCCCGGGGCCCGGGAACCCTTGGCTGGCGAAGCTAGGCTCGCTCGACCTGCTGGTCAAGCCCACCCTGTGGACGCGGCTGTGGATAACGTGGGGAGCACACGGCGCGTCTTTGTGGATTCCTGTGCATGTCGGTGTGAATTGCCCAGGCAAAATCGGCCGAGAAGGCCGCTGATCAGCCATGATGGCGTCCACGTGCTGTGGACGGAGATTGCCCGCCGCTGAGTTGGCCCGGCGGCCGCAAGCTGGCCTGGCTACGGCGCTGCGCGGCCTGATCAGGGGACCGCGCCGGTACCTGATCAGGGGCCCGGCGGCAATACCAGATCAGGGGCTACTGGCGTCAGGACTGGCTGGGTGGCTCCGGCGCGCTGCCGGGCTGTCCTGTCCCGTCGTCATCTGGGCCGTCGTCGGCGGGTCCGCCAAGATCTGAGATATCGAGCTCCGGCCGCCCCTGAACGAAGCCGTCCGGATCGTCGAAGTCGTCGGCGGTGGGCAGCAGGTCGGGGTGCGCCCAGATGGCGTCTCGCCCGGTGATGCCGCGCTCAGTGGTCAGGCCCTGCCAGATCGCCGCGGCTTCGCGCAGCCGGCGCGGCCGCAGTTCCAGGCCCACGAGCGTGGCGAACGTACGCTCGGCGGGGCCGCCGGTGGCGCGCCGCCGCCTGATCGCCTCGGCGAGAGCCTCCGCCTGCGGCAGTCGGTCGTTAGCGGCGGTCGCGACCACGGTCGCAACCCAGCCCTCGACAAGCGCGAGCATGGTCTCCAGCCGCGCGAGGGCGGCCTTCTGCTCGGGGGTGTCTTCCGGCTGGAACAGCGCGGCGCCCGACAGCGCTTCGTTCAGGGCCTCAGGATTGGACGGGTCGATCTGCGGCATGGCATCGCGGAGCGCAGCGGCATCGACCTTGATCCCGCGTGCGTAGTCTTCGACCGCGCCGAACAGCCTGGCCCGCAGCCACGGCACATGCCCGAACAGGCGGTGATGGGCGGCCTCCCGCAACGCGAGGAAGAGCCGAATCTCGTCGGCGTTGACCGACAGGCCGGATCCGAACGCGGCCACGCCTGCCGGGAGCAACGCAGCGGTGCCCTGCGGGCCGAGGGGCAGCCCTACGTCGGTCGAACTCACGACTTCCTCGGCCAGGGCTCCCACCGCCGCGCCAGTCTGGCCCCCGACCATCATCCCGCCGATCCTGCGCATCATCTCGCCAAGACCGCCGAGGCCGCCAAGACCGCCAAGCATCGCTTGCATCTCGGGCGGAATGTCGCCGCCGAGCTGCGCCGGGTCGTCGCCGAGCAGCCCGCTCATCGCGTCGACGGCCCGAGCGGCGATCGGATCGCACAGCTTCGACCAGACCGGCAGGGTGGCTTCCACCCACTCGGACCTGCTCCAGGCCTGCGGTGTCCGGATCCCGCTCGGGAACTCGGTGGCGTCCTCGAGCCAGAGGTCGGCCAGCCGCAGAGCCTCGATCACTTTGCTGCGGTCGATGTCCAGGACGCTCGCGTCGCCCTTCTGGGCGACCGTCTGACGGGCGATGTTCTTGGCCAGGTCCCAGTTCACCGGACCGCCCTGCCATGACATCAGATCGGCGAACTGGCGCAGCGCGTCTGCGAATTGCTGCGGGTCGCCCATGGGACCAAGCGGGCCCATGCCGCCGAACGGCCCGAGCGGGCCACCGCCGCCAGATCCAGAGCCGCCAGAGCCGCCAGGCACGTCCGGATCGTCACCGGAGTTACGCCCAGGGCCGAAGCCGAAGGGAGGCTCAGTCATCTGCCCGGCCTCTCGGGGTCATCTGCCCGAACTCTCAGGCAGGATGGAAGGGTCCACACTGGCCAAGTTATCCCAGGAGCGGTCCGCGGTGAGCAACCGAGTAGCTCAGGTTCGCCCTGAGCGCAGCCCTGAATCCGGATCCAGGGCTCCGGCGGCGACCCACGGGCGGAAGAAGTCGGGCGATTTGGGCAACGGGCCCGACCACGGCGACGACGCCGTCGCCGGCGGACAAGCCGGACCCGTCCCGGCCGAATCTGAGGCGGCAGTGTCTGAGGCGGCAGTGTCTGAGGCGGCAGTGTCTGAGGCGGCAGTGTCTGAGGCGGCAGAGTCTGATCTGGCCGGCCAGCGTGCCGACGCGTCGCGGCCGGTCATCGCCGTGACCGGCGCCGCGCGCGGCCTGGGCCTGGCGCTCACGGCGCGCCTAGCGCAGTCGCCGCTAGTCGCGCGCGTCGTCGCCATCGACCTCAACCGCGGCGACGTCAGCGGCGTGACCTGGCGCATCGCCGATGTGCGCGATCCGGCCCTGGCCGGTCGGCTGTCCGACGTCGACGTCGTGGTGCACACCGATGTCGACTTCTCACCTGACTCGGAGGCCCGAATCAGGCGGGCGTTCAACGTGCGCGGCGCTCAGACGGTGCTCACGGCCGCCGCGGCGGGCGGTGTCGGCCGCGTCATCCTCGTCACGAGCGCCATGGTCTACGGAGCGCGGGCGGATAACGCAGTACCGCTGCCGGAGGATGCCCCGCTGAGCGCGGACTCAGACGACAGCGTCGTGAGCGACCTGCTGGAGATCGAGCACCTGGCGGAGCGATCGCCGCGTGCTCACCTCGGGCTGCAGGTCAGCGTGGCCAGGCCGGCCGCGCTCGTCGGCGACGGCATTGACACGCTGGTGACCAGGCATTTTGAGGCGCCCCGGCTACTGGCGGTGAAGGGCTGCGCAGCGCGCTGGCAGTTCTGTCACATCGATGACCTGGTCTCGGCGCTCGAGCTTGCCGTGGACGGCAAGGTAACGGGCGCGTTCGCCGTCGGCTCCGATGGCTGGCTGGAGCAAGATGAGCTCGAAGAGATCGCTGGGCTGCGCAGGATAGAGCTCCCGGCCGGGCTGACCTTCGCTACAGCCCAGCGGCTGCACCGGGCCGGGATCACCCCGGCACCTGTAGCTGACTTGCGCTACGTCGTATACCCGTGGGTAGTGGACTGCAAGGCGCTGCGGGAGGCTGGCTGGCAGCCGCAGTATGACAACTCCACGGCGCTCGAGGTGCTGCTGGCGCAACGGGCCGGGCATCACGCGGTCGCCGGACGCCGGCTGGGCAAGAAGGACGCGACTATCACTGCCGCCGGGGCGACCGTGGCGGTCATCGGGACCGCCGCCGTGGTCCGGCAGGTCCGGCGCCGACGGCGCGGGACCTGAACCCCGATCGTGCCGATGGTGGCGGGCCGACCGCCAATCGGTTGCCGGCCGGCCGGCGCTCGGCTTCGGGTAGGGGCTGGTCAGGGTCCTGCCGGGTGCCTGTAACTTGTCATGGTGAGCGTCATCAGGATGACTGAGCTACGCGCCGAGCCGCTCTCAGTCGATGAGATCCGCGCCGCGGCCGCTGATCCGGCGGCCGGCGCTGTCGCCGTGTTCATCGGCGCAGTGCGCGACCATGACGACGGGCGCGGCGTGACAGCCCTGTCCTACAGCGCTCATCCATCAGCGCAGACTGAGCTTGAGCGGGTCTGCGAGAAGATCGCGGCCAGCTACTCGATTGTGTCGCTGGCCGTCGCGCACCGGACCGGCGATCTTGAGATAGGCGACCTTGCGGTCGTCGCCGCCGTTGGAGCCGTGCACCGGGATGTCGCTTTTGCGGCTTGCCATGCCCTCGTCGACGAGCTGAAGGCGACGGTGCCGATCTGGAAGAATCAGTTCTTCACGGGCGGTGACAGCGAGTGGGTCAATAGTGCGTAGGCTTCGGCCTGTGCCTCCCCGGCTGCCCCCCATGTCCCGTCGCCTGGTCACGCTGCTGATTGCCGGCGTGTGCGTGCTGGCCGGGCTCGCCGTGGCCGCGTTCGCGCCAGTGCCGTACGTCGCGCTGACGCCCGGGCCGACGCTGAACACGCTGGGCAAGCCAGAAGGCCAGCCCATCATCCAGATCAGCGGGCATCGCACCTATCCGACAACCGGCAATCTGAATCTGGTGACGGTGTCGTACACCGGCGGGCCGGGCACCGATTTCGACATCTTCAGCGCGCTCCGGGCGTGGCTGACACCCGATGACGCAGTCGTGCCGTCCAGCGAGATCTTTTCCTCGGGCCAGACACAGCAGCAGGTCGTTCAGCAGGACACGCAGCAGATGCTGGGCTCGCAGCAAGATGCCACTGCCGCAGCGCTGTGCTATCTGAACATCGGCTACCAGACCGTGGACAGCATCTCGGCGACGGTGAAGGGCACGCCGGCCTACGGGACCCTGCATTCCGGCGACGTGATCACGGCCGTGGACGGCCAGCAGGTCAACTGCCACCACGACGTCGTCACTATGGTCCGGGACCGCAAGCCTGGCGCGCCAGTCACGCTGACCATTGACCGCAAGGGCGTCACCCAGACGATCACGCTGAACACCAAGGACGTGTCCGGTCAGGCAGTCGTGGGCATCCAGCTGGCGTCGCCCACCTACGTGTTCCCGTTCAGCATCAAGATCAATTTGCCCGACGTCGGCGGACCGAGCGCTGGGATGATGTTCGCGCTCGGGATCATCGACAAGCTCTCGCCCAGCAGCCTGACGGACGGTCGATTCATCGCCGGAACGGGCGAGATCTCACCCGCCGGCTCGGTCGAGCCGATCGGCGGCATCCAGCAAAAGATGGCCGGTGCCAGGGCTGCAGGCGCCACGGTCTTCCTGACGCCAGCTGCCAACTGCGCCGACACGGTGGGCGCAGTGCCGGCCGGGCTCCGGCTGGTGAAAGTCAGCTCGCTGGCGGGCGCGATCACCGCTCTGCGGGCTATCGAGCAGGGCAAGCCGGTCCCGTCGTGCTAGCGGCGCGGATCAGCTGGCCCGACCCGACTGTGAACGAGAGCCCGACTGTGAACGGCCGCCCGGCTCCGACTGAACAGCTGGCAGGTCAGGACTGAACTCCGGCAGACCATTGTGCGCGTACTGGCCAGCCAGGCGCAGACCCGACGCCACTGCGGCGCGTCCGCGCCGCCAAGGGCGTACGCTCGGATCTGACGGGACATCCAGGGCGGGGCTTCCGGTTATGTCGGCGCGTCTTGGCGTCAGCGCGGCCTGGAGTAAGTCGGTCCTGACGTGCACCGGTCCCGGTTAGGTACGTCCTCGCGTAGCGGAGGGGAAAGGAGCGGTACTGGTTGTGACGCCTCGTGTGCTGGTTGATGCGACCGCGGTGCCTGCCGACCGCGGTGCGCTGGGCCGTTATGTAGATGGCCTGGTCAGCGCGCTTCATGCGGCCGGGGCCGATCTCGCCGTCGCCTGCCAGCGGGCAGATGAAGAGCGATACTGCCGGCTGGTGCCGAACGCCAGGGTTGTGGCCGGGCCACCCGCCATTGCCCACCGACCCGCCCGGCTGGCCTGGGAGCAGAGTGGCCTGCCGCTGGTCGCCCAGCAAGTGGAAGCCGCGGTCATTCACTCGCCGCACTACTCGATGCCGCTGCGGCCGAACGCTCCCGTCGTGGTTACCGTGCACGACCTGACGTTCTTCACCGCGCCGGACGCGCACAGCCCTGTCATCGCGACTTTCTACAAGGCGGCGATCCGCACGTCGGCTCGGCGCGCTACCCGCCTGATCGTCCCGTCCAAGGCGACGAGAGACGAACTGGTCCGGGTGCTGGCGGCCGATCCCACCAGGATCGATGTGGCGTACCACGGCGTCGACCATGACCTGTTCCACCGGCCCGACGAGCGGCAGCGGCGACAGGTGTCGGACCGCCTCGGCCTGCATGGGAAGCCCTACGTCGCCTACCTCGGCACCCTAGAGCCACGCAAGAACGTGCCCGCGCTCATCACGGGCTGGGCTGCCGCAGTGGCGGACATGAGCGACCCGCCCGCCCTCGTGCTAGCGGGCGCCAGCGGCTGGAGCGAGGAGGTCGACGAGGCCATCGCCTCGGTGCCGGCTCACCTGCATCTAGTTCGTCCTGGCTACTTGCACTTCAACGACTTGCCTGGCTTCTTCGGCGGGGCACAGGTTGTCGCGTTCCCGAGTACCGGCGAGGGATTCGGGCTGCCCGCGCTGGAGGCAATGGCCTGCGGAGCCGCGGTGCTGACGACGCACCGGACGGCGCTGCCGGAGGTGGGCGGCGACGCCGTCGCCTATACCGAGCCTGACGCCGCGAGCATCCGGACGGCGCTGCAGGGGCTACTCGAGGACCCAGGTCACCGTCTGGCACTGGGGGACGCGGGCTACTCCAGGGCCATGGAGTTCAGCTGGGCTGCGTCCGCCGAGGCCCACATGATCAGCTACGAGCGGGCTGCGGCGCAGGGCACCGAGTAGCGACGCGGCGCGGGCGTGGCCCAGTGCGGCGGCCCAAGTGCGGCGGCCCAAGCGCGGCGACAGAGTGCAGCAGCGGGCGTTACAGCCGGCCGAGGTGCCCGCGGTCCCGGAGTTCTTCCACCACCTGCTTGACCTCCTGCGCGCGCGAGCGGGCACAGACGAGCGTGGCGTCTGCGGTGTCCACGACGACGACATTGTCGAGGCCCACGACCGCCACCACGCGATCGGTGGTCGAGACGATGACGGCATCCTTGACATCGCGCGCGATGATCTCGGCGCGGCCAGGGATCAGCAGGTTGCCCGACTCGTCAGTAGGCAGCGACTCGCCTAGCGAGTCAAAATCGCCGACGTCGCTCCAGGGCATGTCGGCCGGCACGGTCGCGACCTTGCCTGCCGCCGCCGCCCCCTCGAGTACTCCGTAGTCGACCGAGATCTTCTCCAGACCTGGCCAGACCTCCGCCAGGACAGCGTCGTGCTCGGCCGTATCCCAGGCGTCAGCGATCCGGTTGATACCGGCACTGAGCTGCGGCCGCTGCCGCGCCAGTTCAGCCAGGAAGGCGTCGACGCCGAACACGAAGATGCCGGCGTTCCACAGGTACTGACCCGACTCCAGGTAGCTCGCCGCGACTTCACGGGAGGGCTTCTCCCTGAACTCGGCCACCGTCCGTGCCTCGCCGCGTAGCTCGGGGCCCAGCTTGAGGTAGCCGAACCGGACTTCGGCGTGTGCGGGCCGGATGCCTACGGTCGTCAGGTAACCGTCCCGCGCCGCCGCTGCGGCCTGCTCGATGATCTCGATGAACCGCGTCTGGTCGCCGATGAGGTGGTCGGCGGAGAACGCAGCCATGAGAGCGCCGGGATCGCGCCTCGCCAGGACGGCGCAGGCCAGGCTCACCGCCGCGCACGAGTCCTTGGGTGACGGCTCGACCAGGATGTTGGCTACTGGCACGTCAGGCAACTGGCGCGAGATGGCGGCGGCGTGGGCGGTCCCGGTGACCACATAGACCTGGTCAGCCGCTGACAACGGGCTGACTCGGTCGACCGTGGCCTGGAGCAGCGAACGGTCCGTACCGGTCAGCGCGTGAAAGAACTTAGGCTCACAAGCGCGTGACAGCGGCCACAGCCGGGTGCCGCTGCCGCCTGCCAGAATCGTGGAGTACAGCATCTAGCCAACTATGCCCGATGTGTGGCGCGTTCCGTACGGCAGGCGGGCGCGGCACCGGGCGAAAACGACGCGAGCACTTACGGATCGAGGGCCAGGGTGGGTGTGCGAGCAGGGCAGCCGCGTGGCGAGCGCGTGGCTGGCAGCGCGCAGGCGGCGCTTACCCGTGACTGGGACGCGCCGTTCCCGATCAGCGTGCGCCTGACACTGCTCGTGCACAAGCGCGGACCGGGCGATCCGACGCTCCGCATAGACGATCGGGGCGCCATCTGGCGGACGTCGCTGACGCCTGACGGGCCCGGCACGCTGCGGCTCGCGCGGATCTGGCCTGCGGACGCCGAGGCCGCCGTCACCACGATCCGCGCCTCCGCCTGGGGCGACGGTGCCGCGTGGCTGCTGGACACCCTGCCGGATCTGCTCGGGGCGCGCGATGAGCCGGCCGCCTTCCGGCCTGCCCATCCCCAGCTGCGCGACCTCGTCCGGCAGTTTCCTGGCCTGCGGATCAGCCGCACCGCGCGGGTACTGGAGGCCCTCGTCCCCGCTGTGCTGGAGCAGAAGGTCGTCAGCATTGAGGCGCATCGAGCCTGGCGCCGGCTGCTGACATGGCACGGATTGCCCGCGCCTGGTCCGGCGCCGGCCGGAATGCGCGTAGTTCCGTCGGCCGCGACCTGGCAGGCCATCCCGTCCTGGGACTGGCACCGGGCCGGCGTCGAGGCCGTGCGTGCCCGCACGATCGTCAACGCGGCCAGGGTCGCGAGCCGGCTGGAGGCCATTTCCTCGCTGCCTGCCGCCGATGCCGACCGCAAGCTGCGTTCCCTGCCCGGCATCGGGCCGTGGACTTCAGCGGAAATCAGGCAGCGGGCCTGTGGCGACGCCGACGCGGTCAGCGTCGGTGACTATCACATCCCGGCCCTGGTGGGCTGGAGCCTGGCGGGCGAGGTCACCGACGACGCGGGCATGCTGGCATTGCTGGCGCCCTATGCCGGTCAGCGCTACCGGGCCACGCGTCTCATCGAACTGGGAGTCGCCGGGCCGCCGCGCCGCGGGCCGAGGATGAGCGTCCGCGACTACCGGGCGATCTGAACCGGTGGATCTGAACCGTGCGAGATGAAACCGTGCGGTCTGAATAGGGAAGCACATCGGGGCTTCCCTCGTTATCGCTCGGGTCGGCCTCCGCAGGCCGGTCGGGCGCCGCAGCCTAGGGTGGGGACAAGGGCGTAGGCCCGAAGACGAAAGAGGTAGTGCTATCAGCGCCGATGAGGCAACTGTCCGCGAGTCAGGTCCCGCTAGCGTGCGCCCGGCCCCGGCGGCCCCGGTGGCCAGCCCGAGCGGGCTGCGACGCGCACTGGCCAGGGCCAGGGACGGCAAGTCGCTCGACCCGGCCGAGGCGGCCATCCTGCTCCAGGCACGCGGTGACGATCTGGCCGTGCTGGTGGCGCACGCTGGCCGGGTGCGGGACTCAGGCCTCGCGGCGGCCGGCCGCCCCGGCGTGATCACGTACTCACGCAAGGTGTTCATCCCGCTGACAAGACTGTGCCGGGACCGCTGTGCCTACTGCACATTCGTGACGGTACCGGGACGGCTAACGGCCCCGTTCCTGTCTCCTGATGAAGTACTAGATATCGCGCGCGCTGGCGCATCGCTCGGCTGCAAGGAAGCGCTCTTCACCCTCGGTGACCGTCCCGAAGCCCGGTGGAAGCAGGCGCGCGAGTGGCTCGACGCGCACGGCTACGACGACACGCTGTCCTACGTGCGGGCGATGGCGATCCGGGTGCTGGAGGAGACCGGCCTGCTGCCGCACCTGAACCCTGGAGTGCTGAGCTGGCAGGACTTCCAGCGGCTCAAGCCGGTCGCGCCGTCGATGGGCATGATGCTGGAGACAACCTCCGCAAGACTTTTCACGGAACGGGGTGGCCCTCACTTCGGCAGTCCGGACAAGGACCCGGCCGTCCGGCTGCGAGTGCTCCAGGACGCCGGGCGCAGCAGTGTGCCGTTCACCACCGGAATCCTGATCGGCATCGGCGAGACGCTGGCCGAGCGAGCAGAGTCGATCTTTGCCATCCGGCAGGTCGCGCGCGAGTACGGCGGGATCCAGGAAGTAATCGTGCAGAACTTCCGGGCCAAGCCGGACACGAAGATGCGCGGCGTCCCGGATGCCGAACTGGCTGACCTAGCCGCCACGATCGCGGTGACCAGGCTGGTCCTCGGCCCGTCTGCGCGGATCCAGGCGCCGCCGAACCTGATCGGCGATGAGTATCAGCTCATCTTGTCGGCTGGCATCGACGACTGGGGCGGCGTCTCGCCGCTGACCCCCGATCACGTGAACCCAGAGCGGCCATGGCCGCAGATCGACGACCTGGCGGCGCGGACAGCCGCGGGCGGGTTCGAGCTCGCCGAGCGGCTGACGATCTACCCCGGTTACATCCGCGAACCCTGGCTCGACCCGCGGCTGGCCCGCCACGTGGCGGCGCTGGCGGATCCGTCGACCGGCCTGGCCCGGGCGCAAGCGCGGCCGAGTGGGCTGCCGTGGCAGGAGCCAGACGGCGGTTTCGCCGACGACGGCACGTGGGGTGCGAGCGGCCGGACCGACCTGTTCACCTCGATCGACACCGCCGGCCGGACCAAAGACCGGCGGGATGACTTCGCCGAGGTCTACGGCGACTGGGACGAGGTCGGCGCGCGGATCGAGCCGGCGGCCCGGCCGGCCAGCTCAGCCGGATCCGCGACCGGTCAGGCCGGCGGCGCCCCGCGCCGCGCGCCGGCCGAGGTGCTGGCCGCGCTCCGCAGTGCCGAGCGTGACCCGGCCGGGATCACCGACGACGAGGCACTGGCGCTGCTGGACGCCGACGGTCCCGAGCTAGAGGCGCTGGCGGCGCTGGCCGACGACCTGCGCCACCAGACGGTGGGTGATGACGTCACGTATGTCGTCACGCGGAACATCAACTTCACCAACGTCTGCTACACCGGCTGCCGCTTCTGCGCCTTCGCCCAGCGGCGGACAGACGCCGACGCGTACACGCTGTCGATGGAGCAGATCGGCGACCGTGCCGCCGAAGCGTGGGAGGCAGGCGCCACCGAGGTCTGCATGCAGGGCGGTATCCATCCGGACCTGCCTGGCACTGCCTACTTCGACATCGCGGCCGAGGTCAAGCGCCGGTGCCCTGAGCTGCACGTACACGCGTTCTCGCCGATGGAGGTGATGAACGGCGCGTCCCGCACCGGCCTGCCGGTGCGAGAGTGGCTCATCCGGGCACGCGCTGCGGGCGTGGACTCGCTGCCGGGTACGGCGGCGGAGATCCTGGACGACGACGTTCGCTGGGTGCTCACGAAAGGCAAGCTCCCGGCTTCGGCGTGGATCGAGGTCATGACGACCGCGCACGAGCTCGGCATCCGGACGACCTCGACGATGATGTACGGGCATGTGGACACGCCCGCGCACTGGGTGGGGCATTTGCGGGTCCTGCGCGGGATCCAGGAGCGCACTGGCGGCTTCACCGAGTTCGTGCTGCTGCCGTTCGTGCACGCGAGCTCGCCGATCTACCTGGCGGGGATGGCGCGCCCTGGTCCGACCAGGCGGGAGAACCGGGCCGTGCACGCGCTCGCCCGGATCATGTTGCATGGCGCCATCGACAACATTCAGTGCTCGTGGGTCAAGCTCGGCGCTGACATCTGCCAGGAGGTGCTGCGCGGCGGGGTGAACGACCTGGGCGGCACGCTGATGGAGGAGACCATCAGCCGGATGGCCGGCTCAGAGAACGGGTCTTATAAGACCATCACCCAGCTCGCCGAGCTCGTCGCGCCGACGGGGCGGCCGCTCCGGCAGCGGACCACGCTGTACGGCGCGCCGTCTGCCGCGCGAATGGCCGCGGCGGCCGCCAGTGATGGCGTCTGCGCATCCGTCCGCGGGGCCCGCACGTCACTGCCACTGCTGCCGGCCTGACTGGCGGTAGCGGCCGGCGGATGGCCCGCCCTAGTAGGGCCGAGCGGCGGTGGCGAAGGCGCCCCACACGACCTTGCCCTGCTCGTCGGGGGCGGCCGAGCAGCCCCAGTGATCGCTGAGCGATGACACCACCAGCAGCCCGCGGCCTGACTCGTCCTGCCAGTCGGGCTCGCGCAGTTCGGGCAGCTCGGTGCTCGGGTCTGCGATCGCGCAGATGACGTGGGAGCCCGGATGCAGGAGCCCGACCTTGATGGGCCAGGGCGACAGCGTCCCGGTGGCGTGCTGAGCCTGCGGCAGCGCATGCCGGATGGCGTTCGTCAGCAGCTCGGTGACGACGGCGGCGATATCGTCGGCGCGGTCGGTGACGCCCCACTTGTGCATCGTCTGGAAGGTAAAGCTCCGCGCGGCGGCGATGGCGTGTGACTCCGGGGCGGGTGTGTGCGTCGCGATCCTCGGCATGGCGGTCCAGCTGCCGTCCGCGCCGCCACGCTCGCACGGCCAGTCCCGGCAGGAGCGCCACGCCGTGCGGACGGCCGACTCAAGCCACCGCCAGTCAACACCACGGTCGGGCGCTAATCCGGCTGAGCGCGTTGTCATCGCAGGTCCAAGTGGTAGCTGGCACGCGGAACCGATAAATAAGGCGCTAATGGCCATATCCTGCCTCATGCACAGCGCAGCCGCAACCTCCATCTGCACGTGCATTTGAGTTGTTAGCCCGCGTTGTGCGCGCTAAGCTACTGCCGTTCCGTGCAGGTGCACATGCATTTGCAATCACAGCACCAGGTGCCTGTATTGGCGGTGTTGCGCGCGAGACGGGGCGCGCAATCCGATCGTTCTGTCTCAGCCGGGGAGATTCGATGCAGATCACGAATGGCATGTCGGCGGCTGACCTGGTCGCCGTAGAATGGCGCAAGAGCAGCGCGAGCAATCCGAGCGGCAACTGCGTCGAGGTCGCAGCGCTGGCCGACGGCGCGGTCGCAATGCGCAACTCCCGCCATCCTGGCGGTCCAGCGCTTGTCTACACACGCGGAGAAGTGGCCGCTTTCCTGACCGGCGTGCGGAATGGCGAGTTCGACGACCTCGCCACATAACGCGCTCGTGTGAACGAAGTGACAAGACGGTTACAGAGCGCCGATACTCCTCGGACCAGGTGATAACGTGCTCTGAGCGTGCAGTCCGCCTGCGAGCCATTGTCTGACATTGCCGCAGCAGGTTAAGTGCGCGCGCAAGCACAGCGGAGCAGGGGACCGGCTCGGCGGGACGTGGTGTCGCGCCCTGCCGCGTGGCGCAGGAGCGAAGGTGAGCGTGGTTCAGCAGCCGGGCGAAGAGCCTGATGACGAGCTGAACTCCGCTGAGGCGACCAGTGGCCCGACAGTTCTTCGGATTTTCCTGGGCGGGCAGCTGCGCAAGCTCCGGGAGGCGGCCGGCATCACGCCTGACCGGGCAGGCTATGAGATCCGGGCGTCGCGCTCGAAGATCAGCCGAGTCGAGCACGGCCGGGTGAGCTTTAAGGAACGCGACGTCGCTGACCTGCTTACCCTCTACGGCGTCACCGATGAGGGGGAACGCCGCCGCATGCTCAACCTGGCGCAGCACGCCAACAGCCAGGGCTGGTGGTCCAGGTACGACGACGTGATGCCCGACTGGTTCGAGACCTACGTCGGCCTTGAGCAGGCCACGTCGCTGATCCGGACCTACGAGCTTCAGTTCGTGCCTGGCTTGTTCCAGACCGAGGACTATGCGCGCGCGGTCACCGTGCTGGGCCACCGCTCGGCGGCGGCCGACGAGATAGAACGGCGCGTCAGCCTGCGCCTGCAGCGCCAGCAGATCCTGACCAGGCCCGACGCTACGCCCCGAGTGTGGGCGGTAATCGATGAGTCTGCCCTGCGGCGGCCGCTCGGCGGCCGCGAGGTCATGCGCGCTCAGCTGACCCGCCTTATCGAGCTTGGCGAGTTGCCGCAGGTGACGCTTCAGGTCATGCCGTTCGACCAGGGCGGGCACTCAGCCGCGGGCGGGTCATTCTCCATTCTCCGGTTCGCTGAGCCCGAGCTGCCTGACATCGTCTACATCGAGCAGCTGACCGGGGCCTTGTACCTGGACAGGCTGGAGGAGGCCGATCACTACCGCGAGGTCATGAACAGCCTGAGCGCCGAGGCTGAGACGCCGGCCGAGAGCGCGCGCCAGCTGAAGAGACTGATTAACGAGATCTAGCGGCGTGTGACAGCGGCCCGTGACGGCGGGGCGTCAGCGGCGCTCGGCGCGTGCCTTGATGGCCTCGTTCAGCTCGCGGAAGCTGGTCTCGGCCCGCGCCAGCACTCTGCCGGAGAGTGGCACGAGCAGGCCGCCGAAGGATTCGCTCTGGTCCAGTCGCGTGCCACCGCCGAGGGGGCTTAGCACGAAGGCGTGCTCGCCGCCGATGATGCCCTTGAGCCCGGCCGTCCATCGGAGCTCAGCGCCGGGCTTCACGGCAAGAATGGTCGCCTTGACGGTCATGGTCCTGCCGCGAGGCTGGAGGCTCTTGAGTGTGACGACTTTGCCCACGGCTAGCTCACCGCTCGCCGTCGGGAACAGCGGATTCCAGTCGGGATAGCTAGCCAGATCTGTCAGCACCGTCCATACCTCAAGCGGCGTGGCGTCGATGTCGATAGTCGCTGAGAAGGTCTTCACGCCTTGCTCCTTCACGTTGGTCGTCCGGCTGGCGGTCAGCTGTCGACCTCGACAACGCCTTGGTCAGTCAGTTCATAGTGCTTGCCGCAAGCGGGGCAGACCAGCAGCGGCGGCGGGGGCCGGAGCTTGACGGCTTTGAGGTGGGCGCCATCATCAGGGCAGACGGCATAGTTCACGCCTGCAGGATAGGTCCCGGCCTGAGCAGCGCGAGGACGTGCTCCATGTGCGGGATGGCCGGTTCGCGGACGACGTAGCTGGTGATGCCGTACTCGCGGGCTTGTGCCAGCAACTGGTCGGCCATCTGCTCAAAGCTGCCGATGAGCAGGAACGGAGTGCTGGCGATGTCCGCAGCTGAAGCTCCGGGGATCCGGCCGGCGATCTCGCGGATGCTAGCTGCCCGGTCGCTGGTGACCGTTACCGCCTGCACCAGTGCTTCGATGACAGGGGCGGTGCCGGCGATGGCTGCTTCCTCGTGGACTATTTGCAGCTGGCGGCGGAGATCGCCGGGTGACCAGCGGACCTCGTGGTGATGCCCGTCGGGCAGGGTGCGGCCCAGGCCACTGAGCCCGACGACATCGGCATGTCTGGCGGCTGCGCGCAGGACTGCGGGGTGGCCGCCGCCGACCACCAGCCTGACCCGGCCGCTGGTCGCCAGACCGTCCAGCCGCGACTCGCGCAGGCTCAGGTACTTACCCTGCCGGGTGACGGTCTCGCCCGCCAGCAGTGCACCAACGGCGTCGGCGAACTCGGCCAAACGCCCGGCGCGGTCAACGGGTGCGGGCCGACGCTGCCCGATATCGTCCCACTCCCGAGGCGTATGGCCGGCGCCGATGCCAAGCACGACCCGGCCCGGTGCCAGGATCTCGAGGGACGCCGCGTCCGCCGCCACATGCATCGGCTCCCGCACGCCCCCCTGGACGACGTAAGTTCCGAGCTTCAGCGTCGTCGTCACGGCCGCCGCGCAGCCCAGGGCCGGCCAGGGCGAAACTCCGGCACCGGGATGGTCGCCCATCAGCAGCGCGCCGAAGCCCGCAGCTTCCACCCGGCGCGCCAGCGCCAGCCACAAATGGAGGTCAGCCGGCTCGGCTTGCACGTTCACGACGACATCGGTCACCAGGCCAACCTGCTAGCGCCCGGCCCGCGCGGCAAGTAGTTCGGCGCCCGGCGAACACGTCAGCGGCGCTGGCGCCGCGGGTTCACCAGGCGTAGTGCTCAGGCGCCGGCTTATAGCCAGGGAAGATGGCGTCTAGCCGGGCGAGCGCATCGGAATCAAGCTCAAGCGCGAGGGCGCGCTGCGCGTCGTCAAGCTGGCCAAGGGTGCGTGGTCCGACGATCGGGGCGGTCACCCCGTCCTGGTGCAGCAGCCAGGCGAGCGCAACGGTGGCCGGTTCCTCGCCGAGCTCCTCGCAGAAGATCTCGTACTTCTCGATCTGGTCCCGGTTCCGCTCGATGGACTCCTTCGCCCTGCCTGCCTGGCGGCGCCGGCCTTCGCGCTCCTTCCGCAGTACGCCGCCGAGCAGGCCGCCTTGCAACGGCGACCACGGGATGATGCCGACACCGTAGTCGATCGCTGCGGGCAGCACCTCCAGCTCGATCTCCCTCGTCATCAGGTTGTAGATCGACTGCTCGCTGACGAGCCCGAAGAAGCCGCGCGCCGCGGCGGTGTCGTTGGCCTGCGCGATGTGCCAGCCGGCGAAGTTCGACGAGCCGACGTACAGGATCTTGCCCTGGGTGACCAGCACCTCCATCGCCTGCCAGATCTCTTCCCACGGCGTGTCCCGGTCGACGTGGTGCATCTGGTAGAGGTCGATGTAGTCGGTCCGCAGCCGCTGCAGCGATGCGTCGCACGCGCGGCGGATGTTCAGCGCGGAGAGCTTGCCGTCGTTAGGCCAGTCACCCATGCTCCCGTACAGCTTGGTCGCTAGTACCGTGCGCTCTCGACGGCCGCCGCCGGTATCGAACCAGTCACCGATAATCTCCTCAGTCCAGCCCGCGTGTGCCTGCTCATGATGGCCGACCTGACCGGGCGGGCTGAAACTGCCGCCATAACGGTTGGCTGTGTCGAAGAAGTTGATGCCCAGCGCGTGCCCGTGATCCATGATTGCGTGCGCCTCGGCGGGCGGCGTCAGCGGCCCGAAGTTCATCGTTCCGAGGCAAAGACGGCTCACCGACAGCCCAGAGCGACCCAGATTCGCGTAGTCCACTGATGACAGCCTTTCCCGGTTGAGGTGGCCTCCGTGCAAGACCCTACAAGTGCACCACGAACTCTTCTGGATCGCGGTCAAGGCGGTCGGGCGCAGGCGCGGCGGGGTGCCCGACGCCGATCGCGCCCATCGGCTCCCAGGCCGCGGGCAGGCCGAGTGACTGAGTCGCGATCTCGCGGCAGAACAGCGTGCTGGAGATCCAGCAGCTGCCCAGGCCTTCGACGGCGAGGGCGACGAGCAGATTCTCAATGGCCGCGCCCATCGCTACGACAAACATCGTTCGCTCGGAGGCGTTGCGCCGGGCATCGGGATAAGCATGCGCCGCGTCGGCCGCCAGGCACGGCACGATGACCAGCGGCGCCTTGCGCAGCGGCTCGCCGCGGCGGATTCGCTTGGCGATCTGCTCGGCCGTGAAGCCATCCGCACTCAGATCAGCTTGCCAGGCTGCGAGCATGTCATCGAGCAGCCTTGTGCGCGCTTGCGCCGATTCCAGGACAGCGAACCGCCATGGCTGGCTGTGATGCGGCGCTGGCGCGGTGATCGCCGCCGCGATGGCGCGCCGCACCGCGTCGGGAGAGACTGGCGCGGACGTGAACTCGCGCACGGTCCGGCGCGCCGTCAGGACGTCCGCTGCACCCAGGCGGAACATGTCCTCGGCAGCGGGCCGGATGATCGCGCTCGCGCCCGGCCCAGCGGCGTCGGTGACCAACTCGGACAGACCGCGGACGATCGCGACCGGGACGCCCGTAGTTTTCTGCTTGATCAGGTCAGCGGCCGCGGCGATCTCGTCCGCCACGGCTGCGACCGTGACCTCCAGCAAGTTGCCGAAGGTGTCGGTCTGGCCGCGATGGTCCAGCAGTGGCGTGATCCCCGCCGCGCCGATCGCGGCGTCCGTCTGGCCGGCCCGCCACGGCCTGCCCATGGTGTCGGTGATGATCACTCCGAGCCGGACGCCCGCTCGCTCGCCGATAGCCTTGCGCAGCCGCTGGGCGGAGGCGTCTGGGTCGACGGGCAGCAGCACCAGCGTGCCTGGCTCGGTGTTGGACTCGTCGACGCCGGCTGCGGCCATCACCAGGCCGTGCCGGGTCTGGCTGATCGTCGTCGGACCACGGCGGGCGACGACCCGCACAGTCTCGGCGCGGATCGCGTCCTCACGGTTGCCGCTGATGACCCGGTCCTCGGCCTTGCTGACGATTTTCGAGGTGATCACGATAATGTCGCCCTCGAGCAGGCCGGGACCGGTCAGTGCAGCGTCGGCGATCAGCGTGGCCAGATCGGCCCCGGCGACGATCTCGGGCAGGCCACTGACCGGCACGACAGTGAGCTGAGCCGGGCCTGGCGTGAAGTGCTGGCTTGTCACCGCTGCATTTCCAGTCACCGATGTATCTCCAGTCACCGCCGCACCTCCAGCGCGAGATCGACCGCTGCCCTGGCTATCTCTGCCGAGGCGGCGACGGTCGTCATGTACAACGGGCGGCTGCGGACGGTGATGCCGGCCAGTTCGGGCGCGTCCACCGCGTCCTTATCTTGTTCGTCCACCAGCCACCCGTCGAGCAGCTTGGCTCCGTAGTGCGCACCGACCGCCGCGGCAGACGTCTGCACCCCGATGGCCGCCAGGCAGGCGTCGGCCATGCCACGCACCGGCGCGCCGCCGATAATCGGCGACACTCCGACCACGGTCTTGGCGCTGACCGCTTCGGCGATGCCCGGTACGGCCAGGATCACGCCAGTGCTGACGACCGGGTTAGAGGGCGGGAACAGCACGAAGTCAGCAGCATCGATGGCCTCGAGTACGCCAGGCGCCGGCCGGGATGTCGCAGCGCCGACGGCCTCGATCTTGCGAGCGGGGACGGCGGCGTGCAGCCTGACCCACCACTCCTGGAAATGCAGCTCCTGCTCACGGCCGTCCAACTCGACGGTGACGTGCGTCCGCACCGGATCGTCGGACATCGGCAGCAACGTGACGCCGGGCTGCCACCGGTCACACAGCCGCCGCGTCACCTCCGACAGCGGCAGTCCGTCGGCGAGCATCTGATTACGCAGAATGTGCGTGGCGATATCCAGGTCGCCGAGGCCGAACCAGCTGGGCTCCGCGTTGTACGCGGCCAGCTCTGACAGCACCACGCGGGTCTCGCCGGCCCGGCCCCACCCCTGCTCCTCGCTGATGCCGCCGCCGAGCGTGTACATGACGGTGTCCAGATCCGGGCAGACATGCAGACCGAACGGAGTGAAGTCGTCGCCGGTGTTGCCGATGACCGTGATATCGGCATCGGGTTCCGCGGCGCGCAGGCCCCGCAGGAACCTGGCCGCGCCGACCCCGCCGGCCAGAACTGTGATGCGCATGCACGAAAGTCTTGCAACCCGGGTCGGCATCGCGCGCGCTACCCCGTCGATTGGCAACGGCGGAGCCGCGATTGGCACGGCGGAGCCGCGTACCGATGGGCGGTCGGCGAGGGCAAGCCGACCCCGTTCCGGAAATAATCTCGCGGACTTTCTCCTCATCCAGGGCATCCGGGTGGCCTCTATCACGTATCTCCCTTGACGAGCAGCAAGACACGCGCGTGTAATTTCACTCATGTAATTCTCGCGCCGAAGCAGACGGGGGCGGGAGCACGGGGAACTGACCGCAGGGAGGTGTGCAGTGGCAGACGTCATCGTCTCGCTGGTGCACGACGCACTTGGCATCGGCGCAGATGATGCCGGGGAGCAGAGCTGGCAGGATCGCGCGCTATGCGCGCAGACGGATCCGGAAGCGTTTTTCCCGGAGAAGGGCGGCTCGACCAGGGAGGCCAAGCGGGTCTGCCGAAGCTGTGAGGTCCGGGCTGAGTGCCTGGAGTACGCCCTTGGCCACGATGAACGCTTCGGGATCTGGGGCGGCCTCTCTGAGCGGGAACGCCGCAGGCTGAAGCGGCAGGCGGTCTAGCCAGCGCGCTGAGCGCCGGGGCGCTGGGCCTGGCCTGCACATTCTGTCTGGCCATCCAGTTGAGCCAGATTCGCGTATTGTTCACGGGTACCCCACCAGGTCGAGTCGGCAGCTCCATGTCGGCGACCCGGCCAGTCAACCCCCGGACAGCAAGCGAATCTCTTGTCGCCAACGGACTCGTATTCCCAGCATGTGGTGACCGCCGTGATCGTCGCGCACGACGGCGCCGCGTGGCTTCCGCATCTGATGGAGGCGGTGAACGAGCAGACCAAGCCGGTGCAGCGAGTCGTAGCAGTGGATACCGGCAGCCGCGACCGCAGCGGCTCGGTGCTCGCGGCGCTACTCGGGCAGAGTGCTGTCTTCGGGATGGACCGGTCCACCGGCTATGCCGCGGCCGTCCGGCGCGCAGTCCAGCACAAGGCCGCGAGCCTGCCGGTGGCTGGCGGGCAGTCCGGCCGCAGGCACGCTGATCAGATCGAATGGCTGTGGCTCCTGCACGATGACTGCGAGCCTGCCGCCGACGCACTTGAGCAGCTGCTGCGCGGCGCCACCGAGACCCCGGCTGCAGCGGTGCTCGGCCCGAAGCTGATGGACTGGTCCAACCGGGACGTGATCATCGAGGCCGGGCAGACAATCGACACGGCCGGCCGCCGGATTACCGGCATCGAGCCGCGCGAGATCGACCAAGGGCAGCACGATGGCGACCGGGATGTCCTGGCCGTGTCCAGCGCCGGGATGCTCGTCCGGCGCGACGTCTGGGAACAGGCGGCGGGATTTGATCCTGGCATGACGCTGTTCCGCGAGGACGTGGATTTTTGCTGGCGGGTGCACGCCGCCGGTTACCGGGTCCGGGTCATCACCGACGCCGTCGTCTTCCACGCCAACGCCGCGACGCGCGGGCGCCGGCCTATCTCGGTGGGACGTCGCAGCCGCCTGCTAGAGCGCCGCAACGGCCTGGTGACGCTACTGGGGAATCTGCCGCTGGGCGCGATGCTCGTTTCGCTGGCCGGCAACCTCATGCTGTCGCTGCTCCGCACCATCTTCTACCTGGTGGCCAAGCGGCCGGCGGCGGCACTTGATGAGTCGGCGGCCGTCCTCAGCGTCGTCGGCCATCCGCTCAAGCTCAGCAATGCGAGGCGGCGGCGGGCACGTGGCAGGCGCGCCGCGTACAGCAGGCTGCGCGCCGACCTGCCTGCGGGCCGGTCCATCCGGCGGGTGGCCGAGTTCGTCGCCATGGTGGTGGCCCGGCCGGCCCCTGAGGATCTAGCTGGGGCGCATCACGCTAGCGACGATCCAACCGACGACGACTCGCTGCTGGTCGACACCGGCTTGCTCCAGCGGCTGCTGACCAGGCCCGGCGTCCTGCTGGCCCTCGCGCTGATCGTCATCGCCGCGGTCGCGGAGCGCTCGGTAGTGGCCAGCGGCACGCTGGGCGGCGGGGCGCTACTGCCCGCCTGGGAAGGCGCCGCCGGGCTATGGTCACAGTTCCTGCGCGCCTATCACCCGACGGGGATCGGCTCGGCAAGCGCCGGACCACCGTATGTGGGATTCCTGGCGCTGCTGTCGACCATCTTGCTCGGCAAGGCCTGGCTCGCTGTCGATGTGCTGCTGCTCGGCTGTGTGCCGCTGGCCGGCGTCACAGCATTCCTTGCGCTGCGCCGCGTCACCAAGTCCGTCGCCATCCGCGTCTGGGCAGCGGCCTCCTATGCACTGCTGCCGATCGCCTTCGGCGCCATCTCGGCCGGCCGGCTCGGCAGCGCGGTCGCGTTCATGCTCATCCCGCTGATCGGCCTGCTGGCTGGCCGTATGTTCAGCCAGCCACCCAGGCTCGCCAGGCGGGCCGCGTGGGCGACCGGCCTCGCGGTCACCGTGGGCGCGGCGTTCGTGCCGCTGCTGTGGCCGATAGCCATAGTCGGCGCGGTTGCGGCCGGGCTCGGCCTGCGCCGGCAAGCACGGACGCTGCTGCGGAATCTCGCCATCGTCGTCCTGACGCCGTTCGTGCTACTGCTGCCATGGCTGATCCCGTTGCTTCAGCACCCCACCGGACTGCTCCTGGAACCCGGCATCCAGCGGCCGGGCCTGGCGTCGGCGAGTCTGCCGGCCCGGTCGTTGCTGCTGCTGAGCCCCGGCGGACCGGGCCTGCCGGCGTACTGGGTCAGCGGGGCGCTCCTGCTGGCCGCGCTGGCCGCGCTGCTGACGACGCGGCGACGTCCGCTGGTCATCGCTGGCTGGCTCGTCGCAATCGCCGGGCTTGCCTTCGCACTGCTTGCCAGCCGGGTGACCGTCACCCCGGCTGGCGGTCAGCCAGTCGCCGCGTGGCCAGGAGTACCGCTCGCCGTCGCTGCGGCCGGCCTGCTGCTCGCGGCGGCAGCCGCCGCGGACGGCATCGGGCGCACTCTTGCCGGTGGTCGCACCGGCCTACGGCGGCTCCGATCCGTGCGCGGCGTGCCGATGGCGATCCTTGCGCTCGCTGCCTGCACGGCACCTGTGCTGGCGGCGTCCTACTGGCTCACGAACGGGGTGAGCGGTCCGATCGGGCCGGCCGCGGGCCAGGTCGTGCCGTCGCTTGTATCGAGCACCGGCGGGGCCGGCCGGCAGCTTCGCACGCTCGTCCTTACGTCCACGGGCGGCCATGTCTCCTTCTTGCTGCTGCGCGGGGGCAGCCCGCAGTTCGGCGACCCGGCACTGGTCCCGCCGGCCGCCGCACAGCGCGCGCTTACCAGGGCGGTGGCCGCGCTGGTGGCGCCGGCCGGCGGCGAGGCGGTCGACCAGAGCCAGCAGCTCGCCAGATTCGACATTGGCTTCGTGCTCATGCGTGCACCGATCGACACCGGTCTCGCCAGCGTGCTCAACGGCGTTCCTGGCCTGACCGGGGTGAGCATGAGCGTGACGGGTCAGTTCGACCTGTGGCGCCTGACTGACCTGCCGTCGCGCGTGAGTGTGCTAGAGCCAGACGGCACTGTGGTCCCGCTGGCCTCGGGGCCAGTGGGCGTCGCGGGCGCCAGGGTCCCGGCCGCGGGCGGCACCGTGCTGCTGGCAGAGCCGGCTGGGAACTGGTCGGCTTCGGTCAACGGTCGCGCTCTCACTTCGGTCGCCTCGCCGGCCGGCAGCTGGGCGCAGGCGTTCAGGCTGCCCGCTGGCGGCGGCACGCTGACGATCAGCAGGAGTGCCCTGCTTCACGATCTGGTGACGGCGCTGGAGTTGCTGGCGTTCGTAGTCGTCGCGGCGCTTGCCCTGCCGGGCATCCGGACTGCCGCCGAGATCGAGGCCGCGGCCGCTGGGGCAACGACCGGTGGCGGACCAGATGAGGACGACAGCGAGCAGGGCAGCGAAGCTGGTGAACAAGATGAGGACGCCGGCGCCGAGCGCGAGGCCGTCCTGGTGGGCGCGGCGGGCAGCCCTGGCCAGGCCGCCAGTCTGCCTGATCAGGAAGCTCGGCAGGGCCAGCCCGGCCGGGCCGGCCGACGCGGGACGGCCGGTAGCTCCCGGCGGGACGGCGCCCGCGGAAAGCGGCTCGGACGATCCGGGGCTCGCCGCGGTGTGCGCGGCAGGTCGACTGATCGCGGCGGCGATGTCGCGACACCCAGCGTCGGCAGCGGCCGCGCTGCCGCGAAGGCGGCCCGTGCGGCGGCAGCGGCAGGCAGTGCAGCGGCAGGCGGTGCGGCGGCTGGCGGTGCGGCGGCAGGCGGTGCGGCGGCTGGCGGTGCTGCGGCAGGCGGCGCCGCCACCGAAGTCTTCGCTGCCGGACCGACGGGAGCCCGCGCGACCCGCGCGGGCGCCGCGGCTAATTCCCCTGTGGCGGCCTGGCCAGCTGGCCAGCCCGCCAGCCGGTTCATCAGCGAGCCGCCCGATGCACGGGCGCTACCGCCTGATCCGCGTGACCACGATCATCGGACCCGCGATGGCGGCTTCTACGGTGACGACGAGCTGCCGCCGATGGCTGGCCGCGCCGGGCGCGGCCAGCCAGATCCGCTAACGGCGGACGGGCTGCTCGACATCGACGGACCGAACTACGCCGATCCGCCATACGGTGGTGCGCCCGCGCACGGTGGTGCGCCCGCGCACGGTGGTGCGCCCGCGCACGGTGGTGCGCCCGCGTACGGTGGTGCGCCCGCGTACGGTGGTGCGCCGGCGTATGACTCCGCTAACCGCCGCGACCCGGCCGGCTACGGCGACTCTGGCCTTGGCCGCCCGCCCGCCTACGGCGACCCTGCCTACGGCCAGCCTGCCTACGGCGAACCTGGCCACCGCGACCCTGCCTACGGCCAGCCGGCCGCCTACGGTGACACGCCGCGCCGCGGCGCGCCGTCGCCATCGGGCATGCCGTACGACGAGCCTTACGGGTCGGGCCTGCCGGGTGGCAGGGATCGCCGCGCGAGCGCCAGCCAGGGCCGATCGCCGTCCGGGTCGCCGTCCGGGTCGCCGTATCCGGATGCGCCATATTCGGAAGCAACCGATTCCGCCGGCCCGCCAGCCTACGGCCCGCCAGCCTACGGTCAGCCGCCCTACGACCAGCCCTCCTACGGCCAGCCTGGGTACACCGGTGGCCCTGGGTACACCGGCGGTCCTGCGTACACCGGTGGGCCCGGATACGCCGACGAACCCGGCTACTCAAGTCCGCCGGGCCACCGCGACGCGCGGGACTTCGGCCGGGGCCGGGCGGCATATGAGGACCGCGGCAGTTATCCGGAGCCCGGCGACTATCAGCGCAGCCCTGGCGATCGGGACCCAGCTAGCTCCCAGGGCCAGCCCGCCGCCTGGGGCTCTGACGACCAGTCCTCGGCCTGGCCGTCCTCAGCGGCGCAGGCTGGCTGGTCGCAGGACTACCGGCAGCCGGGCCAGGAGCAGCCATGGGCCGAGGAAGGTGACGAGCTGGAAGCGCTGCCGCCGGCCGACGAGGTGCATCACGACTGGCCTGGCCGTGACGACAGGCCCTCGCGCGGCTGGCCCGCGCCCGAGCGTGACAGTGACGGAGATACGTGGTGACACGGATGCGGTACGGCCGCCCGGCATTCGCCGCGCTCGTCGTCCTGGCGCTAGCCGGGATCTATTTCGCGGCGGGCAGCGGTCATCCCGTGGCAGCCGCTCGTCAGGCCGCCCGACGCGCCGTTGAGTCCAGCCATGCCGTGGTGTCGAATGCCGTGCGAGTCTGCCCGGCGGTCGGTTCGGCCGCGCCGACAGCCGCCTCTGTGGCGATCGCTGCGGTGCCCGCTACTACCTCCGCGGGCAGCGCCGTCGTGACCCGGCTGACGCCAGGTGGCAGCCCGACGCCTGGCGCGGTGGTTGCCACCGATACCGGGCCGGGGGTGCTTCAGATCTCGGCCGTCAGGCCAGCGGACCCGCTGTCATCGGCCCAGCAGGCCGGGCAGCCCGGCTCGAGCCCGGCCGTGAGCACGAGCGCGGGCCGCGGCGGGGTTCAGGTCGAGGCTAAGGGTGCCATGGCCCAGGGCCTGGAAGTCGAGCAGACGGGTCCTGGCGGCCTCGTCACCGCGGAATGCGGCGCGCCCGGCACCAGCTTCTGGTTCGTCGGGCCTGGCCAGGCGTCGGCTGCGACGATCGAGCTGTACCTCGCGAACACTGGCAGCCAGGCGGCTGATGCGCAGCTGTCTGTGCTCACGGACGTCACCAAGGGGCCACCGCTGCTCGGGAACGTCGACAACGGCATCACGGTCCCGCCCCACAGCATCGTCGTCCAGTCGCTCGGACAGCTGCTCCAGTCCTCGAAGGTCATCGCGCTCAACGTCACCACGAGCGTCGGGCAAGTGACGGCTGCGGTCAGGGAGAGCGGGCCGGCGAACGACGACGGTCTCTGGCTGCCCCCGACCGGGGCGCCCGCCGGGCACCTGGTGATCCCCGGAATGCCCGGCGGCGGCGGTACACCGGCGCTCTATATCGCCGTGCCTGGAACCGCCGCGGCGCAGGTGAAGGTCACTGCGGTCACCGCCAAGGGCTCTTACCAGCCGACCGGCGGGACGGGCATCGACCTGCTGGGCGGGTCGGCCGTCTCGATCCCGCTGCCCTCGCTGAGCGGGGTGGCAGGCGCGATCAGCATTTCTTCCAGCGTGCCTGTCGCTGCCACGCTGCTGGTCTCGGGTGGCCCCGCGGGCTCGCCCGGAGCGATGGCGGTGAGCAGCGGACCGATCACCCAGCAGGGCGTGGCGGCCGACAACCCGGCCAAATCGGCTGGCAAGACCGAGCTCGTGCTATCGGCGCCGCAGCATGCCGCGACCGCCCGGATCACCACTGCGACCGCAACGGTCTCGGCCGTCGGCCAGCAGGGGCAGACCGTGCAGATCGCCGCCGGCTCATCGGTTGTCGTCCCGGTTGGCCCGCCCGCCGGCGCCAATGTCACCGAGTTCTCGGTCATCGTGACACCGCTAACCGGCGGGCCGGTCTATGCGGGCCGGATCATCACCGCAGGCGGGACCGTGCAGTCGGTCCTGGCGGTCCCGAGCGCGCTCACGTCGATACAGCTTCCTGGCGTGACCGACTCGCTGTCAGCCATCCTGGGCTAGCAGCTATGCGGCGCAGGAGCGGCTACTCCTCTGCCGGGTAGCCGGGATCGACGGTTTGCGGGTCCACGCCAAGCCAGTGAGCGAACTGCTCGACGATCACATCAAGGACCAGCTCGGCCAGTTCTTCCTGGCCGTCGGCGCGAGCCAGCAGCGGACGGCGGTACAGCACGATCCGGGCGGGCCGGTCATGAAGCTCGGCCAGGTCGGCAAGCCCGGCCAGGTCTGTCGGGCCGGACAGGTCAGTGGCCTGGTGACCGGGCGGGCCCGTCACACCGGGCCGGTCAGAACCGGGCTCGAGCCGGGCCAGCGGTATCGGCTCCGGATCGTCGTTATCGGGGATGACCGGGGGGATTTCCTCGACGCCGAACTCGATCCCCGACAGCTCTGCTTCCCAGCGCGGCTCTAGCTGGGAGACCGCCAGCAGGACAAGATCATCAAATCGCCCAGACCGGGATCGGTGCAGGGGTACATCGGGCGGCACGAGCGAGCCGCGCAGCCCGCGGCCGTGCCGGTCGCGGCGGCGAATCCGGCCCGCTGTCGGACGGCCAATGCCGTTGCCGTCATGCACAGTAACTCAGCGTATCCCAGCAGTGGACGGCGAGTTTCGTCCCCGCGATCTGGCAGGCGGAGACACGATCGCGCAGTGTGCCCCGGGTGGTGGCGTTACCGTCTGCCGATCGATACCGTCAGCCGTTGTGAGGGACCATCACGACCCCCTAGCTACCGGCGCCCGGATACCGCTCGCCCGCGGGCGGCGGCACCAGGCCGGGATGGTGCTCCGTTGACCCCTCGTCAGTGCTCCCGGCCCGCCTGCAGGCAGGTCGCCTTGTACACCCTCACCTACGTCTACCGTGACTCAACGGCAGTGCTCGGTCCGCTCGCCGCCTTCGTCGAGCCGCACTGCTACGACCTGTGCGCTCGGCACGCCGACCGGATGACGGCGCCTCGCGGCTGGGACGTCGTCAGGCTCCCGGTCGGGGACCCGCCCGATGAGCCAGTCGAGGCGGACGACCTGGAGGCGCTCGCCAACGCCGTGCGTGAGGCGACGCCGCCAAGCGTGCCGGCCGAGCCCACAGGTCAGGGCGTCGAGGTCGGCCGCCGGGGCCACCTGCGGGTCCTGCGGTCGGCACCCACGGATGGCAGTCGGCTGCGGTAGCTCTGGGACACGTCCGGGCTAGGCCGGGACGCGATCCAAGGGCAGCGCCGCTAGCGGCACCTGGCCGCAGGTGGCGGCGGCAGCGACGGCAGGAGAAGCCGTTCGGGACCCCGGAGACAGATGATCGGTGCGGCCCTGCGTACGGTGCACCGGTAAGATCCCTGATGCTCGGGAGCGAGCAGGCGTCCGGCCACCACGAGCGACTGGAGATGGTTATGAAGATCGATAGCTGGCTGCTGGAGATCCTGGCCTGCCCGAAATGCCATGCACCGCTCCGCGCCGACGACGCTGCCAGCGAGCTGGTGTGCACGGGACCGGACTGCGGCCTGGCGTACCCGGTCCGCGACGACATTCCCGTGCTGCTGATCGACGAGGCACGCGACCCGGCGGCGGGCGACGCGCGGGAGTGATGGCCCATCGCAACAAGCGACGCGCCTGGTCCCGTAACACGCGCCGATAACAGCGGGCACGGCGGCAAGCGTGCCGTCTTTGCCGCGCTGGCGGCGAACCTCGGCATTGCCGTCGTCAAGTTCGTCGCCTTTGCCATCACTGGATCCGCCTCGCTGCTGGCCGAGGCTGTCCACTCGGTCGCCGACTCCGGGAACCAGGCGCTGCTCCTGATCGGCCGTAGCCGGGCCCAGCGAGAAGAAACCGAAGAGCACCAGTTCGGGTATGGCGCGGAACGCTACTTCTATGCATTCATCGTCGCGCTCGTCTTGTTCACTGTCGGCGCCGTGTTCTCGGTCTACGAGGGCATCCACCGCATCATGCACCCGGAGAAGCTCGTCTCGCCCGTGGTCGCGCTTGGCGTACTGGGAATCGCAATCGTGCTCGAGAGCCTGTCCCTGCGCACCGCGATGAAAGAGTCGAACCGCAGCCGCGGCCGGGCTAGCTGGCGCAGCTTCATCAGGCACGCCAAGGCACCCGAGCTACCGGCCGTTCTGCTCGAGGACGTCGCCGCGCTCAGCGGTCTGGTGCTCGCACTGATCGGCGTGTCGGTGGCGACGATCACCCACGACGACGTCTGGGACGGCGCCGGGTCGGTGGCCATCGGGCTATTGCTCGCCACGGTGGCCGTGGTGCTCGCGACCGAGACGAAGAGCCTGCTGATCGGAGAGTCGGCCAGTGCCGATGTCGAGGCGGCAATCGTTGCCGCCATCGAGGCCGGCCCGGAGGTCGACCGGGTCATTCACCTGCGCACGCTCCACATCGGGCCGGACACGCTACTCGTCGCGGCCAAGATCGGCGTGGTGCATGACGACACGGCGGCGAGCGTCGCGGCCGGCATCGACGCCGCCGAGCGCCGGATCCGTGCGGCGGTCCCGATCGCCGAGCTGATCTTCCTGGAACCTGACATCTACCGTCCGGACCGAGCCAACCCAGCCGATCCGGCGGTCAGAGCCGCCAGGCGCCGGTCTCGGCGCGGCCCCGGCCGGCTGGCATCCCGAGCTGTCCGCAAGCGACCGGACTAGAGCGCTCCGGCGAGGGGCGTTCACTCAAGCAGCGTTCACTCAAAGCAGTGCGGCCAGGCGGCCACCATCCCTGACCGCCGCCAGGTCGACATCGCGGCGGGCGTTCACCCGCACGTCGGGGTTGAGCGTCACCGCCTCGGTCAGGGTCGCCGCCGCCTCGTCGAGCAGTCCCGCGCGCGCCTGGGCGCACGCCAGGTTGTAGCTCGCCAGGCCGCGTACGGGGGCTGGCGCGCTCAGGTAGGTCGCGGTCGCGACCCCGTGCGCGGCTAGCGCCACAGCCCGATCGCCCTGCCCGTGGCCCAGGTAGTACTCCCCGAGGTGCCCAGTCGGATGCCAGAAGCCGCGCACGACGACCTGGAGCCACAGCTGTCGGCCGCGCAGCCACGGATTCCTGGCCGGGTCGGTCAGGTCCGCGCTGCTGACCAGGCGCATCTCCTCGGCAAGCTCGCCTGCGACGCGCCAGCTATCACGGGCGACGGCATCAGCCGGCTGTGCCGCCAGCTCGGCGTACAGCGTCGCCGACGCATGGTCGACTTCCGCGAACTCCGGTGGCGCATCGCCGGTGCGGATGGCGCGCAGCCGCTGCACCTGCTGGCGCCGGAACTCTGTGTTGTGCGCGATCACCGGCAGCGCCGCCCAGTGCTGCGCGCTGCCGCTGGCCGCCCGCTCAGGCGAGGCCATGAGCTCCTGCTCGGCTGTCGCGGCCATGCCGATCAGGCCCGTCACAGCGGCGCGCAGGCGCTCGGTACCGGTCACTGGCAGTCCTCGGCCGTACCTGGAGCGGCCGGCGTGCTGCATGCCGGACTGGCCGGCTTGGTGGCGACGAACTTCAGGACGTCGTCCACCTCGATCGTCAATGCGCCGAAGCCGAGGGTCTGCAAGCGGCCAAGCAGCCAGGCCGGATCTACGGGGTTGTAGGTGTCGTCAGCGTGGAAGTGATGGAGGTCGTTGCTGGCGAGGCTGTCGGAGCCGATCAGTACGCCGCCGGGCCGCAGGACCCGGAACGCCTCGGCGAGAATGGCGTTCTGCAGCGCCATCGTCGGCACGTGATGCAGCATCGTGAAGCAGCCGACGGAGTCGTAACTGGCATCCGGGTAACTCAGCTCGGCGGCGCTGGTGGTGACGACCTCGACGTTCGTGCTCGCATACCGGCTGGCCAGCAGGGCGGACGCGGTCTCGTCGACCTCGATCGCCGTCAGCGTGCCGACCCGGCTGCGAAGCCATTCGGTCGCCGCGCCGGGCCCAGGTCCGATCTCCAGCATGCGGTCGCCGAGGTCGACGTCGCGGGTCAGCGCCGGCAGGATGTCCGTCTGGATGTGCAGCGCCCACTCCGGGCTCGTGCACACCCGTGCATGGTTATCGTTCATGACCACGACGCTAGGAACTGCACAGCCGCTGGCCAAGGGCGTAGGCTGCCAAGCTGTGTCGCAAGACGGACATAGCCCGCTGGGTCCCGACCGAGATGCCTACTGCGCCGACGAGCTAGACCCGGCCGCGGCCGTGGTGGTAGCGACCTTTCCGATGCCAGCGGGGCTGGTCTTCGACTGGCACACACATGAAGATCACCAGCTGGCGTGGGCTGCAAGCGGCGTCCTGACCGTCCGCACGCAGGAATCAGCCTGGGTGCTGCCGCCCACCCGGGCGCTGTGGATACCTGCGGGTCTGCGACACGAGACGCTCTCGACAGGAACGGCAACCATGCGGTCCGCCTACCTCCGGCCCGCGCAGTGCCCGATCAGCTGGACCGAGCCGACTCCAGTCTCGGCCAGTGCGCTGCTGGCCGAGCTGATCGGCTACCTGGAAGACCCTGGTCTCGAGCCCGACCAGCGGGAGAATGCCGAGGCGGTGCTCGTGGGCCTGCTGCGGCCGGTTGCTATGACCACAATCGAGGTACATATGCCGGCCGATGACCGGGCCAGGATGGTCGCGGACGGGATCGCCGCCGACCCAGCCGACTGCCGGACGCTGGCCGAATGGGGCCGCGAAGTGGGGGCTAGTGAGCGCACGCTGGCCAGAGCATTCGTCGCCGACACTGGCGTGAGCTTCGGCCGGTGGCGCACCTTGCTTCGAGTCCAGGCCGCGCTCGCCGCGCTGGCTCGCGGCGAGCCGGTCGGCAACGTAGCCCGGCATGTCGGCTACGACTCCGAGAGCGCGTTCGTGCAGGCATTCCGCCGCGAGACCGGGGTCACCCCGGCCGCGTACTTCCGCCGGAGCGCCTGACGCTCACGTACTGAGAACGATCCGACTAGGGCTGGCCCAGGAGCCGGAGTGCGCGCTCCTGCTCGAAGTCCAGGGCCCGCGCCGGCGGCGGCTGGACCCGGCCGATCCGTCGCCCCAGCTCGGCGACCTCGGCCCGGACCCGCGGATCGGCGAGGACGCGGATGCCGAAGGCGAGCGCGACGGGGCTGATGTCGTAGCGCCGCTCCAGCGACAGGCCCAGCGCCACGGCTGCCACATCGGCGTCGGAGAACTGCCGGTGCGTGCCGGCCCGGCCCTGCCCGGTCCGGCTCGTGCCGGCTCGGACTGTGCTGGCTCGGACGGTGCTGGCTCGGACTGTGCTGGCTCGGATTGGCCCGCGGTCCGGCCCCCGCGCGGCGCCCCGGCCGCGGACCGGGCGGAGCGCCGGGAGCAGGCCGAGCGACTCCCGGTACCTGAGCATCCGCGGTGTGAGATCTAGTCGCCGGGCCGCCTCCGTGATCCGCATGCACTAATCTTACAAGTTGTTGTCAGAAATGCGCAGCTGAGCGTGCCGTGGGTAGGCAACCTGCCGTAACGTCGTGCTGTGGCTCCGGATCGGGGCCGGATACCTGAGTTTCGCAACAGACCATTCCGCAACAGATCAAGGAGCCCGCATGCCCGCGGAGACAATCCCGTTCAAGGTTGCCGACCTGTCGCTGGCCGACTTCGGCCGTCGCGAGATCAGGCTGGCCGAGCACGAAATGCCGGGCCTGATGGCGGTTCGCGCTGAGTGGGCCGACTCGCAGCCGCTCGCAGGTGCCCGGATCACCGGCTCGCTGCACATGACCGTGCAGACGGCCGTGCTGATCGAGACGCTGGTGGCGCTCGGCGCCCAGGTGCGCTGGGCTTCCTGCAATATCTTCTCGACCCAGGACCACGCTGCGGCAGCGATCGCGGTCGGCCCTGACGGCACGCCCGAGCACCCGAAGGGCGTCCCGGTGTTTGCCTGGAAGGGCGAGACGCTGGACGAATACTGGTGGTGCACGGAGCAGGCCCTCACCTGGCCCGGCGAGGTCGGGCCCAACATGCTGCTTGATGACGGCGGCGACGCCACCCTGCTCGTCCACAAGGGAGCGGACTTCGAAGCAGCCGGCACGGTGCCCGATGCCAAGGACGACGATGCCGAGGAGTTCCGCGTCATCCTGGCTGTGCTGGCGCGCTCGCTCGTACAGGCGCCGGGCAAGTGGACGGCGATGGCGGCGGAGATCAAGGGCGTCACCGAGGAGACGACTACCGGCGTGCACCGGCTGTACGAGATGGCTAACGACGGGTCACTGCGGTTCCCGGCCATCAACGTGAATGACTCGGTCACCAAGTCGAAGTTCGACAACAAGTACGGCTGCCGGCACTCCCTGGTGGACGGCATCAACCGGGCCACTGACGTTCTGATCGGCGGCAAGGTCGCTGTCATCTGTGGTTACGGCGATGTGGGCAAGGGCTGCGCCGAGTCGCTGCGCGGCCAGGGCGCCCGCGTCATCGTGACGGAGATCGACCCCATCTGCGCGCTCCAGGCGGCAATGGACGGCTTCCAGGTGGCGCGGCTTGAGGATGTAGTCGGTACCGGCGACATCTTCGTCAGCGCGACCGGGAATTTCCACATCATCACGGCCGAGCACATGAGCCAGATGAAGCACCAGGCGATCGTCGGCAACATCGGGCACTTCGACAACGAGATCGACATGGCGGGCCTGACCCGGCTGCCGGGCGTCCGGCGCGTCAACATCAAGCCGCAGGTCGACGAGTGGACGTTCCCGGACGGGCACGCCGTGATCGTCTTGTCCGAGGGCCGGCTGCTGAACCTCGGCAACGCGACCGGGCACCCGAGCTTCGTGATGTCCAACAGCTTCACCAACCAGGTCATCGCTCAGGTTGAGCTGTTCACGAAGACCGACGAGTACCCGCTCGGCGTGCACGTACTGCCCAAGCACCTGGACGAGAAGGTGGCCCGGCTGCACCTGGACGCGCTCGGCGTCAAGCTCACCATGCTGACTAAGGAGCAGGCCGCCTACCTCGGCGTCCCGGTCGATGGCCCGTACAAGCCGGACCACTACCGGTACTGACCGGCCGGGGCCGGCCTCGCGGCCGGCTTCGGGTGGTCGGCTTGCACTTTCGTCCGACGTCGCCGATGCCGGGCTGGCCCTCGCCGGCCAGCCCGGCATCGCCTGGGCAGAGCGGGCCATGCCGGTGCTCGGCATGCTCCGCCAGTCCTTCGAAGGTCAGCAGCCGTTCGCCGGGCTTACCGTCGGCTGCTGCCTGCACGTCACGGCGGAGACAGCCGTGCTGATCAGGACGCTGACGGCTGGTGGCGCGACGGTCCACCTGGCCGCGTCCAATCCGCTGTCCACCCAGGATGACATCGCGGCTGCGCTGGCCGCGGAGCCGGGCGTCACCGTGCAGGCGCGCGCAGGTGTGGGGCGGGGCGTCTACTACGAGCACATCCACCGGATCCTGGACAGCGAGCCCGACCTGCTGATGGACGACGGCGGCGACCTTGTCAACACGCTCCACGATGCACGCCCGGAGCTGGTAGCCGGCGTTCGCGGCGGCTGCGAGGCAACGTCAACAGGGGCGGCTCGGCTGCGTCGCATGGCGGCGGCCGGGTCGCTGGGCTTCCCGATGATCGCTGCAGAGCTGTCGGCGGTCACCCGGATGATCGACCACAAGTACGGCACCGGTCAGTCGGTGCTGGACGGCGTCGTGCGCGCGACCAACACGCTCGTGGCAGGCAAGACCGTCGTGGTGGCAGGTTTCGGCCCGTGCGGCTCCGGGATCGCCGAGCGCGCCCGCGGACTCGGCGCCCAGGTGCTCGTCACCGAGGTCGACCCCGTCCGCGCACTCGGCGCGATCATGCAGGGCTTCCGGGTCATGCCGATGAGCGCCGCCGCGCAGCTCGGCGAGATGGTCATCACGGCGACCGGCACCCGTGAGGTCATCGGCGCAGCCGAGATCGCGGCCCTGCCGGATGGCGCGATGCTGGCTAACGCCGGGCACTTCGACGTGGAGATCGACATTGCCGCGCTGACCGCTGCGGCAGTGGAGGTGCACCCGGCCGTCCGGCCCCACGCGGACGAGTATGTCCTGGCTGACGGCCGGCGCATCATCCTGCTCGCCGAGGGCAGGGTGGTCAACCTCGTGGCGGGCGAAGGCAACCCGGCCGCCGTCATGGATACCTCGTTTGCCGTGCAGGCGCTCGCGCTGGCCTGGCTAGCCGGCGCTGCGCCTGGCGAAGTGCGCGACAACGGCGCGGCCGCAGCCGCGGGTCCCGTGCTCAGCGTGCCGGCGCCAATCGACGCGCAGGTCGCCAGGCTCACGCTGGCGTCCCTGGGCACGCGGATCGACGAGCTGACGGACGCGCAGCTGCGTTACCTGCAGTCCTGGCAGCAGGGTTCTTAGGCCGGCGGTGGCAGCCCAGGCATCCCGGCCTCGGGCATCCCGGCATCGGGCATCCCGGCATCGGCCGTCGCGGGCTCGGCCGTCGCGCGCTCAGCCATAGTGGCCGCAGGCGTCGTGGTCGAAGGCGGGGGCGGCGGGGGGACCGGCGGCGCTGGCTGGAGCGCTGCCAATCTGGCCTGCTCGCGCTCGCGTCGCACGGCGAGCACGGCCGACAGGTAGGCGGCCGGCGGCGTCCCGGCCGGCGGTGGCGGGCTGACCTGCGCAGCGACAGCGTTGGCCAGCTGGACACCGAGCGAATCCCGCGCCTGCGGACTCAGCTCGGTGAACCGGCGGAGGTAACCCCCAGCTGCCTCCGCCGTCTGGTCAGCGAGGCTGGAAACTTGCAGCAGCTGAGCCCAGGCGGCCAGCGGCGGCGGGACCACGGCGAACTCGATCGGTAGCGCCCGCCGGGCCGGGACCCGCTCCTGGATGACGTAGGTGCCGGCGAAGAGGTCGCCCACGCGCTTGCCCCGAGCCGAGATGATCGAGGTGATCAGCGCGACCGGCGCCAGCACGACGGTCCAGATCTCGAACACGCCGACCAGAGCGCGCACCAGCGCCTGCCGGAACCGCACCGGGCTGCCGTCGTCGCCGATCACGCGGATGCCGAGCGCCATCTTGCCCGGCGTCCTGCCCCGGCTCAGCGTCTCGAACGCCGTCGGGTAAGCGACCAGCACCAGCACGTAGGCCGTGACGAACGCGGCCGCGCCGTAGTCGCTGCTGACCGACCCGGACGCGCCCGCCAGCACGATGACCACGATGAGCAGCAGCGCAAGCTGCGCGATCATGTCGAGCAGCAGCGCGGCCGTGCGGCTCGGGAACGACGCTACCGGCAGCTCGAGCGCGACAGCCTCGCCCGTGATGACGTCGGCCATGGCTGCTCCTCGCTCATCCCGCGTGGCCGCAGGTACCGGGCCAAGATTACTCATGCCGGGCAGTAGTCTCCTGACCGTGGACGTCGATGCCTTCGCGGCCGCGCACCAGGCCGACTGGGATCGTCTCGCCGCGCTCCTCAGCCGCCGGCGGCGCCTGTCCGGGGACGAAGTCGACGAGCTCGTGGACGTCTACCAGCGGACCGCGACCCATCTGTCAGCGCTGCGCAGCAGCGGCCACGATCCGGCCCTGACCGCGCGCTTGTCTGGCTTGCTCGCCCGCGCTCGCGCTGCGGTCACCGGTGCGCACACGCCAGCCTGGCACGCGCTCGGCGAGTTCTTTGGCGTGGCCTTCCCCGCGATGGCGTACCGGGCGCGGTGGTGGTGGCTCGCGACGGCGGCCGGATCGATCCTGGTCGCGCTCATCGCCGGCCGGTGGATCGCCGCGTCGCCGACCGTGCAGGCCAGCCTCGTCTCGCACTCGCAGGTCGCGAGCCTGGTAAACCACCAGTTCCGGGACTACTACTCGCAAGACACCGCCTCCGCTTTCGCGCTGAAGGTCTGGACCAACAACGTGTGGGTGGCGGCGCAGACGCTGATCCTCGGCGCGTTCCTGGGGATAGGCACGATCTATGTCCTGCTCATCAACGCCCTCAACCTGGGCGTCGACGGCGGCCTCATGGTCGGCCATGGCAAGGCTGTCGAGTTCTTCACGCTGATTTTGCCGCACGGCATGCTGGAGCTGTCCGCGGTGTTCCTGGCGGCGGCCGCCGGCCTGCGGATGGGCTGGGCAGTCATAGATCCAGGCCCGCGGCGGCGCGTCCAGGCGCTGGCCGAAGAGGGCCGTGCCACGGTCACGATCGTCCTCGGGCTGATCGTGGTGCTCGCGACGTCTGGCGCCATCGAGGCGTTCGTCACGCCGTCCGCGCTGCCATCCTGGGCTCGCATCGGCATCGGCGCCGTGGCCGAGACAGGCTTCCTGACTTACGTCATCGTGGCGGGCCGGCGCGCGCGGCGCCTCGGCCTGTCGGTCGACATCGCGGCCGCGCCTGAGTACGCGCCCACGCTCGGCTAGAAGTCAGAGTCGGCCGGCGGCCTTCAGCGTGAGGTACGCGTCGGCGAGCGCGGACGGCAACCGGTCCGGCGGCGCATCGATCACCTCGACGCCGCGCCGGGTTAGCAGCGCCGCGACCCTGGCACGCTCGGCCCTGGCGCGCTCGGCGGCGGCCGCCTGATACACCGCAGGGGCATCGCCGCGTGCTGCCGCTAGCTCGGCAAGCCGGGGATCCGCGGTCGCGGCAACCACGACCTGGTAGCGGCGGACCAGGAGCGCGAGCCTGGGCAGCAAGCCGAGTTCAAGTGCCGCCGAGTTGAGGTCGGTGAGCAGCACCACCAGGCAGCGCTGGCGGGCGGTGGCGAGCAGCGTGCTGGCCATGAGGTCGCCGTCAGACTCCGCAAGCTCGGAGTCGACCAGCGCCATCGCGTCCGTCATCCTCGGCAGGACCTCGGTCCGGCTTGCGCCGACGACCCTGGCGCGGACGCGCCGGTCGATGGCGAGCAAGTCAACGCGGTCGCCCGCGCGGGAGGCGAGCGCCGCCAGGAGCAGCGCCGCGTCCATCGCGGCATCCAGCCGCGGCACGCCCGCCACCCGGCCGGCCGAGGTGCGACCGGTGTCGAGCACGAGCACCACGCGCCGGTCGCGCTCGGGCCGCCAGGTCCGCACCACGACATCGGAACGCCTGGCCGACGACCGCCAGTCGATGGAGCGGACGTCGTCTCCGACCACGTACTCGCGGAGCGAGTCGAACTCGCTGCCCTGGCCGCGGATCAGGCTCCGGTGCTGGCCGTCAAGCTGGCGCAGCCTGGCGAGCTTCTCCGGCAAGTGCTTACGGCTCAGGAACGGGGGCAACACCCGGACTGTCCATGGCACCGCGCGGCTGGCCTGACGCGCCGCGAGGCCAAGCGGTCCTACCGACCGCACCGTGACCTTCCCGGCAGGCTTGTCGCCGCGCCGGGTAGGCGCCATCGTCGTGGTCACCGTCGCATGGCCACCCGCTGGGATCATGATCTCGGCCCGGCTGGTCCCGCCGAGGCTCGGCTGCCAGGCATCGCGGAGCAGCCCGCGGACGGTGCGCCGGCCGGGGTTGGTGATCGTCAGGGTGGTGGCGCCGCGCTCGCCGAGCATGATCCGGGTGTCACCGGCCCGGGACATTCGCAGCTGCCGGACACTGCCCGCTAGCGCGACGTCGGCGACGATGGCCACGGCGATGAGGCCATCGACCGTGACCAGACCCGGCACCGTGCGCAACAGCACCGCGGCGAGTGTGCCGACAAGCGCGACCAGCGCCGCGCGTCCAGTGAGGGACACGTGCCGCTACCTGGGCACCGGCACCGACGACAGGACGCTCTCGAGCACGCCATCGGCCGTCGCGCCCGCCAGCTCGGCCTCCGGGCGGAGCTGTATCCGGTGCCGGAGGGTGGGGCGGGCGAGTGCCTTGACGTCGTCGGGCGTCACGTAGTCGCGCCCAGACAGCCACGCCCAGGCCCGGCTCGTCGCCAGCAGGGCGGTGCCGCCACGGGGCGAGACGCCGAGCTGAAGCGAGGCCGACTGCCGGGTACCACGGCAGATATCGACGATGTAACCGGTGACTTCCGCAGAGACCTGCACCTGGCCCACTCCGGCACGGGCGGCACGGAGGTCGGCCGCCGTCGCTACCTGCCGGATGCCCGCACCGCCGAGATCACGCGGATCAAAGCCGGCCGCGTGCCGGGACAGGATGTCGATCTCGGCCGCTCGGTCCGGCACGATCACGGCGAGCTTGAGCAGGAACCTGTCCAGCTGTGCCTCCGGCAGCGGGTACGTACCTTCGTACTCCACCGGGTTTTGCGTCGCCGCTACCAGGAAGGGCACGGGCAGCGGACGCGGTACTCCCTCCACCGAGACCTGGCGCTCCTCCATCGCCTCCAGCAGCGCGGCCTGCGTCTTCGGCGGCGTCCTGTTGATCTCGTCGGCGAGCAGCAAGTTGGTGAACACCGGGCCCTCGCGGTACTGGAACTCTGCGGTACGGGCGTCGTAGATGAGCGATCCCGTCACGTCACCAGGCATCAGATCCGGGGTGAACTGGACTCGCTTGCTATCGATCGCGAGCGCGGCGCCCAGCGCCCGCACTAGCAGGGTCTTGGCTACGCCCGGAACGCCTTCGAGCAGCACATGACCCTGGCAGAGCAGCGCCACGAGCAGTCCGCTGACCACCTGATCTTGCCCGACGACAGCCTTGCCGACTTCCTCGCGCACCGCGATCAGCGCCGCCCGCTCCGGCCCGGCCGCGCGCGCCGCGGTCTCATCAGCGCCAGCCGCTGGCCATGCGCTGCCGGTATCTACACTGCTCACGTCGTGCCTACCTCTCGCTCCAGCTGGTCAAGATCGCGGGCCAGCGCCAGCAGCGCCTGATCGGTGGCTGGCGGCGGGCCAAAGACAAGTTCCGATATCCGGGCTGGGTCGGTCCCAGATCGGCGAGCCAGCGCTGCGACGACAGCGTCCTGATCGGCTCCGCGCGGCAGACCGGCGGCTCGCTCGAGCCGACTGCGCAGGGCGTCACGCAGCGCGTCGGCCGCCTGCGCACGGGCGTGCCTGGACTGGTACAGCCGCCCGTGGCCTTCGGTCGTCTCCGCCGCGCGGACCACGACGGGCAGCGGCTCGGCGACGAGCTGCCCGAGCCGGCGCGCCCGCCACGCGGCAGCCAGCAGCGCGGCGACCGCCAGCTGGATCGTCACCAGGTACACCGACAGCGGCAGCAGGCTCGTGAAGGTCCTGGGACCGGCGGTGGCTGCGGCGGTCACGGCAACGACGGCGGGGACGAGCCAGACGATCCGGCGGCTGGGCAGCAGGTTGACGGCGAGCGCGGCGTTGCCCGCCTTCGCGAGCTCAGCATTGGTCAGCGGTGCGCCTGTCCCGAGCACGGTCACGGTGCGGCCGCGGACCCGCAGCTGTACCAGGGTGGGCCCAGAGGTTGAGATGTAGCACTGCGCGGCGGCGGCCGCGGGGTCGGCGACGAGCAGATTCTGGCCGCCCATATCCGCCGTGCCAGCCAGCGTGGCGGCGCGCAGACGGCATGCTGGCGCGGTGACCACGACAGGCTCCGTGGCGCCGATGACGCTGAGCGGAGCGGCGAGCGCTGTCAGAGCGGCGGGATCCGGCCCGACGAGCAGCACGCTGGCGGGCACTCTGGCGAGCGCCGACAGCTCGTCGCCGGACAGGTACTGCGGGCTGGTGATGACGATGGTCGAGCCGGGGGTCGCGGCCTGGACCGCGGCCGGGACCGACGTCGTTGTGATCACCTGGTGCCCGAGCTCGCTCAGGAGGTCGGCGAGGGCGTGCGTCCCGTCCGCTGCCACTGCGCCGGGGTTCAGGTACTGGTTCGTTGGCTGCTGGTGCACGACGGCAATGCCGACCCCGCCGAGCAGCACGATCAGGCCGATGATCAGCCAGGTCCGCCACGTGCGCCACCGCAGCCGTGCTCGCCCAGTGCTGCTTACCGCCGTGCTGCTCACCGCCGTGCTGCTCACGGTCGGTGTCCTGGCGGGCGGTCGGCACCGGCGAGTGGCGCGCCGGCCGGAACCGGGGCGCGCCCGGCCGGATCGGCGGCGATGGCGGCGGCCGCCTTGAGCCGGGCGTCGAGGTCGCGAATGCTCTGGTAGCTGGCCTCGGTGCCCGCCCGGCCGCCGTAGCGGACAGCGTCAAAGCTCCGGGCGGCATCGGTGAGTCTGGCAGCTTCGGCGGGGAACGCCGCCCGGGCCTCCACCGCAAGCTCCATGGCGGTCCTGGCGGGCCTGCGGAGCAGAATCTCGCGGGCTTCCAGGTCGGCGACGATGGCCCGGATCCGCTCGACGATCGCCTCGCCATAACCTCCGCTCGCCGCGAGCCGGTCAGCGTCGCGGCGATACTCGTCAGCACTGCGCGGCTTGCCAGCGAGGACCGGGCTGCTCCGAGCTCGCCGGCTCACCCTGGCCGGGCCCAGCCAGTAGATCACGACGGTGATGGCGGCAGCCACGGCGACCGCGAGCAGGATCAGCCCCCACCAGCTCGGGCTCCCCGCCGCGGTAGTGCTGACGAGCGAGGACAGCCAGTGCGTGATGTCGTGCCATAGGCGGGTGAGCAGCGACGGCCGGTAGATGGAGCGCGCGAGCTCACGGCGCGCCAGCTGCTGTCCGCGCAGCCTGCTGATCTCCGGTCCCTGGCCGTAGGCCATCGCCGCCACCACGCTGGCTGGCCCGCCCGTCACCAGGCGCTCGGGGTGCCCTGGTTCGCCGCGGGCGGGCGCCAGATCGCCCCGAACTCCTCGCCCGTCAGCGTCTGGTTCTGAGCTGCGTCCCGGAGCGTGAGGTCCAGGCCCTCGCGCCGCATCCGGAGGTCGACGTACAGCAAGACGTTCACGCCCGCGCTGATCGGCCGTGTCACGGTGGCGGCCAGGATGGACCCGATGGCGCCCACGATGAGGGACACGGCGGATGTCGTGGTCGCGATGCCGAGCAGTCCCGATGAGCCGCCGCCGATGACCGCCCCGAGGATAGAGAACGGTATCGCCAGCACGTCCGCGGCGACGATCACAATGATCGCGGTCAGCACGAGGATGCCGAACAGTCGCCAGAAGCTGCCGTGGCTGAGCTGCCACGATCGCCTGATCGCTGCGCCGGGCGAGATCCGCTCCAGGACCACGGCCGGGAGCGTCAGGCTCAGGCGGATCACGAGCAGGACCTCGAAGACGACGGCGCCGATCCCGCCGACCACACCGAGCAGCACAGCCACCGGCGTCAGGTGCAGCAGCGCCAGCACGACGACGGCGGCCGCCACCGGCACGAGCACGGCGACGCCGAGCAGGAACAGCAGCAGCGTCGCGCCGAGGACGGCACCGACGCGGCCCGCCTGCCACGCCTGGCGCAGGCTCGTGGTACGTCCGAGTACCCCCCGGCCGATGACGGCGCTGAGCATGCCGGTCAGTGCCGCGTTGAGCACCAGGCTGAGTACGACTGTGACGCCCACGATGGGGACTAGCGCCCCGAAGAACGAGCCAAACAGGTGGGCAGCCTGCTGTGACGTCAGTGACTGGCCGCTCCGGAGGGTGGTCTCGTCGGTCGCCAGCCGGGTCCGGTAGATGCCCTCGACCCCAGCAGAGACCACGCCGTAGACCGTCATGACGATCGCGGCGAGTCCGAACGTTGCCGCCGGGTTACGGCGGGCCAGCGTGACGGCACCATTAAGGATGTCGCCAAGCCCCAGCGGCCGCAGCGGCACGCCGCCCGGAGCTGGTGCCACGTTCCAGCCACCGTGACCCGGCGGCCCGTACCCGCCTTGCCCGTATCCGGGCTGCCCGTATCCGGGCTGCGGGTAAGGCGGCGGTCCTGGTACCGAGGACTGGCCGAAAGGCTGATGACCGGGCTGCCCGTAGGGTCCCGGCGGGACCTGGTTCTCCCAGCCAGGAGGCATCTGGTCGGTCACGTGTGCTCCTCACGGCCCAGGTAGCGCGGGGCACGGTCCCGGCCCGGCCAATAGTCGCACGCACGCACCTCGGCTGCCAGCTATCCCCGGCTAAACGGGTGTTATCAGCATGAAATTCTCGTACCGTTAGCGGACTTGGCTGCCGGGCGTTCCAGTCGGCACACTCAGGGGGTGGCGAGTACGAGCGGGACTGGACCCGAGATGCTGGCGCTGCGGTGGCTGGACCCGCCTCGTGGCCCGGCCATCGAGCTGCTCGATCAGACCAGGCTGCCCGCCACCGAGGCCTTCTTGGTGTGCACCGACGTGCCGCAACTTGTCCATGCCATCGGCCGTCTGGTGGTACGGGGCGCGCCGCTTCTCGGCGTGGTCGGCGCGTTCGGCGTGGCGCTGGCGGCAGCGCGCGGCGATGATGTCGAGGCGGCGGCGGCCGACATTGCCAGCGCGCGGCCGACGGCGGTGAACCTGGGCTGGGGCGTTCGGCGAGCGCTGGCGGCCTGGCGAGCGGCGGCGGCCGGACGCGACCCCGTTCCCGGTCAGAATCCAGGAGCGCAGGCCGCCCTGAGCGCTGCCCGCTCGATCGCGTCCGACGACGCTGCCGCCAGCGAGGCGATGGCGCGCCACGGGCTCGGCCTCGTGCCGGCGGGCGCCCGGATCCTCACCCACTGCAACACCGGCGCGCTGGTATCGGCGGGCGCGGGCACCGCGTTCGCCGTCATCCTGGCCGCGCACCGGGCCGGCCGCCTGACCCAGCTGTGGGTTGATGAGACCAGGCCGCTGCTCCAAGGCGCGCGGCTGACGGCGTGGGAGGCGCGGCGGGCCGGCATCCCGCACGCGCTGCTGCCCGACAGTGCCGCTGCCTCGCTAATGGCGGCCGGCGCGGTCGACCTGGTGCTCACCGGGGCCGATCGGATCGCCGCTGACGGCAGCGTGGCCAACAAGGTGGGCACGTACAGCCTGGCGGTGCTGGCCAGGCACCACAACGTGCCGTTCGTCGTGGTCGCGCCCGCGTCGACGGTGGACCTCGACACGCCGGACGGAGCATCGATCACCGTCGAGCACAGGTCCGCTGACGAGGTCGCCAGCATGGCCGGCCAGCCCGTTGCTCCCCTCGGCACACAGGCCTATAACCCGGCCTTTGACGTGACTCCGCCAGCCCTCCTGACGGCCATCGTCACCGAACTAGGGGTGATGCAGCCCGTTACTGCGGGTAATCTGCGAATCCTGGGCGTGGCCAACGGTAACGTTGCGGCTCCCCAAGCCACCATCTACGTGGAACGATGAGGACTATGAAGGGTCGCGTGCTGGTCGTCGATGACGACGCCGCTCTGGCCGAGATGCTCGGCATCGTGTTGCGCGGCGAGGGCTTCGAGCCCACATTCGTCGCCGACGGGGACCGTGCAATGGACGCGTTCCGCGACACCAAGCCGGATCTGGTGCTGCTGGACCTGATGCTGCCGGGCATGGATGGCATCGACGTATGCCGTCAGATCCGCGCCGAGTCGGGCGTGCCGATCGTGATGCTGACAGCCAAGAGCGACACCGTCGATGTTGTGCTCGGCCTCGAATCTGGGGCCGACGACTACATCGTCAAGCCGTTCCAGTCCAAGGTGCTCATCGCCCGAGTGCGGGCGCGGCTGCGCCGCACCGACGACCCGGCCCCCGAGACGCTCACGATCGGTGACGTGACGATCGACGTGGCGGGTCACTCGGTTCAGCGGGCTGGCGAGCCGCTGAACCTGACGCCGCTGGAGTTCGACCTCCTGGTGGCGCTGGCCCGCAAGCCACGCCAGGTCTTCACCCGCGAGGTCCTGCTCGAGCAGGTCTGGGGCTACCGGCACGCGGCCGACACCCGGCTGGTCAACGTGCACGTCCAGCGACTGCGGGCCAAGATCGAAAAGGATCCGGAGCGACCGGAAATCGTGGTGACCGTGCGGGGCGTTGGATATAAGGCGGGTCCGGGCTGATCGGGCGCAGGCCCGCCCGGCTGCCGTCTTGCGCGGCACCGCCGGGTCGCCGGTCTCGGGCGGCGCGGGGCCGACTATCTCGCGGGGAAGGGCTATGAGGGGAGCAGCCAGCGTCACGGCCGGGTACCGCGGCTTGCTAACCCGGCCTCGGCTGGCGCTCCTGACCGCCTCGCAGGCCAGGCTCCGGCGAATCAGCGACCGGTGGCGCCGCTCCCTCCAGCTACGTGTCATCGCCGCGACGCTGATGCTGTCCGCCATCGTGGTGAGCGTCCTCGGCTACGTGCTGATGCAGCATCTGGTCACCGAGCTCTACAACGACAAGGTCGAGTCGTCGGTGAACATCGTCGATGCGGGCCTTGGCAGTAGCACCGCCAACTCGAGCGAGTTCTCCCAGCCGGTGAACCCGAGCACGCGGCAAGACATGTACCAGCTCGCGCAGCAGCTCGCCTCGACCGGCGAGACTCCGTATGCGCTTGAGATCACCCTGCCGCAGTCCTTGCAGGGCCCGCCTGTCTACGGTGCGGGCGCGGCAGTCGGGTTCTACGGCTTGCCGCCGCACCTGCCCAAGACGCTGATCTCGAAAGTGCTGGCCGAGCCCGCCAATCACCGGTACCCGCTCCAGTACTGGACGAGTATGGCTGTTGCCGCCAGCAGCAAGCCCGTGCCCGGGCTGCTGATTGGCGCGCCGTTCGGCTCCGTCTACCAGGCCTACTACTTTTTCCCCCTGGCGGCCGAGCAGAAGAGCATCGCGAACATGCAGCGGACCTTGCTGCTCGTCGGCCTCGCCGTGGTGTTCCTGCTCGCCGCGATCGCCTGGCTTGTGACCAGGTGGGTCGTGATACCTGTCCGGCTGGCGGCACAAGGGGCCTGGCGGCTGTCGACCGGTCAGCTCAACGAGCGGATGGAAGTCCGGGGCACCGACGAGCTGGCTGCACTCGCGACGGCGTTCAACGAGATGGCTGCCAGCCTCCAGGACAAGCTGGCCGAGCTCCAGGATCTCTCGCAGGTCCAGCGCCAGTTCGTCTCCGACGTCTCCCATGAGCTGCGTACGCCGCTCACGACGATCCGGATCGCCTCGGACGTCTTGTTCGCGGCCAAGGCCGAGATGGACCAGGCCGCCGGCCGGTCGGCGGAACTACTCCAGAGCCAGCTCGAGCGATTCGAGTCACTACTGACTGACCTGCTCGAGATCAGCCGGTACGACGCGAACGCGGCCACCCTGGACGCCGAGCCGGTCGACGTCTGCACGATCATCCTCCAGTCCGCGGACGTGGCGCAGCAGCTGGCCGAGCGCCGCGGTACGAAGATCGAGTTCAGGCTGCCCGCCGAGCCGTGCATCGCGGAGGTCGACCGGCGCCGGGTCGAGCGGATCCTCCGGAATCTGCTGCTCAACGCGGTCGAGCACGGGGAGACCAGGGACACCGTCGTGACCGCGGCCATGGATTCGGCGGCGATAGCAATCACGGTCAGGGACTTCGGCGTGGGCCTGGCTCCTGGCGAGGAGGCGCTGGTCTTCGACCGGTTCTGGCGCGCCGACCCGGCCAGGGCGCGGACCTCGGGCGGCACCGGTCTCGGCCTGGCGATCGCGCTGGAGGATGCCAGACTGCACGGCGGGTGGCTGGAAGCGTGGGGCGAGCAGGGGAATGGCTCGGTGTTCCGGCTGACGCTGCCGCGTACCGCCGGCGGCGAACTGCACGGGTCGCCGCTCCCGCTCAGCCCGCACCCAGTCGGCATC
>DATHPF010000465.1:0-29541 GCA_035484155.1 Streptosporangiaceae bacterium
CGGTCGCGGACGTGCTCCCGGACGGCCGTACTCACGCCCGGAATGGACGCTGGCCAGCGGATGCTGACCCACAGGGCCAGCGCCGCCGTCGAGCCGTCAACCTCGGCCTCGGCCCTGGGCAGGCCGGTCAGGCTGGTCTGGCGTACCCCGAGCGCGCCGGCACCGGTTACCGAGCGACCGATGACCCGCGGCGCCGCGGCGCCCGCGTCGGGAACCTCGACCGCGGCCCGCGCCGCGAGTTTCTGCACGACCCGGCTGCTGATCCTTATCGTGCCGAGCTCACTGCGTCCAGGGCGCACACCGGGAGGCGCCGGCTCGACGGCGGTGTCACTGGTCATCGGCTGTTGCGCCAGCGCGACAGGTACGGGCTGAGATCGAGGTTGCCATCCAGCACCTTGGCAACGACAAAGCCGGCGACGGCAAACAGGGCGACGATAAGCATCTGCCCGAAGCTGCCGAACGCCACCGTCAGGCCCAGTGCGAGGCCGACGATAATGCCGAGAGCGGTACGTGTCATGTCATCTCACATTCACAGGTCATCGCGCGGGTTCCCACCTCACCTGCCGGGATCGCCGCCCCGGTCGGGGTGACTAGCCCGGATGAAGGCGCGCGGCCACGCCCGGCGGTGCTGTTCGACTTCCAAGGTCCCGCCTCACGAGGTTCCGCGTCGGCCGGTGACGGGTCAGGGTCGGCCACGTCAGCGACAACGACATCGATCCGGCGCGCGCCCGCCAGGGGCGCGACCGCGACGCGGACCTGCCGGGCCAGGTCCGCGGCCGGGACGCCCCACCGGCTGCAGACGGAGACCACGACGTAGTCGCGGGTCACCCGTACTCCGGGCACCTCACGGCCGGGCAGGTAGGAGACCACTCCCCCCCAGGGTCCCGAGCACAGCCGGCTGACGGCCGGGCAGGTCCGGGCAGCATCGGCGACAGCGTCCACATCGACGCCGTCCGCCACTGCTCCCGCGGGGGCTGCCCCTGTCGAAGCGGTCCCGGTCATGACACCCGCGACGGCGAGTCTTGCTGCTGATCGTCTTCGCCGGGCAGGTAGAGGTCATCAACGTTGATGTTCACCTCCACGACGTCCAGGCCCGTCATCCGCTCGACAGCCTGCTTGACGTTGCGCTGGATGCTCCGGCCGAGGTCGGCGATGCTGACGCCGTACTCCACCACGATGTCCAGGTCGATCGCGGCCTCGGTCTCGCCCACCTCCACGCCGACCCCCTGGGCGACGCTCGGGCCGGAGCTGCCCGGAATGCGCTCCCGGACCGCGCCAAACGCGCGGCTGGCCGAGACGCCCATGGCATGCACGCCGCTGATCTCCCGACATGCGATTCCGGCGATTTTCTGGACGACGCTCTCGTCGATAGTGACCTTGCCGCCATCGGCCGGCCGCCTCTCCGCGGACGGCTCACTGCCATCGGCGGTCATCGGCGCCGGCCTGGCCGACACTACGGGTACTGACTCGGTCATCGGGCACCACGCCTTCTCCGGATCGGTAGCGGAACGAGGCCGGCAGCGGCCGCGACCAGCCTCTGTCCTGTTAGACACGCCCGGCAGCCGAACGTCGCACGTTAATTTCTCCAGGCCAGGGAAGGTCAGCCTGAGCTAGCGGGCTTGGCGGCAAACCCGGCGGCGGCGTGCCTGTACCGGGCGAGTCACCGGGCACGGGAGGAGCGGTGGGAGCAGACACTCAGGACGGCTACCTCGTCCAGCGGGCCCAGGAGGGCTATCTCGATGCGTATGCCGAACTTGTCGACCGGCACGGCGGACTGGCCTACCGGGTCGCGCTGCGCCTCGTCGGCAACCATGACGACGCCGAGGACGTGGCGCAGGAAGCTCTCGTTGCGGCCTGGCAGCAGCTGCCTGGCTTCGAGGCGAAATCCAGCTACTCGACCTGGCTGTACCAGATTGTCACCCGCCGGGCGCTGAACCGGATCACCCGAACCCGTACTGACGAGTCGCTCGACCTACTGGGTGACGTGGCCGCCCCCGCCGCTGAGGAACCGGCCCGAGACGTCGAACGCGACCTCACGGTCGACGCCGTTACCGCGGCGGTCGCGGATCTGCCGCCGCCGCAGCGAGTCGCTATAGTGCTGCATCATTTCGAGGGCCTGCCCAACCAGGAGATTGCCCGCATTACCGGCAGCACCGTCCCGGCTGTTCGTAGCCACCTGTTCCGGGGAAGGCGCACACTGACTAGAACGCTTCAGGAGTGGAGGTTAACCAACAGCGATGACCGACCCTGGCCAGCCAGCCGACGATGTCCAGTTCCTGCCAGACAGCGCGGACTCGCGCCTCGCCTGCGGGGCCGACGTCGATGAGCTGATCGAGCAGGCTGCCTACGGGCGAGCCGGGCAGCTGGCCGATCATCAGCGCGGCTGCCCGCACTGCCAGGCTGCGCTGCAGGAATTCAGCCGCGTCTGGGTACCCGTGCGAGGCCTTGCCGCGGAGCAGGTTTCCCTGCCTGCCGCCGTACGCAGCGCTGTGGCCAGGCAGATCCGCAAACTGACCGCCGACCCGTGGTACACCCTTGACGTGACCGACGGCGGGGCAATACGTGTCGCCGCGAGGGTCGTCGCCAGGATCGCCCGCGACGCGGCACGTCAGGTCCCCGGTGTCAGGGTCGCTTTCGGCCGAAGCACCCGCCCCAGAATCGTCCGACGGGCCGAGGCCGCAACCCTCGGGCACCGCCACCCCAACGAAGCTGTCGGCGTCATGGGCCGCACCGCCATAGTCGATCTCGCTATAACCGCCCAGTACGGCCAGGAGCTCGACACGGTCGGCCGCCGAGTCCAGGAACGGGCCATCGCCGCCCTGCGCAACAATGCCGGCCTCACGGACGTCTCGGTCAACGTCACCATCGACGACATCATCACATAGCAGCACCCCCGCGTCGTCGCCGCCATCGTCTACCGCCCACCTTCAACGCCCACATCCTCAAAACCGGTACGCAGTCCTACCGGCTCGCTACCAGCAAGATCCCCAGCCGTTCCGCACAAGGGGGCACTGCGCCTCGCCCGTGGGCTCCCCAGCTGGGCGTTTATCGCCTTCCGCGAGCCGGTCGCAATGCGACGGGGCCGTTCGCGTGCCTCATTCCGCGACAGCGCGGTGATGCACTGCTCGACCGTGCGCTGATGCGTCATCCCAGCGGCTGCCGGAGCTGCTCGGCACATCTTGTCTGGTTTCGGCGCCGTGCGCAGGGTAACTGGCGCCAGATGAGTTCCCCACGACGGCCGGATGAGACACGGGACGAACGGAACGACCGTAACCTGGCCGATCTGCTGCAGGAACTGCGGGTGGCAACCCTTGGCGTGCAGGTGTTGTTCGGATTCCTGCTAGGCCTGCCGTTCACCAGCCACTTCGGTGCGCTGCACGCGTGGCAGCGCGGCCTGTACGTGGCGATTGTGATGCTGTCGTCGGTCTCGATTGTCCTGCTCGTCGCGCCGGTGGCCTATCACCGGCTGTTGTTCCGGCGGCACCAGCTCGAGTACCTAATCCGTGCTGCGAATGTCATGGCTGTCTGCGGCCTGGTGACCGTCGGCCTGGCCGTCGTCAGCGCGGTACTTCTGGTGACGAGCTACGTCGTGCCGGGGCTTCCCGCCATCGTGCTGGCGGTAATCACAGTGGTTATGTTCGGCGGCTTGTGGTTCGGGCTGCCTGCCGCCCGCCGCGAGCGGATCAGTCGGCCACGCGGACGAGCGCCGTCATAATCAGGCGCCGGCAGGCAGGTCCGCTCGCCGAGCCCGACTGCATCCGCCCAGCCGCTCACCGCCGAGAGCGACGCATCCGAGCCGCACGCGGGTTCCAGCACTGAGCCTGCGTTCGTGCACCAGAACCTCGCTACGCCGAGGTCCGGCGCTGCACCTCGGGCCCGAACATCCTCATGACGAGCCGCAAGCCCGACGATCTGCCGGTGTTATGTCGCGAGCTCGTCGCGCAGTTTGCGAGAGCACGCGACAGGGCGGAGATTCGAGCGCCGTGCCCGGAACGCGGCCCGGGGCGCGGGGACGTAGTGCACCGGAAACGCATCAGCTAGGGCAAACATCCGGCAGAACAGGCCGAACGCATGCGAGCTCGTGCGTCCTTCGATGCATAAGCCGCGCGTCAGGTGGCAGAGAGTGACGGTACATCCAGAGTCCAGGGTGGAGGGGTCATGGCAGGAGCAGGCACCAGGCGATCCGGGCACGACTTGCTCGGCATTTATCTTAATGATCATCTGGCGGGTGCGACTGGTGGGCTTGAACTGGCCCGCCGGGTGGCGGCATCACACCAAGGCCCGGCGGCGGACGGAGTCTTGCAGCGCCTGGCTGCTGAAGTGGCGCAGGATCGTGACGAGCTGGAGGCCATCATGGCCGCACTTGGCATCCCGGTCCGGGCCTACAAGGTCTACGCCGCGTGGATCGGCGAGAAGGCCGCGCGGCTGAAGCTCAACGGCCATCTCCTCACTCGGTCGCCGCTCAGCAGCCTTGAAGAGCTGGAAATGCTGCGGCTAGGGGTAGAAGGCAAGGCCGCGGGTTTTCGCACTCTGCGGGTTCTGGCGGGGACGGATAAGCGGCTCGACTCCGGTCGACTGGATGAGCTCATCGCCAGGGCACGGCGTCAGGCGGATCTACTCGAGGAGCTCCGCGTGCATGCCGCTGGCCAGGTCATCGGTCCTGGGGCCACAGCCAGTAGGCCATGAGCGACATCGCCGCGGCGTTATTTTCAGCGGCCTGGCCGGTGATGCCGCGCTGGCGCGCGGCCACCTCGACGGTACGGCCCGTGAGCCGGACGGCGCCCGGCGGCAGCGGTGCGCCTCCAGGGGGCTAGCAAATGACAAGAGGGCAGCGGGACGCTCATCCGCTAGGCGGTGTGCGGCGATCTGGGGAAGTCGCGCCGAAGTGTGTCGGTCGGTGTCTAACAGGGCAATAGGCGCCCCGCTGGTATGGACGGGGAGGTGCGAGGTGAGCTTGACAGCCTGGCCGTCGGCAGCGCTACTGATGCACAGCAGCGCGGTGAAAGAGTCCAGCGCCTCAGTGTCGGGTGCCAGGGCCCGGGCCTCCAGGCGGTCGGCAGAAGGGACACCGGGCATGTGGGTCTTTCTATCGGCCCGGCTGCGGACGTGGCAGCCGCTGGCCCGGCTGCTTGTCCATCGCCTCGCTGTCGCGGCTGAACGCCGTGATCCGTCCGCCCGTTGGGCGAACTTGCTCCGCCGAAACGACTCGGCAGTGACCGCGGTGTCCGGGCGCTCCTCGGGCAGGGCCCGACGTTGAGACCGGCGAGGAACCGCCAGATGGCCGAATGGGCCACCTCAACGCCGCGCCGACCTGGGCCGCTGCCGTTGCGTTGCCTTGTCACGGGGGCATCTGGCTACATCGGCGGACGGCTGGTACCCGAATTGCTCGCTGCGGGGCATACCGTCCGGTGCCTGGCTCGCGATCCGGGGAAGCTCGCCGACCGGCCCTGGTCCGGCGACATTGAGATCGCGACAGCCAACGCGCTCGAGGCACGCGGAGTGCTGCATGCCCTGGAGAACGTGGACGTCGCCTATTACCTGATCCACTCGCTGGGCACAGGCGCATCCTTCGAACAGCAGGACCGCGACGCGGCGGCCATCTTCGCAGCTGCCGCCATGTCCGCCGGGGTCACGCGCATCGTGTATCTGGGCGGCATCATTCCCGGTGATGGCAGCGGCCTGTCCCCGCACCTGCGCTCCCGCGCGGAGGTGGGCGACATCCTGCTGGGCAGTGGCGTGCCGACGGCCGCGCTGCAAGCTGCCGTGATCATCGGCAGCGGGTCGGCCTCCTTCGAGATGCTGCGATATCTCACCGAACGGCTGCCGGTGATGGTGACCCCGAAATGGGTGGGAACCCGCACTCAGCCAATCGCCGTCCACGACGTGCTCCGTTATCTTGTCGGCTGCGCGACGCTGCCTCTGGGCGTCAGCCGCCGCTTCGACATCGGCGGCCCGGATATCTTGACGTATGCGGAGATGATGCGGCGCTACTCCGAGGCGGCCGGCCTGCGGCCGCGCGTCCTGCTTCCGGTGCCGCTGCTCACGCCGGGGCTCTCATCGCTGTGGGTCGGGCTGGTGACGCCAGTACCGGCCGGCCTTGCCAGGCCGCTGGTCGAATCGCTCAGGAACGAGGTCGTGTGCTCCGAGCACGACATCGCCTCGTACGTCCCAGACCCGCCCGATGGTCTGGTGCCCGTTGACCGTGCCATCGCTTTGGCCCTCCGACACACGCGCGAGGGCGCAGTCTCCACTCGCTGGTCATCTGCCGCTACCCGAGGAGCACCCAGTGACCCGCTACCCAGCGACCCGTCATGGGCAGGAGGCTCGCTCTACGTAGACGCACGGCTCGGTGTCGTCCACGCTTCGCCCGCAACACTGTGGCGGATCATCGAGGGTATCGGCGGTGAGACGGGGTGGTATTCCTTCCCTGCCGCGTGGGCCGTACGCGGGCTGCTCGACCGGCTCGCCGGCGGCGTCGGGCTGCGCCGTGGCCGACGTGACCCGCAGCACCTGCTCGTCGGCGATGCGCTGGATTTCTGGCGGGTAGAGGCCATCACGCCGGGATCGCTGCTGCGGCTGCGCGCGGAGATGAAGCTTCCCGGGCTGGCTTGGCTCGAAATGGCGGTCGGCCGAGACGACGACGGGCTGACCACCTACAGCCAGCGGGCTATCTTCCAGCCGCGAGGGCTCGCTGGTCACGCCTACTGGCGGTCCATATCACCATTTCACGGCGTCGTATTCGGCCGGATGCTCCGCAACATCACCGCAGCCGCAGAGCGAGCAGGCTAGATCAGCGCGAATAGTCATAAACAGCCACTTCTCGGATCGGGCACGCGGCCGGGTGGAGCTGACTTGCCCGGCGGGGCCACGGCGCGCCGCGCACTAGCGAAGGTTGAGCCGGTCTCAGGGGGGCAGGTGCGGTACTCCACCGGGAGGATCATCGGCGACTCACGGGAAAGCGCCGGCATGACCGCTGCGATCGGCGGTTTGAGGCTGAGGAGGCGGAACGCTCATGGCCATTCTTAGCGAGCCCTGGTACGAGGCCGCAGCCGCGTTCCGTGCTGCTGTCGATTCGGGACGCCTGGACATGCCCTTGCCCGGATCCGGCCAGACAAGGGAACGGTGGGCGGCCTTGGCCCTGCTGGCCGAGGAGGACCTGTCACTCGCCCGGCTGAGCGAGGGACACGCCGATGCCGTCGCGATCCTTGCCGAACTGGACGGCCCGCCCCTGGCGCAGTTCAGCCGGTGGGGCGTATGGGCCGCGCATCCGCCGGGTCCTGACCTGGAAGCGATCCCCGCAGGCGGAGGCTGGCAGGTGCGGGGGATTAAGCAGTACTGCTCAGGTGCGCGCGCCTGCACGCACGCGCTCGTCACGGCGACGGCGCCGGACGGCACGCGCCTGTTTGCTGTGCCTGCCGACGACCTCGCCGCTGTTCCGGGCACCTGGCCCGCGACCGGAATGGCCGGCAGTGACACGCTGGATGTCCGCTTTGACAACGTCCCCGCCGAGCCGGTTGGCCCACCACGCGGATATACGGACAGGCCGGGTTTCGCTCACGGCGGCATCGGCGTCGCGGCCTGCTGGTACGGCGGAGCCCGGGCGATCGGCCGGACATTGCTGAGCGCCCTCAGCAAGCGCGAGCTCGGGCCGCACGCTCTCGCCCACCTGGGGGCGGTGGACATCGGCCTGCAAACCGCTCACGCGGCCCTCGACGCCGCCGCGGCTCAGATAGACGCTGATCCTGACGACCATGAGCGGCAGGGCCGGGGCCGTGCGCTGCGGGTGCGCGCGCTGGTGGAAGCGGTCGCGACTGACGTCATGGCGAGAGTGGGACGCGCGCTCGGCGCCGAGCCGCTGTGCCACGATGAGTCGCACGGTCGCGCCGTCGCGGATCTGACGGTCTATCTGCGGCAGCATCAGGCGGAGCGGAACCTCGCCGAGCTTGGCGCGCTGGTCGCGCAGCAGGGAACCAGCTGGTGACCGCCGCAACGCCGAACCTGATTGACGCGCCCGGTACCCCCGAGGCTGCTTGGCAGGGCTGGCCTGGGCTGTCACGGCTGCCGTCCGCCGATCTCAGCGGACTCCGAAGCGCGGTCGTGTTTGCCGCTCACCCCGATGATGAGGTCCTCGGCGCGGGCGGCACGTTGTCCCTGCTAGCGTCTGCAGGCGTCGGGCTGCGGCTGGTATCGGTCACCGACGGGGAGGCGTCCCATCCAGGCTCCGTCGACCGCAACGCCCTAGCCGAACGCAGGGCGGCGGAAACCGCTGAGGCTCTGCGCGAGCTCGGAGCACAGTCTGCGCAGGTGATCCGGCTCCGGTTCCCGGACACGGGCCTGCACCTGATGCGCGACAAGCTGACCGCAGTGGTCAGCAACCTGGCCCGCGGATTCGATGCGTGTCTCGCCCCGTGGGAGAACGACGGTCACGCCGATCATGAGGCGGTCGGGCGCGCTGCGCGCGAGGCCGGCACTGAGCCTGTCTTCTACCCGATCTGGATGTGGCACTGGTCGTTCCCGGCCGACAGCAGGGTGCCATGGCATCGAGCGTGCAAGGTCGCGCTCCCCTCAATCGTTGCCGCGAGGAAGCGCGCGGCGATCCGGTGCTTCGCCAGCCAGCTGGAGCCGAGAGCGGCCTCACTTGGCCCTGTCCTGTCTCCGGAAACTACCGCCCACTTCAACCGCCGTCAGGAGACGTTCGTCCGGTGAGCCTCCGATGACCGTGCAGCCCGAGTATTTCGACAGCATGTACCAGCTCTCACCCGACCCGTGGGGATTCGAGAGCCGCTGGTACGAAGCGCGGAAGTACGCGATCAGCCTTGCGGTACTGCCGGCCGAGCGTTATTGCGATGCGTTCGAGCCGGGCTGTTCAATCGGCGTACTGACACGGTCGCTCGCCGCGCGCTGCGACAGCCTGCTGTCATGCGACGCAAGCCCGGCCGCCGTTACCGCAACCGCCAGGCGGACTGCCGAGCTGCCGAACGTCAGGGTCGAGCAGCGCGTCCTGCCCGGGGCGTGGCCGGAAGGCGAGTTTGATCTGATCGTTCTCTCGGAGCTCCTGTACTACTTCGCCGGAGCAGACCTGGACCGCATGCTGGACCTCGCGGTGACGTCGCTTCGGCCCGCGGGGACGCTGCTCGCAGTGCACTGGCGGCATCCGGTTGCTGACTACCCGCGCAGCGGCGACGAAGTCCACATGGCCTTGCGAGGCCGCGCGCTGGCCCGAGTGGTCGATCACCAGGAGGCCGACTTCCTGGCCGAGGTCTACATCCGCGGTGACGGCAGACCCATCTCGGTCGCCGAGGCGGGCGGTCTGGTGTGATCACGGCAGTCGGCGTGGTGATACCGGCGCACAACGAGGAGGAATTGCTTCCCGCCTGCCTGGCAGCCCTTGGCAGGGCAGCTGCCGCGTTGCGCCGGGTCCCGGTTCACCTGGTCGTGGTTGCCGACGACTGCGACGACGCGACCGCGCAGCGAGCAGGCGAGGGCGGTGCGGCCGTGGTCGAAGTGAACGAGCGCAACGTCGGCAGTGCCAGGGACGCGGGCATGCGGGAAGCTCTTCGCCGGATGGGCGGCCTCGACCCGGCGAGCACCTGGCTGGCGACCACCGACGCCGATTCTGTTGTCCCGCCAACCTGGCTAGTCCAGCATGTTAACTACGCGGAGCGGGGCTGGGACGCCGTCGTCGGCACCGTGACGGTGCTGGACTGGTCCGAGCATCCGCCCGGGTTGCCGCCGATCTTCCTGGAGCGTTACGGCGCGAGCGCCGGGGAGCACCCCCATGTGCACGGCGCCAACCTAGGCTTCACGGGGCTGGCCTACAACAACGCCGGCGGCTTCGCAGCGAACAAGACCGCCGAGGATCACGCCCTGGTGGATGCCCTTGAGGCAGCTGGCAGTCGCATCCTGCGCACAAGCGAGGTAAGCGTCGTGACCTCAGCTCGCCTGCGGGCACGCGCGCCCGCAGGATTCAGCGAGCTGCTGGCCAGCCTGGACGTCTCCTAGCGACGCCGCAACCGCCGCCTGATCAGATGGCGTCATGCGGCTTCGTTCAGTTTCCTGGCGCTGGCCCGTGCTTGAGGGTGCGAACTACCCGATGTCAAGACCCGTCTCCAGCGCAGCCATCCCGCCCGACGCGCTCCAGAGCGCGACCACGATGCCGACGACAACCGCGGTCAGCGACGCTGACGCTGATCGGTGGCTAGCGAGTCAACCGCATCGGTGAAGACGTTCGCCGCGCCCGGCGGCAGCGCCTTGTTCAGCCCGGTGACGAGCCGGGTGATGGTGCCGGATCCGATGTGGACGAGGCTGGCCAGGCCGAGCAGGGCGATTAGGGCCGGGAACAGAGCCAGGAACCAGTGGTAGGCCAGGCTGCCGGCCGTCATGCTGCACCGGTCACGGACAAACTTCTTGCCGGTCCGCTTGAGAATGTCGCTCCAGCCGGCGCCGCCCAGGTCCACCGGACTGTCCGGGCCAGTTACCTCGTTCTGCGGCGGGATCGTCTGCCGTTTCGCCGTGCCGCGGTCGGCGTCCGCGCGGTTGTGGTCTGGCTCTGCCATGGTCATGCCGCTTGGCATTCGTGCGTGCTCACCAGCCTGGACGGCAGCTTGATCATCGCCGTCTCCACCACCTCACGGCCAGATAGCCCGCGACCAGTGCGCTCGCGGCTACTGCCAGCGGCCCGCGGCGCTGCCGGATGGTGCTGGCTCCCTTAGCGACCGCCTGCCGTACCGGTTCTGGCGTGGCCTCCCACACCGGTGCGCCTACCGCGGCTGCCTCCGCCTGGGCCTGGCTAGCCTTACCTCTGACCTTGCGGGTCATCTCGACTGCCTTGTCCCGCGCACGTGCCTGCACGTCCGTCTTGGCAGCCAGCTGCTGTACCGTGTCGCCGAGTTGCTCGCGGGTTCGCTCGATCTCCTGCCGCAGCTCCTGAATGTCATCCGGCGGCCCCGTCACCGAGTCGCTAGGACGCGTGGCGGCCGACGTATCATCTCCGGCCGCGGCGTCCAGTGGCGGCGGCGAACTTGGCGAATGGCCGGCACCAGCAGCATGCCGTGCCGCAGATCTGCTCCCGTGGTCGCTGGTGGTCATCGCCGCGCCCTTTCCCTGATCTCTTCAACGTCGGTCTGGATGCTGCCGACGGCCTCCTGCGGCACCGGCGGTGAGGCTTTCTTCAACTGGCTCCGCCCTAGCAGCGCCACTGCGGCGGCCATCGCCAGCAGGGCCGCGCCCACGATCAGGGCTGCCAGCCATGCGGCCACTGCCCCGGCGATTGCGATGATCGCAGCCGCGAGGAGGCAGCCCACGCCGTACAAGGCGACCAATCCGCCGCTGCCAAGCATCCCGACGCCGGCTCCTGCCCGCTTGCCCTTGCGGGTCATCTCCAGTTGCGCGAGCTTTAGCTCGTCACGCACCAGCACGGCGACCTGCTCCGACAGCAGCCTGACGAGATCCGCAGTTGAGCGGTCGCTCGCCGGGGACGGCTGAGTGTCGTTGGCGGTGTCGTCCACGATGTCCGCCCTTCATCTGGATGAACGCCCGCCTTACCCCCCAACCCCCGGACCTAACATGGGCCAGGGCAAGCCTCGGCGCATGGGCGAGGGCAAGCCTCGGCTGGCCAGCGCATGCATCCGGCTCGCCAACCCCTAATGAGTACTAGGCCCGCCATTGGACTGGGGCAGCGCAGTGCCTGCGCGTCGTGGCTGTGGTCATGGTCTGGGCCGTCGGGCCAGCAAGGCGGGCACGCTCGATAGACATCGAGTACCTAATCGTCACCCGTCAACTCCCGGAATGAGCCATATACGACAGCGAAGTTGGGCGAGGGACTCACGAGAACCAGAGCGACGGCCGCTACGCCTGAAAATTGACCCCGAACTAGGAGCCGTGCGTGCCTGGAGCGTGAAGCAGCAGACGCGCGGGTGTCTGCTTCCTTGCGTCTGCGTCGCGCTGACAGCACCGCTCCGGGCTCGCCGCGGCCTAGGCCTGGAGTGAGATCTGGGGTTTGGCATCTTATCCTCCGGGGATCTGCTGGTTCGAAGTACGCATGAGTGACTGGCCGGGCGGCTAGACGCGAGGAGGGGACTCGGCCAACGCTCTGCCGGCTGGCGTCCAGCAGCGTGGCGCTTTCCGGCCTTCTTGGCACTCAGACCGGTTGCGTTCTCCGGCCGGGGTTACCGGTGCTGCCGCCGTAGGCATTGCTCGCGGTCCGATGCCACTGGCATTCGAACCACTGGAGGAAGGCATGAGGGACCAAACTGACCGGGAGCGCGGCCGGCAGGGGAGTCCTACGCGGCGCAGGCGGCGACCTAGTCGTCGGTATGGCGCTTCGTAGCGCGTGCCGCCTTTGCAGTACGTTGTCCTCATCGAGCACGACTCAGGTTCCTGTCAACCTGCACATCTGCTCTAGAGAACGCTAACCGCGCTGTGGGCTCGCGCCGGCGGATCCTGCCGGTCGGGTTCGGGCAGTTCCGGACCGCCAAGCGGCTGCCGGTGCTGGCGATGGCGTCTGGGTATTCGCGGTGGCTGTCGGCGGGGCGTCCCTCGACGACGGCCACCGATAGAGACCAGCCGCGGTGCTCGGCGCTCCTAATTCGGTGGCAAGGCAATCCGGCTTTCAGGTCGCTCAGCGACAGAGAACCGGATTGGTGCGGCGGGCAGGAGCCCGGGCCCGCGTTGTCGCCGTGCGCGCACAGAGCGCATTTCGATACGCCGAAAGCCTTTGCCTTCGTGGTCTGCTGCTCGTACGCGGCTCTCTCCAGACCGCGCATCAAGCACCGTCCGGCAACGCTGCGCGCCGCTGGCGGTCGCGGCGGGGCTGGCCTGAATCAGCCGGGGTGTCCTGGTGCTGCCGAACCGGGAGGGCTACGGTCTGGAGATCGGCAGTGTGTCCGGGCTGCGACCGGCCTGCCTTGGGAGCGGAGTTAACGTCGTGGCCGTCAGCGCTGGCACGCAGATGAGTGATCTGACGCTGGCGCTTGCCGACTCCGACCCTCCGAGCCTGAACCTGGCGGCCGTTGATGAACGGTGACGGGCCACCGCCGGTGCGCAGTCGGCTTGGCGGTATTCACGCCGATCCCGACGTACAGCCGATCTTTGACCAGATGTTCGACGCGGATTCCCTGTATGCCCTTCGGGCGGCTGCCGGGGCACACGCCTCCCAGGCTGGATTGCCTGCAGGCCGTTGCGTGGACCTGGTAATAGCTGTGCACGAACTGGCTGCCAATGCCGTTCGGCACGGCGCTGGGGCGGGGCGCTTGCGAATATGGAACATAGCCGCGGTCCTGCAGTGCCGGGTTACCGATGACGGCCCCAAGCAACGTCAGGGGAACGTGGCCAATAATGGCGGGGTCGTCGAGACGGCCGCGGAGAACGTGGCGACTCGATGGCCATGCGAGGAGGGGCACGGGCTCTGGCTGGTGCGGCAAGTCAGCGACGAATTTAGCGTGCGCTCCGGGAACGGGGGGACCATCGCAACCGTCACCTTTGCGCTCAACGGCAACCGATCTAACGCTTGACGTCTGTCTGCCTCAGGGCGACGCCCAGACATCGTGTTTAGGCACGGTGGTAGCGGACACCTTCTCGCGATGACGGTCGCTTGGCAGCCTCGTGTCCTGCGCGAGTACTCGTTCATCGCGGACGGGGAACGTGGCGCGCTAGTGGGACCGGACGGCGCGATCGTCTGGCTGTGCCTCCCAGCCTGGGATAGTCCTGCGGTCTTCTCAGCCTTGCTCGGCGGGCAGGGCGGCTACGCCGTCACGCCGGCAGACCCGCGTTATGTCTGGGGCGGTCATTATGAGCCCGGCAGCTTGATCTGGCGCAGCCGGTGGGTCACCGGCAGCGTCACCGAATGCCGCGAAGCACTGGCGATGCCGGCCGCACCGCACCGCTGCGTGCTGCTGCGCCGGGTCGAGGCACTGGACGGGCCCGCGAAGGTGCGGGTTGTGCTAGATGTGCGGGCCGGCTTCGGCAGGCAGCCGATGGGCGAGCTTAGGCGAGATCGAGCCACCTGGACTGGCCGAAGCGGGAATATCCGGTTTCGCTGGTCGGGCGCCGGACGAGCACGGCCGGACGAGCACGGGCAGCTGGCAATGACGCTGAACCTCGCCGCAGGAGAGCATCGCGACTTGGTGCTCGAGCTCAGCGATCGCCCGCTCGCCGGGGGCGTGCCGGACCCTGACGAGGCGTGGCAGGCCACCGAGGAAGCGTGGTCTGGCGCAGTACCCAGCTGCGACGAGCTAGTCGCGGCCCGCGATGCGCGGGCGTCGTATGCCGTGCTGACCGGGCTGACTAGCAGCACCGGTGCGATGGTGGCGGCCGCGACGACCTCACTGCCGGAGCGGATGGAGGGGGTGCGCAATTACGACTACCGATACGCGTGGATTCGGGACCAGTGCTACGCGGGCCTCGCCGTCGCCGAGCACGGACCGCATCCGCTCGTCGCCAACGCCGTCCGCTTCGTCACCGACCGGCTACACGCCGACGGCGCCGGGCTGAGGCCTGCCTATACTGCCAGCGGCGGGGCAATTCCGGCCGAGCGCGGGTTGCGGCTGCCTGGCTATCCGGGCAGCGCTGCCAGGACCGGGAACAGAGTCAACAAGCAGTTCCAGCTGGACGGCCTCGGCGAGGTGCTGCAACTGCTGGCTGCGGCCGCAGCGCATGACATGCTTGGTAACGAAGAATGGCGCGCCGCGGAAATCGCCGCGACCGCTATTGCCCAGCGCTGCGACGAGCCGGACGCCGGGGTCTGGGAGCTGGACAATCAGTACTGGGCTCATTCCCGGCTGACCTGCGTCACCGGGCTGCGCGCCATCGCTGCCGCGGCAGACCGGGCGCCCGGCAGCCACGGCAGCCGCCAGGCGGCCGACTGGAGTTCCCTGGCCGACAAGGTCCTTGCCTCCCTGTCCGATTGCGTCCATCCGACCGGCCGCTGGCAGCGCGCGCCGTCCGACGAGCGCCTGGACACGGCGCTGTTGCTGCCCGGTATCCACAGCGTGCCCGCCCACGACGACCCGCGCACAGACGCGACCTACTACGCGGTGATTGCAGATCTGACCGAGGACGGATTCGTCTATCGGTTCCGGCAGGACTCCAGGCCATTGCACAAAGCGGAAGGCGCGTTCCTGCTGTGCGGCTTCTGGATGGCACAGGCCGCCAGCGCCCGCGGTGATGAGGTGACCGCCGCGCATTGGTTTGAGCGCAGTAGGTCAGCCTGCGGCCCAGCGGGTCTGTATGCCGAGGAGTACGACATACATCAGCGGCAGCTGCGTGGCAATCTCCCGCAGGCTTTCGTCCACGCCGGGATGCTCGCGACTGCTGTCCGGCTCTCGGCCACCGGAGGCCCCCAGGTACCCCGGCTCTGACCAGGCAAACGCAGCTGCTCCGCAGCGCAATGAGGGCGTTTGCTGGAGCCGCCGCGCTGGCGTGCCGTTAGACCGCGCCATCACGGGTAGTTGCGCAGGCCAGTGCACACCAATGGCCGGGAGGAAGCGGATGACGATCCTCGACACGCAGGTCGGCTCAGCCGGCTGGCGCCAGGTTCTCACGCGGGTGGGAAGGAAGATCGTCCGCGACCGCTGCAGCATGACCGCCGGCAGCTTGGCCTATCACTGGTTCCTGGCGCTCTTCCCCGCGCTGGTGGCGCTGCTCGGCGTGTCCGGCCTCGTCCACGTCGGCGCAAGCGGCGTGCACCGCCTGGTGGACGGCGTGACCAGGGCCCTGCCGCCCGGCGCTGCGAGCGTCTTCACCCAGGCGGTCAGCACTGCCAGCAGCAGGTCGCACAACACCTCGCTGGCCGCGCTCATCATCGGCGTCGTGATCGCACTGTGGAGCGCCTCCGGTGGCATGGCCGCGCTGCAGATGGGGCTCGACGTGGCCTACGAGGTGCCGATGGACCGCAAGTTCGTGTCCCGGCGGCTGCGCGCGTTTCCGCTCATGCTCGCCACCGTGGTACTCGGCGGCCTCGCGTCGGCGCTGATCGTCTTCGGTCAGTCCATCGGCACCGGAATCGACAGCCACATCGGGATCTCCGGCACCGCCTTCGTGATTGCCTGGACTGTCGTGCGCTGGATTGCCACCCTGGTCGTGATCAGCTTGCTCTTCGCCTTCTACTACTACTACGGCCCGAACCGGCAGACGCCCCGCTGGCGGTGGCTGAGTCCGGGCGGACTGACCGGCACCGTCATCTTCCTCGCCGCGTCCGTAGGCTTCTCGTTCTACGTGGCCAAGTTCGGTTCCTACGGAAAGACCTACGGAGCCTTCGCCGGCGTCGTCATCCTGATCTTCTGGTTGTACCTGCTGGGACTTGCCGTGCTCATCGGGGCCGAGATCAACGCAGAGAGCGAGCGCGAAGCAGCGGGCCGGAGCGGCCAACTGCAGGCCATGGCCAGTGACCCGCTACCTCGCCGCAAGCCGTTGCGGCCCGATCTCGGCTAAGGGGATAGCGACGGCCGCTGCCAGCAGGCCCGCGACGGCAGCGTCGGCGAGTTCCGCCCGCCGCAGGCGCTGATCGACGGCCGCCAGGATGAGCATGGAGGCCGCGTGCAGGCCGTCGGCCACCGCCCCGAGCATCAGCAGCTGGTCATCCGCCCCGGCCGAGATCGCGGCCTGCGCGAGGTGACGCGCGCCGAGCAGCCGCGTGACCCGGCGCGCTCGCTGGCTCGGGACGACACCGGTGACGGCCATCAGAACCGGACCGGGCGCGGCTAGCAATGCGGTGCCGTAGACAGCGCGGCATGCCGTGGCGAACAGTACAGAAGGCCTAGCGTCCCGCTTCACCGGCGCCGCGCCGCCAGCAGGCCTGCCAGCACTGCCGAGCCCGCAGCCGCACCTATAACCTGCGCCACATGTTGCGACAGCCACAGCTGGGCGGACCGGTCGTGGGACCGGTCGTCAAAGGAACCATGGGCACCGTGATCGGTGCCAACCGGGCCGTCCACCGGTTCCTGCAGGTTATCCCGGCGATCGGCCGCTGCCAGCTGCTTGGTCTGCTGGGACGAGTAACCAGTCCTGGCTAGGTAATGGTCGAGCAGGCCAGGCACGACCCGGTTGGCGAGGATGGTCAGCGCCGTCGTCCCGCCGACCCAGTACTGCCTGCGCGCGGGATGGTCAGCGGCGAAGACAACGCCGCGCGCGGCGACCTCGGGCTGGTAAATGGGCGGTACAGGCTGCGGATCGTGCGACAGCCTGGACCGGACCCAGCTGAATTGCGGGGTATTCACGGCCGGCATCTGCACGACGGTGACGCTGACGTTGGATTTGTCGTGCAGCAGTTCGCAGCGCAGCGAGGACGTGAAGCCGTTGATGGCGTGCTTGGCGCCGCAGTAGGCCGACTGCAGCGGGATGCTGCGAGCGCCCAGAGCGGAACCTACCTGCACGATGACGCCGCGGTCGCGCGGTCGCATGCGGCTGAGCGCGGCCATGGTCCCGTGCACGAAGCCGAGATAGCTGACCTCGGTGACGCGGCGGAACTCCGCGGCGCTTATCTCGTCGAAGGGCGCGAACACTGAGGTGAACGCTACGTTGACCCAGACGTCAATCGGCCCTAGCTCGGCCTCGACCTGGTCTGCAGCCGCCACGACCTGATCGAAGTCAGCGACGTCAGCCGCGATGGCAAGTGCTCTCCCGCCCGCCTCCGCCACTTCCTTCGCAGCGCCTTCCAGGCCTGCGTACCCTCGGGCGATCAGTGCGACGTTAGCTCCGCGCTCGGCGAACAGCCGCGCCGTGGCGCGCCCGATGCCGGCACTTGCTCCAGTGATGACGACGGTCTGAGTCATGTTCCCTGCCTCGTGTTGGCCTATCCGCATCGGTAGCGCTCTGCGTCAGCGGCCCGCAGTTCCAGGCCGATTCCCGTCTCGCCTGCGTCCGGCGTCAAGTTGCCTGTGACCGGTTCCAGGGCACCGTCGAACAGCATCCGCTCGATGCGCTGGTGATCATGGAAATACTCGACGTGGCGGAGGTTGGCGACGCCAGCGGCGGCGCGTGCATGCAGGTTGGGCGCGCAATGACCGGAGACCTCAAGGCCGTGCGCCGCGGCAAGCTTCGCAGCTGCCATGAACCCCGTAATGCCACCGCATCGGGTGACATCGATTTGCAGGCAGTCCACGGCGCCGGCATTAATGAGCGCCGCAGAATCGGCCAGAGACCAGCTGTACTCTCCCGCGGCCACGTCCAGTTCGAGCTGCGCCCGGAGCTCGGCGAGACCGGTCAGGTCGTCGCTGGACACCGGTTCCTCGAACCAGGTGACACGGTGCTCGGCCATGCGGCCGGCGACTAGCGCGGCTTGGGTGGTGGTGTAGCCGCCGTTGGCGTCGACGTAGAGCTCGGCCTGCTCGCCGATCACGGCGCGTGCCAGGGCGACCCGTTTCAGGTCTCTGTCCTGGTTATGTCCCCAGGACTCGCCTATCTTGATCTTCACTCGCGGGATCTGCAGGTCATCTACCCAGCCGACCAGCTGCTCGCTCAGCTGCTTGCTGTCGTAGGTGGTGAACCCGCCGCTGCCATAGATCGGAACCGGAGCCGCGCCGCCGAGCAGCCCGGTCAGCGCCGTGCCGAGCAGCCGCGCCTTCAGATCCCACAGGGCGATGTCGACCGCGGAGATGGCAGCCGCGGCGATCCCGCGGCTGCCGAAGTTGCGGACCGCGCGGTACATGGCTTCGGTGCAGGCCGGCACGTCCAGCACAGACAAGCCTTCGATTACTTCAGCCAGCACGCTCGTCACGACGAGGCCAGCTGCTGGCGTGGAGTAGGTCCAGCCTGTGCCGAGGTGACCGTCAGCCTCCGCGTGCACGACAACGAGGGTCGTGCGGTCCCAGGCCAGCGTGCCGTCAGCTTCCGGCAAGTCGGTCGGGATCAGGTATGAAGCCGCTTGCAGCGTCCGCAACGGAGCGTCGTTCATCGCCGATCCTTAGTTCCGCGCATGCGGCAGGAACTCCTGGACCTTAGTCATGACGCCTTCCTTGATCACGCCCCACCGGTTTTCGTCGCCCGCCAGCATCGCTGCGGCCGCATCCTTCATCTGCTCGAAGGTGGCGTGCGGCGGGATGGGCGGCACGTCAGGATCGGTGCGGACGTCGAGCAGTGCGGGGCGGTCGGCGGCCAGGGCGGCATCCCAGGCCGGACCGACCTGATCCGGCTTGTCCACGGGGATCGCCAGCAGGCCCAGGCTGGCGGCAAAGGCGGCGTAATCAACGCTGGGCAGCGTCTGCGACTCGGTGAACTTCGGGGCCCCCTCCATCGCGCGCATCTCCCAGGTGACCTGGTTCAGGTCGTCGTTGTGCAGCACCGCGATGATCAGCCGCGGATCCTTCCACTCGTGCCAGTAATGCTTGATGGTGATCAGCTCAGCCAGGCCGTTCATCTGCATGGCGCCGTCACCGGCGAACACGATCACGGGCCGGTGCGGGCTGCCGAACTTGGCGCCGATGCCGTAGGGCACGCCCGGTCCCATGCTGGCGAGGTTTCCCGACAGGGAGCCGCGCATGCCGGCCCGGAACTTCAGCTGACGGGCGTACCAGTTCGCTGACGAGCCGGAGTCTGCGGTGACGATGGCGTTGTCCGGCAGCCGGGCGGACAGTTCATAAAACAACCGCATCGGGTTGACCGGGTCAGCGTCCACCATGGCCTCGGCGTCCATGACCTCCCACCAGCGCGCCACCTTGCGCTCGATGTCCTCGCGCCAGGAGCGGTCTTGCTTGTGTTCCAGGTGTGGGATCAGGGCGCGGAGCGTCGCAGCAGCATCTCCGACGAGGTTGACCTCATACGGGTACCGCATCCCGATGAGCTTGGCGTCGAGATCGATCTGCACCGCGCGAGCCTGATCGAAGGCGGGCAGGAACTGGGTGTAGGGAAAACTCGACCCGACGGTGAGCAACGTGTCGCAGTTCATCATCATCTCGTAGCTTGGCCGCGTACCAAGCAAGCCGATGGACCCCGTGACGTAGGGCAGGTCGTCGGGGAGGACGTCCTTGCCCAGGAGCGGCTTTGCAACGCCCGCGCCGAGCAGGTCGGCTACTCGCTCGACCTCGGCTCGGGCGGTCCGCGCGCCCGAGCCTGCCAGTATGGCGACCTTGGCGCCAGCGTTGAGGATCGCGGCGGCGCGCAGGATAGCGGCATCGTCGGGGACTGCTGTCGGCCAGTCCAGCCCGGTGCTAGAAGGGACCATCTTGAAGGCGTGGGTCGGTGCCGAGTACTCCAGCTCCTGGACGTCGGACGGGATGATGATCGCCGTCGGTGCCCGTTCCGCCAGCGCGATCCGGATGGCCCGGTCGAGCAAGTTGGGCAGCTGCTCGGGGACGGTGACCATCTGGACATAGGGACTGGCGACGTCCTTGTACAGGCTGAGCAGGTCAATTTCCTGCTGATAGGAGCCACCCATGGCCGAGCGACTGGTCTGCCCCACGATCGCCACGACGGGGACGTGATCCAGCTTGGCGTCGTAAAGGCCGTTGAGCAGGTGCACGGCGCCGGGTCCTGAGGTGGCCATGCAGACGCCGAGCCGCCCGGTGAACTTAGCGTAGCCGACCGCCTCGAAGGCGCTCATCTCTTCATGCCGCGACTGCACGAACTTCGGGTTGTTCTGCGCGCGGCCCCAGGCAGCCAGGATGCCGTTGATCCCGTCGCCAGGGAATGCGAAGACCTTGTCCACGCCCCAGTCACGCAAACGCTCGAGCAGGTAATCGGCGACCGTCGGTGCAGGCATTTCGGGGTTCTCCTCTTGCGCTTAGTTTGTCGGCAGCCGGGAGTCGGTACCGGCCGCCATGATCTCGGCGGCGCGGGCTGCGACGGCCATGATGGTGAGAGCCGGATTAGCGCTGCCCTGGGTTGGCAAGACGCTGCCATCGGCGATGAACAGATTCGGCACGGCGAAGCTGCGGCAGTTGGCGTCGACGACACCGAGGCGTTCGTCTGCGGCCATCCGCGCCCCGCCGACAAGGTGGGCGTATCGGTTGATCGTGATCACCTCGTCGGCGCCGGCCGCATGCAGGATTCGCTCCATGACGTCCTGCGCAGCCCGCATGAGTTGCCGGTCGTTGTCGCACTGCGAGTAGGAGAACTGGGCGACCGGCAGGCCATGGCTGTCCTTCTCGGCGGCAAGCGTGACCCTGTTCTCGGGCTGCGGCAGGAACTCGCAGAGAGACCCCAGGCAGGACCAGTGCACATAATCAGTCATGTACTGGCGCAGGGCCTGGCCCCAGTGGCCCTGGGCGGCGACGTGCTCCGCCCACGTAATGGGCAGGGGTGACACGGTCTGGATAGAGAAGCCCCGCTTGTAGGGCTTGGCCGGGTCGGTCTCGTAGAACTGCTCGCTGCTCACTTCCGGGGGCGGCGATTTGTACATCCGGATCTCGGCATCGAAACGGCCGGCGGTCTGCGGCGCGCCTTGCACCATCAGGTATCGGCCGACCTGGTCGAAGTCATTGCACAGGCCGTCGGGGAATCGCCTCGATGCCGAGTTCAGCAGCAGCCGGGGAGTCTCGATCGAGTAACCGGCCAGCGCCACCGCGGCCGCACGCTGGAAATGCGGCACGCCATCCCGCAGGTAGTGCACACCCCTGGCCAGCCCGGTGCGTTCATCGACCTCGACCGACGTGACCATCGCATCGGCGCGGATCTCGGCGCCGTGTGCTAGCGCGTCTGGCACATGTGTGATCAGCGGGGACGCCTTTGCGTTGACCTTGCAGCCCTGGAGGCAGAACCCGCGGTAGATGCAATGCGGCCGATTCCCGAACCGGCCGTTCGAGATCGCGACCGGGCCAACCTTTGCCGTCACTCCAGCCGCCCGCGCACCGCGCAGGAAAATCTCGCCGTTCCCGCCAACAGGGTGCGGCCGCTGCGGGTAGGAATGCGGATCTCCCCAGGGCCAGTGCTCGCCGGCCACCGGCAGCTCTCGCTCAATGGCGCAATAGTGGGGTTTCAGATCGGCGTAGCCGATCGGCCAGTCGGCGCCGACGCCGTCCCTCGACTGGGTGACGAAGTCGCTCGGGTGGAAGCGGGGCGTGTATCCGGCATAGTGCACCATGGACCCGCCCACTCCTCGGCCCGAGTTATTCGAGCCCAGCGGCACCGGGTCCGTCCCGCAGATCACCCGTGGCTCGGTCCAGTAGAGGTGGTGCGACCCTGCTTCGTCGCTGACCCAGTCCGTATCTGGATCCCAGAACGGTCCGGCCTCCAGGCCAGCTACCCGCCATCCGTTGCGCGCCAGCCGCTGCAGCAGGGTCGAACCGCCTGCACCGCAGCCCACCACGACGAGGTCGACTTCATCGGCATCTGCGTACCGGCGCATGCTCGACCGCAGCTGGTGATTGGTCCGGGTGCCGTCATTGGGCAGCAGCCACGCCGACTCATTCCGCTCCCGCACGCTGGACATCAGGCAGTGTCCCTGACCGGGTCGTCGGAAGGTGCGGCATCGCGGACCTCGAACGGCTCACGGGCATCGACACCGGGATTCTTGTACCCGCGTGGATAGGCCGGGCCGGGGAACCCGATCTCCGACCAGGCGTGCGGATGTGCGTAGAACGCCGTGCAGGCATAACGCGTCCACAGACTCCACACGTGCGCCGCGTTCAGGTCGTGCCAGCGCCCTGGAGCGGTGTCCTGCACGGCCTGGATCAGGGCACGCTGGTCACTCGCCGGGCACTCGGCGAACAGCTGGCCGAACTTGACTTGCGCGTCCTCGTCCAGGTAAGCGAGCGAGTGCCGCCAGGCCTGGCCGTCTTCCGGCATGTCTTGATAGCGCCAGCCGTCTGTCTGCCCCTCGGCGAGACGTGCGTCAATGAAGTCCAGGACGGGCACTGACGGCTCGGCATCCTGAGCCAGCAACCGGTCGCATAGTGCTCTGCCCGCTGCCTCCTCGGCTGGCGTGAAGAACCGGATATCGGCCGGCGTCCCCAGGCGTGACAGGACAACCTTGGCCGTCGCCGCGTCCCAGGTGGATTCCAGGTCCAGCACATCGAAACCCGGGAACCGCCTGCTCCCCGCCGTCCAGCCGGGTGCGGCCATCACTTCTCCCGCCGCAGGATTGCCGCGAGCAGGCCCATGCCACCGACCATGGTGACAAGCAAAGGGGCCAGTACCGGCGGCCCCATCTCCATGTTGTAACGGGCATTGGACCATCCGCCCGGCTTTTGCGCGATGCCCCGAGCATGCAGGAAGGTGCCCTGCAATCCGTTGATGACGATGATGGCCGAAGCGACCGGCAGGGCCGTCTTCGCCATCCGGCGGCTGAAGAAACCTGCTATGCCCGCGGCAGCGCCGATTGGCCCCAGCGCGACCGGCGCCCACATCATCTTGTTGCCGAAGCTCGCGCGGTCATGCTCGAAAAAGATCTCGGCAGTCGTGATCAGGGCGCCTGCGGCTGTCAGCGCCGCCAGGCTCCGCTCGAATCGCCCGGTCTCGACGTTACGCACCAGCCTGTCGATGCCGCCAGCCGCCAGCTCCGGAACTTCATGCCGCGGCTCGGCTCTCATGTCTCGTCCCTCCGGTAATCCGCCGTCTCCCGGAGCTGCGCTACGAGGACTGCGGCCCGTGCTGATCTGCACGCCAGCTGTTGCCGGCCGAAGGCCCGATGTACCCAGGCTCGCAACCGTAAACGGACGCGCCGCAAATCTCGCCGGTTGCTGGCATTTGCCCGACCCGGTGGGCACGCCCGTACAGGGCCAATCTCGGCAGCGCCGCATACGTTCGGCCGCCGCGACGATGACGTCGCGATGATCGCACTGCGTCGCAGCGGCACGACCCGGCTTTGACAGTTGACCGCCCGTTGTGCTGGCGAAGGTTCACACCTTCCGCCACCTGGCCTCGCATAGGCCGTACGCGCCGAAGATGATCAGGCCGAGCGCGGCAAGGATCAACAGGAACTCGCCGAACGGCTGGTCGCGGAGCGTCAGCAGTGCCTTGTCGATGCCGCCTGCTTTCGCGGGCGTGAAGGTGACTGCCGCGTCGATGACCAAGGCGCCGGCGAGCACGAATACCAGGCCGCGGGCGGCAGTGCCGATCACGCCAAGCAACTCGACCACACGACGGGTCCTGGGGCGCATCTCCGGTGTCTTCAAGTTCTTCAAGAATTTGCGGCGGAGGCCTTCCACGACGAGGGCTGCGCCCACAATCACTATGACCAAGCCGACGATGCCGACGAGCCACCTCCCGCCGGCGCCGTCGTGCATGACCCTGGCCGACAGGTCTTGCTGCTGACGAGTCTGGCTGCCTTGCGTGCCGGAGATTATCTTGAACGTCAGGTAGGCAAAGCTCGCGTAGACCAATGCCCTGACCAGCGACTTCAGCCGCGGACCAGCGCCATTCCCGTCGCCGGTGACGCCGAAGGCTGCCTCGCTCAGGCGCCATAGGGAGTAGCCAGCGAACCCGATGCCCAGTAGCCACAGCGAGGCGACGCCGTACGGCTTCCCGGCAAGTAACTGGAGCGCGCCTTGCTGGTCCGCTTGCCGCGAGCTTTGACCGAGTGCAACCAGAATGGCCACCCAGCCGATCAGGATGTAGATGACGCCGCGCGCTGCCAGCCCGGCCCTGGCAAGGACCTGCATGACCTGACCGTTGGAGGCGCGCCTGGCCCGAGCCGAAACCTGTGCCGCCGGTGTCGAACGCATGCCCGTCTCTGCCCGCCTGCCGAGTTCGGAAACATCACGGACGAGCGCAGTCCGCTACGGTGTGCCTGCGACAGCCTCGGGCAGGCTGGCAAACATGCGGAAGACCTTGTCGACGCCGGTTACTGCGAAGACGCGGAGCACTGACGGCGCGCGGACAACCAGTCGTAGCTCACCGCCGTCAGCCTGTGCGCGTTTCATGGCCATCACCAGCACGCTGAGTCCGCTGGAATCACAGAACTCCGTGTCGCCCAGGTCCGCCACGACCGTCGGATGCCCGGTGGCCGCAGCCAGCAGTGCGGCGGCCAGTTCGCTGGCGTTTCTGATGTCAATCTCCGCCGGTGCCGTAACTACCGGCAGGCCGTCGAGCGACCGTACCGCAAACGGGGACTGTCCTGGCATGGTCTCACCGCCCTTGCTGAGTTCAATCCCGCGATTGCCGGTTTCTGTGGCCGATTGCGATCATAGCCAGAAGACCCGGGCTGAGCCCTGGTCAAGCGGCATCGCCTCCCGCCGGCGCCGTAGGTCCGAGTTGCATATGTACCCGGACCTTGGTTCCGGCAGGTCCGGTCCGGATCTCTACGAGGTCACAAAGCTCGTGGACCACCCACAGCCCCTGCCCGCCGTTGCCGTCAGGGAGACGGCGACGCCGGCCGACCAGCGGTTCGGCAATGTGCCCGGTGTCTTCTATCTGGCATATCAGCTCACTTGCAGTTACCCAGACGGACACCATGCCGCCAGCGGCGGTGTGCCGGTAGGTGTTGGCGGCAAGCTCACTAATCGCAATGACCAGGTCGGCGATTCGGCGCTGGGCCAATCCAGCACCCGTGGCGTGCTCGGATACGAATGCCCGGACCAGGTGGAGGTCGTCTCGGTAGGGCAGGCTGACAGCATCATCCGGTGCCGGGTCTAGTGCCCCGTCGTACTCGGCGGGGAAAGTAGTGCCTGCGTTATAGGCGGGACTAGGCTGGGCGGCCCCGTTCCGGATCAGGATCGGATGAGTGAGCCGGGCGCTCGCGGCGATACCAGCGTCGGGCAACGTCACGTCATAGGGGCACAGAATGCTGACCGGGATGTCAGCGAACGCAAGGTTAATCAAGGCCTCATGCCGGATGGTCTCTAGCCGCTGCTCAGCAGTGCGGCCGGTCCATAGGGACTGCGCGACACAGCGGACCGGTCCGCCGTGATGCGAACTGGCGAAGGAGCGGATGGCGGGAATGATGCGCGCCGGATTATCGCCGATCACAGTCATATCGGCCCAGCTCACCAGGCCGCCTTGGCCGTCCAGATGTTCCCGGAGAAGGCGCGTCGATGAGTCTGGTGCCGCGATCAGTACTGGTTCAGCATCGTCGAGTCCTTGCTCCACAAACTGGCGCACGCATGCGACGAGACCAGCTGCACTGTCATAGAAGCCAGCGTAATGATCAGCCCGCGGTCGGTTCCCCGCCAGGTCACCCATCGCCGCCCTCCCCACGCGGCTGGTCTCACCGCTCCTCGCGCACTACCCAGAAGGACGCGTGTCACCCATTCGCCACGCAGTCGCCACCGGAACGCCGCGCACTTCCGGGCTGTCGGGATCATGGCCCTGCTAGTAGCATCTTGCCAGGGAACGACGCTGTAGCCGTTAGGTCCAGACCTCGCCTGGCTGCTCTTGGGCTGGAAGGCGCACCTGATGGCGATCTTGAGGTCGGACGTCGGCGGCCGCCGCGATCAGGTTGTCGTTTTGATTCGGGGGGAACTGGACGCTGTCAGCGCTCCGACGGCTCTTGCGGTAATGGCGGCGGCCGCGATTCGCGGTCAATCCGTCGTCGTCGACCTCGCCGAGCTGGACTTCCTTGATTGCAGTGCGGTGGGCTTGCTCCTGCAGGCGCGGATTGTGGCCGAGGAGTCGGGCGGTGACGTTGCACTGACCAACTCGCGCGGGATAGTTCTGAGGCTGCTGACTACGCTTGGCCTCGCAGAAACGCCTGCCGAGGTCACCGGGTGTCGTGACGCCAAGGATCGCGCCTGGGTGTGATGGCCGGCAGGCCGAGACCTCTACATTGACAGTTGCTTATCGCTGCAAGTGCCGACGGCGCCGGTCGGCGAGCTTTGTGCCTGGCGGAAGGTATCGAGGTGAGACCACGTCTGAGCCGGGAACCCGCCGCGGCGAGGCTCCGGGATATCCAGTCGATCACCGACGCAGAGCTGTCCCGGCTTGACGACCAGGAGCTGCTAACTGAGTTGGTGGAACGCACCAGGAGCATCCTGGGAGCCGATACTGCTGCCGTGCTGCTGCTGGACTTCTCGTCCGGGCATCTGGTCGCCACGGCGGCTGCGGGCCTGGAAGAAGAGGTACGCCAGGGCGTGCGGATCCCGGTCGGCCGCGGTTTCGCCGGGCGTATCGCCGCCGAGCACCGGCCAGTAGTCCTAGACCGTGTAGATCACACCACTGTGCTCAATCCGATCCTGATGGCTCGGGGCATCCGCTCAATGATGGGCGTGCCGCTGGTTGCCGGCGGCAAGGTGATCGGCGTCATGCATGTCGGGTCCCTCACCGGCCGCAAATTCGGTGATCAGGATGTGGAGCTGCTTCAGATGGCAGCTGATCGGGCGGCCGCAGCGGTCCAGTCGATGACCGCCAGGACCGACCGGGTGGCGGCTGTCGCCTTGCAGCGAAGCCTGTTGCCGTCAGTGCCGCCCACCATGGCCGGCGTGGAGATCGCCGTGCGGTACGCCGCGGGCCAGGGCGGCGTGGGCGGCGACTGGTATGACGTGTTTACGCTGCCGTCTGGCGCCATAGGCCTGGTGATCGGCGATGTCGCCGGATCGGGGCTGCCCGCGGCTGTCATTATGGGCCGGATGCGCAGCGCGCTCCGCGCCTATGCGCTCGAGGTCATCGATCCGGCCGAGGTCTTGAGCAGACTGGACCGCAAGATGCAGCACTTCGAGCCGGGCGCCCTGGCCACAGTCTTGTACGCGGTCATCGAGCCGGACCTCAGCCGTGTACATGTCTCCTCGGCGGGGCATATCCCGCCAGCGGTGGCCGCGCCCGGCCAGCCCGCGCAGTTGGCTGAGATCTCGGCTGACCTGATGATAGGCGTGGCGCCCGATACCCGGCGGAGAATAACCAGTATCGACCTGCCGCCGGGAACCGTGCTGTGCCTATTTACCGACGGGCTCATCGAACGCAAAGAATATCCGCTCGACGAGGGTCTAGCGCGGCTCTGCCAAGCAGTGACAACCCGATCGCCGGAGGCTGTGTGCTCCGCCATCATGGCCGCGCTTGTTGGCAGCGAGCCAGCTCGAGACGACATCGCGCTGCTCGTATTCCACCGCTTGCCTGTCTAGCCTTGGAGCCGAGAACTCAGTTTGCGCGCAAGGCTTCGACGAGTTGGTTCTTCGTCATAGTTGATCGGCCCGCAATGCCGACCTGCTTGGCCCGGCGCCGCAAATCAGGGACCTTCCAGTCATCGTAGGAGCCTGCTGCGCCGCCGCGCTTGCTGACCTTCTTGCGGGAAGTCTTGGCAGCAGCGTTCGCGACGCGCGCCGACTTCTTCTTCGACACGCCAGCGGCCCGGAGCCTCTCGTACAGTCCTTTGTCCTTGACACTCGGCCCTGGATCATTCTTGGCCACGATCGTCACCTCCTGTTCATAGCGGCGCTTCGACAGCCCCGCGGTCGTCCCAGCCGTGATCGTTCTAGTCGTCGCGGCCCGATAGCGCGTCGCGGAGCTTGTCGCTGGCCGCGAGAGCAAGGCCCGCAACCTTCAGCATCGCCGGGTCGGGTGGCGTGTGCCGGTGCGGCCGGGTCGGTCCAGTCTTCGTCGCCCTGGCGAGCTTCTCGCCCAGATCAGCGGCCTCGTCCGCCGAAAGCACAGCCCTGAGGCCGGGCCAGACCTGCTGCTCTTCATAGGCGATATGAGCGCGGGCGGCGTGAGTGAACTTGTGCATCAGCGGAATGAACTGCGGATCTCCGGGCGCCATCCCGTCCAGCTCGGTCAGCACCTTCTTGCCCTCAGTTTCCTGGTCGATGCCGCCGACGGCGAGCGAGTGCCCGTCGGCTACCTTCTCTTTAACCAGGGGCCAGAAGTACTTCTCCTCGGCGGCCTCATGCTGCGATACGGCGCTGATCACGGCATCGGCGAGCCAGCCACCCTGGTCGCGCAACTCCGAAGGCGGCTGTCCGGGCGAGTTCATCATGGACTGCATCTGGTCCAGCATCTGCTCCACCTCGCGGTGGGCAGCCCCGAGGACCTCGAACACGTCAGGCATCGCTTTCGCCCCCCATCGTCTCGGCGATCGCGCGGCAAGCTGCCCTGCGCCGGCCCGCCCAAACCCGGCCGGGCGACCGTTTTTGGGGCCGACCGAGTACCCGGCAAGGATCGACTGCCGGGCTGATTCAGCGAGCCGGGCTGAGCAGGCTCTCGATTCGGCGGAGCCGGTCGGTGAGTTCAGTGACGTCGGCCTTAGTGGCGCCCTGCTCGGCTGCCTTCAAGCTCAGGACGAGCTGACCGCCGGGCTCGAGGCTGCCGTGATCGACTTCCGTGACGTCGTCGCCATTCTGAAGGCGCACCGCGTGGTCGAGATCGCTGCGCCGCAGGGCCAGCTTCCGCCGCGCCTGCTCGACAACGTGGCCGTCGCTGATCACGGTCGTCGCGCGCCCTTCGAAGATCTGGGCGGCGGCGGGGCTGACGGCGATCAGCCGGTTGACCGCCGCGTTCACCGTGACCAGCGTGACCGCCCCGATCAGGCCGCCGATCAGGGAAGTGTCATTGCCGATGATCGCATTCTGCACCACATTGGACAGCAGGAAGATCACGATGAAATCGAACGTATTCATGCTCGCCAGGCCGCGCTTGCCAGTGAGCCGGAATAGCACGGCGATCACCGCGTAGACGATGATGGTCCGCAAAAGTTTCTCTGCCAGCGGGATCTGCTCGACGAACATGTTGTGCCACATAGCCGCCTCC
>DATHPF010000466.1:0-23018 GCA_035484155.1 Streptosporangiaceae bacterium
AGTTCGTCGCCGTGCTCGCGCACCAGGTCAGCGACCTTGTGCAGGACACGGATCTTCTCTTGGGCACGGGCCCGCGGCCAGCTGCCGGTGTCGAACGCTGTGCGTGCGGCGCGGACCGCGCGGTCCACGTCCGCGGCGCTGGCAACCGGGAACGAGGCGACGTGCTCGCCAGTCGCCGGATGGTTGTGCGCCCAGGACTGCTCGGCCGAGCTGGGTCCCCAGGTCCCGTCGATCAGCAGCTCGCCGTCAGTGAGCCCGACTTCATCTCTATGTGGCTTGATCGAAGCGACCATGGCATGCCCCTCAACTGGAACCTGTTCTACTTCTTCGGAGGGTATACCGGCGACGCAGCCGGCGGTATAGGAGAGTGCTCAGGCAGACCCGCGTGCCGCGGCGAGGAACGTCTCTGCCGCGCGCATGCGCCTCATGCTAGGCGACTAGGCAATCACCACGTCGCTATCAGTCGAGCTCGCCGACGAGCTCGGCCGGCTCATTGGGGGCAGGGTCCGCGGTCAGGTCCAGTCCGGCCGGATCCGGATCCGCATCAGGGCTGAGCGGCTCCGGGACGGCCGGGAGCACCGTGTCGAAGTAGGAGTGCGCGGCTGCCGTCGTACCAACGTCCCGGTCCGCCGCCTCGGACATGTACCAGCGGTGTTCCAGAATCTCGTGGAAGATCTCCGGCGGAGCGAGCCGGCCGCGCAACCGCGCCGGGATAGCCGCGACGACGGGGTCGTAGACCTCCTCCAGCCAGCGGTGCGCGGCGACGATCTCCGACACGGGGTGGCCGAGCGTCTGCTCCTTGTAGGCCCGGAAACTGCAGATGTCGTTCAGCAGCCTGCGCGCCTGGTGCTCCTCGGCGTCGATGCCCGTCTGACGGAACAGCTGGCGGCTGCTCTGTCCTGACTCAGCGACCCTAGTGCGCACGCGCAGCCGGGTTCCGCCGTCGCCGTCGATCAGCTCGACCTCGTCTGCGTCGTAGCCCAGCTCGTTGAGCCTGCGCAAGCGGTTGGCAATCCGGTGCCGTTGATCCTCGGGCTTGACTATCTCCTCGTGGTTGAGTTCCTCCCACAGCCTCTCGTACCGGCGGACGAGCTCCTCGCTGACCTCGATCGGGTCCACGTCGTCGGGCAGCAGGTCACCAGCTTGCAGGTCCATCAGCTCGCCGCAGACCCGTTCGGACGCTAGGTCCAGGTCGAAGGCGCGCTGTCCGTTGGTCAGCGTCGGATGCTGCTCGCTCGTCTCCGCGTCGACCAGGTACGCCTGGTAACTACCTGCGTCCGCGCGGAACAGCGCGTTGGAGAGCGAGCAGTCGCCCCAGAAGAAGCCGGACAAGTGGAGCCGGACCAGGAGCTCGACCAGGGAATCGAGCAGCCGGTCCGTCAGCAGGCCGCCGCGAGGACAGGAGAACAGCGCCCGGTAGGTGCTCGAGTACTCCAGGAACTTCGTGACCAGGATCGCGTCCTCGTCGGCGCCCCGGTCGACCACGATGCCGACCACCTCGACCGCCGGGATGCTGAGGTCGGCGAGCGAGCGGAGCAGCCGGTACTCGCGCCGGGCCAGCGTCTCGCTGATCGACTTGAGCGCGAACAGCGTCCCGCCGTCGGCCACGAACCTCACGATGTGCCGGGAGATGCCGCGCTGGCGAATCTCGACCAGGCGCTCGTCCTGCCACTTTTCGAGCGGTTGCGCCCATGGCAGCGTCAGCAATCCGGACACCTCGCCGGCGGGCGGGCTGAAGACAAACCGCATGGGGACTCTCCCGATTTCGGGCGCTGCCGCCAGGTTAGCGTGCGGGCTGATCGCGGCGTCCGTCGCTACGGCCGGGGCCGATAGGCTGGCGGAGGACGCGCCCGCATCCGCATGGACGAGGTAGCCGATGAAGCCAGACTGCCGGATCCTCGCCATCATGGGCTCCGGCGAGACCAGCCCGACGATGGTCACCGTCCACAAGGCGCTCGTCGACCTGCTCGGTACCGCCCACCCGGACGCTGTCCTGCTGGACACGCCGTACGCGTTCCAGGAGAACGCCGCGGACATCTCCAGCCGGGCTGTTTCGTACTTCGCCACGAGCGTCGGGCTCGACGTGGCTGTCGTGGCCAGCTCAGACGGGAGCGACGACGGTGACCGGGCCGGGTCCAGCGCAGGCGCCCGAGCTGCAACCAGCGCCGCCGCCTTGGCGGCCGCCGCCAGGGTCCGGGCCGCCGACTGGGTCTTCGCTGGCCCCGGCAGCCCCTCCTACGCTCTGTCCCGATGGCGCGATGCCCCGCTCGGCCAGGCGCTGCGCGAGCGGATCGCGATTGGCAGCGGCGTCACGGTGCTGGCCTCAGCGGCTGCGGCGACGGCCGGCCTGGCCGCCGTGCCCGTCTATGAGATCTACAAGGTTGGCGCGCCGCCCCACTGGCTGCCCGGCCTGGATCTGCTCGCAGCCGCCGACCTGCATGTCGCGCTGATCCCCCACTACGACAACGCCGAGGGCGGCACGCACGACACGCGCTACTGCTACCTCGGTGAGAGGCGGCTCGCCGTGATGGAACGCGAGTTGCCGGCCGACGCCGCCGTGCTCGGCGTCGATGAGCACACGGCAGTCATCTTCGATCTGATCGCGGGGACCGCCGAGGTGCGCGGCCGTGGTGGCCTGACGATCCGCAAGAACGGCGTGTCCACTGTGCTCGCTGCGCCGGCCATGCTGCCGATCGAGGACCTGCGAGCGACCATCCGGACTGGAGCCCTCGCCGCCACGCCCGTAGCCGTAGCCGGGCCCGCGCCACTACCCGGCCAGCGCGAGCCCGACGCGGCACTCCCGCTGGCCGACATCGTCGTCCGCGCGGAGCAGCAGTTCGAGGCGGCGCTCGCGGATGGTGACGGCACCGGGCTGATCACGACGATCCTGGACCTCGAGTACGCGGTCCACGCCTGGCAAGCCGACACCGACGAAGATCAGGGCACCGAGCAAGCCCGAGCGGTGCTCCGGGGCATGATCAGCAGGCTCGATAGCGCCGTCACCGAGGGTCTGCGCGATCCGGCTGCCAGGCTCCGGCCGGCGGTCGGCCCGCTGGTGGAGCTGCGGTCGCTGCTGCGAACGCAGGGCCGGTACGACGAGTCGGACGCGATCCGGTCCGCGCTGGCCGCCTGCGGGGTCCAGATTGCTGACAGCGCCGACGGCACCAGGTGGGCAATCGTTACGTGACGGCGTTCAGCGCATCGGCCAGGCCGGCCACGGCCCGCGGGGCGACGCGCAAAAACACGGCGGTCAGCGCCGGCTCGAAAATCTGGCCCGGGCCGCGCAGCGTGATCTCGGCCAGGTAGCTCACGACGGTCCCGGATTGGTCAGTGGTCAGCTCAATCGTGTCCGTCGCGGTCAGCAGCCGGTTGCTGGCCCGCAGCACCAACGTGACTGGAGGTGCGTACCGGGTGACGGTGTAGACGAGCGGCAGCCGCAGACCCAGGAACGACACCGTCAGGCGGAAGCGGGTGCCTACGTCCACGAGCCCCGGATCCAGCTGGCGAGCGCGGACGACGCCGGGATCCCAGTACCGGGCGTTGCTGACGCGCGCGAGGTAGCCAAACGTCTCGGCCGCCGAGCGCGGCGAGCCGATGATGGCTTGGTAACGAGCCAACCCGGGCGTCCCTCTCTGCCTTAGCAGCCCTCCTGCTGCGGACTGCCCACTCTGCCACGACCAGGCAGTTTGTCGGCCAGAACGGCCTATTTCACCCGACTAGGGCTGGAAATGGCTATGATTAGCGGGCCCTTCGCTGCTCCGAAGGCGGCCGCGGCTGCGTGTTACGCTCACCAAGCAAACGCTAGGTCTCGGCGCGACGGAGGTCCCTCGATGACCATCGAGACGCCTGCCAGTGACGACGTCGCCGCGTGATCATGACCGCCGCCGAGGTCATCGGCGAGTTGCGGTCCGGCATGACGATCGGCATCGGCGGCTGGGGTTCGCGGCGTAAGCCGATGGCCCTGGTGCGGGCGCTCGCGGCGTCGGACCTGACGGATCTGACGATCGTCAGCTACGGCGGTCCCGATGTCGGGCTGCTCGTCGCGGCGGGCAAGGTCCGGCGGGTGGTCACCGGGTTCGTGTCGCTTGACTCGATCCCGGTGGAGCCGCACTTCCGGCTCGCGCGTCAGCGCGGCTCGATTTCCCTGACTGAGCTCGACGAGGGCATGCTGCACTGGGGGCTGCTCGCCGCGGCCCACCGGCTGTCGTTCCTGCCGATGCGCGCCGGGCTCGGCTCAGACGTGCTGCGCGTCAACCCCGAACTGCGCACGGTCCGGTCGCCGTACTCCGACGGCGAGGAGTTCGTGGCCGTGCCAGCGCGCGCCCTCGACGCGGCGCTGATCCACATGAACCGCGCCGACGCCCGCGGCAACGGCCAATACCTCGGTCCGGATCCGTACTTCGACAATCTGTACTGCCTCGCGGCCCAGCGTGCCTACATGTCCTGCGAGCGCATCGTGCCGACGGCTGACCTGCTGGCCGCCGGGCCACCGCAGAGCCTGCTGATCAACCGGGCCATGGTCGCTGGCGTCGTGGAGACGCCGAACGGCGCGCACTTCACCAGCTGCATGCCCGACTACGGCCGGGATGAGGCATTCCAGGCGCTCTACGCGAGGTCGGCAGCGAGCCCGGAGGCCTGGGCTGCGTTCGCGGCCACGTTCCTGGCCAGTGAAGAGAGCGACTACCAGGCGGCGGTGGCGAGGTTCGCCGCGGAGCCAGCCGGCGCCGGCCGGCCCGCCGGCCAGACTCCGGCATGACCGCTGCGGCCGCCAGGGCCACGCTGGCCGAGATCTGCGTCGTCGCCTGCGCCGAAGCCTGGCGAGGCGACGGCGCGATCCTCGCCAGCCCGATGGGCATCATCCCGACCCTCGGCGCGCGGCTCGCGCAGCTCACATTCGAGCCGGACTTGCTGCTGACCGATGGCGAGGCGACGCTGCTTGGCCCGCCCGCAGGCGGCGGGGCTGGCGAGCGGGTTGCGGAGGGCTGGCTGCCGTTCCGCGAGGTGTTCACGATGCTCGCGGCCGGCAAGCGGCACGTGATGATGGGCGCCGCGCAGCTCGACCAGTTCGGGAACCAGAACATCTCCTGCATTGGAGACTGGGCCCGGCCGAAGGCGCAGCTCCTCGGTGTCGGCGGCGCGCCAGGCAACACGGTGAACCATCCGGTGAGCTACTGGGTGCCTGCCCACTCGCGCCGGGTCTTCGTGGACCGGGTGGATATGGCCAGCGGCGTCGGCTACGACCGGGCGAAGGGATTGTCCGGCCGGACCGCCGGCTTCCACGAGTTGCGCTGCGTCGTGACGAACCTCGGCGTGCTCGACTTCGGCGGAGCCGACCGCTCCATGCGGCTGCGATCAGTCCATCCTGGTGTCTCGGTGTCCGACGTGGCCGAGGCGACCGGCTTCCTGCTCGCGGCGCCCTACCGGGTACCGACGACCCGCCTGCCGACCGCGGCTGAGCTCACGCTGATCCGGGAACACCTAGATGCCGGCGCGCAGCGCGACCTGGAGCTCGGATGACGAACGCATCCCAAGCTCGATCAGGCGTGAGACAGCCGACCGGCTACGACAGCTCGCTGGCTAGCTGCTCGGGGTTGTCGACCGTCAGCACGATCCGGTCGTAGTGCTGGCCGGTGAGGTCGAGCACGAGCCCAGGGCCATTGCCATGACAAAGGGCGAACGTGCTGCCCTCGCCGCCTTTGAAGCTCCCGACCATCAGCACGCCGGGGATGCTGCTGCCTACCAGCTTGAACCCGTGCACCTCGTCGGTACCGCTGGAAACTACCCGGACCCCGGTAATCGCGCCGCGCGGCAAGCTCAGGTCGCGGTGCAGCGCCTGGGCCTTCTCCGCTATGGACAGCCGGATGGTGACGGAGTCGTCGCTGATCAGGAGATTCGCCACACCTGAGATTATGCGGCACGGCGTGGCCTCAGCGGTGAGCGCCCGCAACCTCGGTAGCTGGCAGCCTCGGTAACTAGCCGGACTCGATCTTGGGATTCCCCATCAGCAGGACCCACACCTGTCCGGGCGCGAACGTCATCGGCTGGCCCGAGGTCGTGGTGTAGGTGGTGCCGCCGGTGATCGTCGGCCGGGACCAGCGGGCGTTGTAGGCACGACCGTTGCGCAGCACTACTGCGGTGCCCTGGCCAACGGTCGTCGCATACGGCGGCGGGAAGCCGTACTCCAGGTACCCGGACTTGTAGACGAGCGTGTGCTGGATGATCACGGTGGCCGGCGAGAAGCGGCGACCTGCCGTGGTCACCGCCGGCGTGCCATCCATCGATACCTGCCAGCTATTAGTAGCCGCCGACCAGGTGAAGGTGAACTTCGAAGACGGATAGGAAACCGTGTCTGATCCCATCACCTGGCCGCCGGCTGGCGCCGGGCCGAACTTGAACCCGATGCTGTGCGCCGTGCTGGCGCCCTTAGCTTCCGCCAGCAACGTGCTGGTCGTCGCGTAGAGGTTGTAAGGGGCGACGCGGTCGTAGTTCCGGTAGTAGCCGCCGACCAGGCCGGCGTACAGGTCCACGATGTTGGCGTGCTCGACTTTTGGCAGCAGCTGTCCCTGGGCGCCGGAGAAGGCGAACGCCGGCCGGCCAAACTGGCCCAGCAACTGCAGGTCGTCCGCTCGTGCGCTGCGCACTGGTCCGATGACCGGCGGAAAATGTGACGAGAAGACGGCCAGGAACCGGGTGAGACCGCCCTCCACTGGCAGCACGTAGACGATGTCCGCAGCGATCAGTCCAGTCTGCGGCCGGGCATACACGATGTTGTCGATCTTGACCGCGAGCACCGGCCCGAGCGACGACACCGGCTCCCCGGTGAACGGCGACAGCAGCTGGGTCGGCGACGGCGACGGCGTCGGCGTGGCCGATGCCGTCGGTCTCGGCTTAGGCGTGGGCGCAGCCTGCTGCCCGCCGGTCAGGGCCACGGCGGTCGCGGCGACAGCGCCGGTCACGACGACAGCCGACGCCCCGACGAGGATTCTTGTCTTGACCTGCCACATCGTTGTCTGCCGCCGTTACGGAGTCCGGCTCGCGTCGATCTGGTCGAAGTCCCCGAACCCGTTATTCGTGCCGCCGCCGCCAGACCACTGCCACATGAGCGCGTAATTGCTCGCGCTGGTCATGCCGCCGAAGAACTGGGCGCACGTGCGAGTTCCTGACAGGCACCAGCCGCTGGGATGGTGACTCAGGCTGCTGGTGTCGGCGTTGTAGGTCCACTCGTAGGTGTTGGTGAGCGAAGCAGTCGCGCCGGTGCCGAAGATCGAGGACCAGATGCTCGGCGCCGAGTACACGCCGGCCTTGTAGGCCGAATGCGTCGTCAGGTAGTTCGCGAAGCCGTTGAGGTCGGCACGGTCGAGACTCGCGGCGACGAAGCTCGACCGCACCACACCGCTGCACGGTGAGGTATAGACGGCGTTCCAGCCATTGTCCGAGGCCGGCGTGTAGCTGGGTGCGTGGCCGGGCAGTTCGACGTCCATGAAGACGACCGGGTAATTCGGCTTGGGGTTCGTCGCGGCAAGATTGCCGACCACCCTGGCGGCTTGCGCCGCGCCCCAGGCAGTGGCCTCCGCGGTAGTGCCGTTGTAATGCGGATCGACACCGGGACCGCCCATGAACCAGTAGTACCCGACGCCGATGCCTTCGTGATAGCTCACCAGGTCCCGGCGGGCCTCGTTGGCGTCCGTGGTGGAGAAGACGAGCTTGCCGCCACAGTGCTGCAAGGCAGCCCAGTTCCCGATCATGCCGATGTATCCGCCGTAGCTGCCGCCGATGGCGGGCTCGCGATACGGAGCGGGACCGGGGATACCGATGTAGTTGCTGTCAGTACCGCTCCAGAACCCGGCGGGCGTAGCCGCGGCGGCCGTGGCGGCCGTGGCGCCGGCCTGCGCGCTCGCTGCTTCCGTCAGGCCGGCCGCTAGTGCGGCGGCAACCCCCAGGCAGGCGGTCAGCATTACCGCGCTGGCTACTGGTCTGCTCCTGAGCCGCTCGCGTGTGAAAAGCGCTGCCATCGCGTTGCCGTCCTTCCGGTTGCTGCCGGCGCCCGGCCGAGCGCCCACCCGCCCCAAAACTATGCGGCGTCAGGGCCAGTCTGGTCCTGGCGGAGACTACCGACTACGGTCCAGCGCCGTCAGGAGGACGGACTTTTGAAAATTTTGGCGCGTGCTGTCGATGTGGCGCGTCCGCGTTCGACGCCCTGATGAATCATGCCGCTGGCACCTGGCCGGCGGCCGGCACCGAGGTCAGGCAGACCTCAGCGGAACGGAGAGGAAGTAGCCATGAAGTTCTTCGGATACACCCTTGGCGACCCCAACACCCCGGTTGGGCCTGCGAGCCCGGAGATGTACGAGCGGATGAGCGCTTTCGTCGAGGAAGCCACGAAGGCCGGGATTCTGCTCGCGACCGGGGGCCTGGCGCCGCTGAGCGAGGCGGTCAAGGTCAAGTACTCCGGCGGCGAGTTCACCGTCCTGGACGGGCCGTTCGCCGAGGCCAAGGAGCTCGTCGGCGGCTGGGCGCTGATGGAAACCAGGGACGTCGACGAGGCGGTCGAGTGGACCAAGCGGTTCCTCACGATCGCCGGCGACGGCGAAAGCACCATCAGGCAGGTCTACGGCCCTTGAGCGGCACCTGGCCGGACTGCGGGGCCGGCGAGTTGCCGAGCCCCGCAGCCGGTGGTGTGATCGGTTGTCGTGACGGACGCCAGGACGCAAGCCGCGGTCGAGACGGTCATCCGGCTCGAATCGGCCCGCCTTATCGCCGGCCTCGCCCGCTATACAGGGGACATCGGGCTAGCTGAGGATCTCGCCCAGGACGCTGTCGTCGCGGCGCTCGAGCAGTGGCCTGGCGAGGGCGTACCGCGCAATCCGGGCGCCTGGCTGATGACGGTGGCCCGGCGGCGCGCGATCGACTTCTTCCGCCGCAACACTGAGCTGGCGAAGAAGTACGCCGAGATCGGCCGGGTCCTGGCAGCCGAGGAAGGCAGCGTCCAGCAGGACTTCGACCAGGCCTTCGCCGACGATATCGACGACGACCTGCTGCGCCTGATCTTCACGGCGTGTCACCCGGTACTGAGCGTGCAGGCCAGGGTCGCGCTGACGCTCCGGCTGCTTGGCGGACTTACCACGGCCGAGATCGCGCGCGCCTACCTGGTCCCGGAGCCGACCATCGCCCAGCGCATCGTCCGGGCCAAAAGGTCGCTGGCCCAGGCACACGTGCCGGTCGAGGTACCCGATGCCGCAGACCGGCCCGCGCGACTGTCATCGGTGCTCGAGGTGATCTACCTGATCTTCAACGAGGGATACTCGGCGACTGCGGGCGACGACTGGATGCGTCCCGGGCTGTGCGCGGAGGCGGTCCGGCTCGGCCGGGTGCTCGCCCAGCTCGCACCGGCCGAGCCCGAAGTGAACGGGCTGGTCGCGCTGCTGGAGATCCAGGCGTCCCGGATCCCGGCGCGCACCGACGCCGCTGGCGCCCCGGTGCTCCTGCTGGACCAGGACCGGACTCGCTGGGATCGCCTGCTGATCAACCGCGGTCTGGCCGCGCTGCAAAAAGCACTAGATCAGGGCGGGGAACGGGGTCCTTACGTGCTTCAGGCGGCTATCGCGGCGTGCCACGCTCGCGCGTTCCGGCCAGACGAGACGGACTGGCCGCGCATCGTCACGCTGTATGGCGTACTTGCGGAGGTCATGCCGTCGCCAGTGGTCGAGCTCAATCGCGCTGTCGCTGTGTCGATGGCCTACGGCCCGCAGGCGGGGCTCGAGCTGGTTGATCAGCTCGCGGCCGAACCGGCGCTGCGGGGTTACCACCTGCTGCCGAGTGTCCGCGGCGACCTGCTGCGCAAGCTCGGCCGAGCCAGCGAGGCGCAGCTCGAGTTCGCCCGTGCCGCCGCTCTGACCAGCAACGAGCGGGAACGGCAGCTCTCCGCCGACCGCGCCCGCGAGGCCGCCGCTGAAGCCGCCCCGGGCAACTGACGCTGCCCCTGGGTAATAGCCGCGTGCGAGAATGGCCGCGTGCCCGAATCATTTGCCCGCCGGTTCGCGGCCGTCCGGTCAGTGCGAGGCCCGCTCGTCTTCGGCCTCGACCCGTCGGCCGACCTGCTGGAAGCCTGGGGACTTGGCGATAGCGCGGACGGGCTCGACCGGTTCGCTGACATTGTGCTCGACGCCGCGGTGGGCGCCGTTGGGCTGGTCAAGCCGCAGTCCGCGTTCTACGAGCGGCATGGCTGGCGCGGTATCCGCACCCTCGACCGGCTGATCGCCAGCGCCCGCGGCGACGGGCTGCTCGTCATCCTCGATGTCAAGCGCGGTGACGTCGGGTCGACGAACGATGCGTACGCCGAGGCGTACCTGGGCAAGGGTGCGCCGCTCGGGGCCGACGCGATCACTGTGCATCCCTACCTCGGCCTGGGTGCGATGACGAGCTTTGTCGTGCGGGCCGCGGAGTCAGGCAGCTGCCTGCTGGTCGTGACGCGCTCGTCGAATCCCGAGGGCCGCGCCATGCAGGCGCCTGTCGAGCAGGACCTGCTGCACGAGATCGGCGCGCTCAACGCCCGGCTGGCGCCTGGCGACCTCGGTCCGGTCGGCGCGGTCATCGGGCCGACCCGGCTGCAGCCCGAGCTCGACCTGGCATCGGCACAGTGCCTGTTCCTCGCGCCTGGCGTCGGCGCGCAAGGCGCGTCACCCGCGGATGTGGCGGCGGTGTTCGCCGCCTGTCCTGACCGCGTGATGCCAAGCGCGTCCCGGTCGCTGTTGTCAGCCGGCCCGGACGTCAGCAGGCTGCGGGACGCCGTCACGGCGCTGGCGGCCGAATTCCAGCTGCTACTGCCAGCCTGACCAAGCATGGGTGCGGAATTGCTGTGGCTCTAGCAACAGCAATTCCGCACCCATGACAGTGCGAACTCTATTGATGGGCTAGTTGAGGCCGGGGATGCCCGTGCCGGGGATGACCGCAGTGACGTGCAGGTAGACCGGCCCGCGGCGGCCGCAGGCCTGGAGCCCGCCCTGGAACGGCATGGTGATCGCAGAAAAGGCGCCGGGCGCGTACACGCGGAGGAGCTGCGCGCTCGTGGGCTTGCAGACAGACGGCGGGTAGTTACCAACGTCGGTGATCTGAAGGATCACGTGGGTAGTGCCGCCCGGCAGCAGGGTCACCAGTCTCGAGGGCCGCGAATGGTCGCGTCCGGCCGGGCTGCCAAGCTGGCGGGCGAAGTTGTGGGCGGAGACGCCCGGGTACCCGAACAACGTGCACGTGCTCTTTGACGTGTTCGACAACTCGAGGTCGTAGTAGGTGCTGCCGGCCGCGCCGCTGCCGGGCGACCCGAGCCAGACGGTGAGCTCGCTGGCGTAGCAACGGTGCGCTGCCGCAGGTGCACTCGCGGCAGCGCCACTGCCGGAGGATGCGAGCGCAACGGCCGGCAGCAGGACAGCGGCGCCGGCGATGGCAGTAATGGCCATCGTGCGCCGCAGGCGGTGAGGTGTCAGCTTCACAGAAATCTCCCTTGCCTTAGTACTGAAATGACTGACACCCGCTAAGACGACGCAGCAAGGCGGTGCGTTGTAATTCGAGACAACAGGCCACCGGGTCCGCGTGACAGGCTGGCGGCATCAAGGTGGTGTGAGCTACGCCGACGGGAGTTTCCATGATCTTCATCACGGCTAAGTTCCGGGTACGGCCCGAGGACGCAGACAACTGGCCGGCCATCGCCGGCCCATTCACGCAGGCGACTCGCAGCGAGCCCGGCTGCCTGTGGTTCGACTGGTCGAGGAGCCTCGATGACCCGACCGAGTATGTCCTGGTCGAGGCGTTCCGCGATGGCGACGGTGCCGCAGCGCATGTTCAGTCGGCCCACTTCAAGGAGGCGCAGCGCACGCTGCCCCCGCATCTGGCGCAGACTCCGAAGATCGTGAACTTCACGATCGAGCAGAATGACTGGTCCGAGCTCGGCGAGATGGCGGTCGCACCCGGCAGCTAGGTTCCTGGCCCGAACGTGAACAGGCGTCCGGGCAACGACGCCGCTGAGGTGGCCACAGCATGCAGCCGATGCACGCCAACGCCTGTCAGCGTCGCCGTCGCCGGGTCGTCGAAGGCCAGCTCGTCGAAGCCGGCCAGCGAGAACCAGGATCGGATCTGCCCCGTGAGGTCCGGCGGCCGCCGGTGCCGCGTCCAGATCACCGTGCCGCGAGCGGCGCACATCGCGGCCGCGGCGGTGGCCGTCTGGCGGATGTCCTCGTCGCTCACATTGCCGAAGATCCCGCACAGCATCAGGACGTCAGCGGGCAGCGCATCGGCGTAGGCAGCGACGATCCCGGCGTCGGCTTCTCGCACCTGCACGTCGGTCAGGCCAGCCGCGGCCGCGCTGTCCCTGGCAACGCCGGCATTCACCGGGTCAAGCTCAACCAGCAGTGCGGACACGTCATCTCGGCGCGGATGGCCGGGGAGCACGCCGATCACGTCCCGGCCCTGGCCGGCGCACAGGCTCACTAGCCTGATCGGCCCGGCTGGCGCTGCCGCTAGCGCGTCAGACAAGTGCCCCTGAACTAGCGCCAGTCGCGTGCTCAGCGCGGACGTCGGATCCTCGTAGGCGTCGTGCCAGCCGACCCAGTCGCGTGCCACCGGACGCTGCCGTCAGCCCGCCAGGCCGAGCCCGCTGGCCAGCTTGGCATACTCGGGCAGCGCGTCGGTCTTGCCCTCGGTCAGCAGCTGGATGCAGACGTGATCGGCGCCAGCGTTCAGGTGCGCGTGCAGCTGAGCGGCGACCTGCTCGGCGGTGCCATGCGCGACCAAGGCGTCGACGAGCCGATCGCTGCCGCCGTCATCGATGTCCTCGTCGGTGAAGCCGAGGCGCCGCAGGTTCGAGGTGTAGTTGACCAGGCCGAGATAGGGGGTGGCGACCCGCCTGCGGCCAAGCGCGCGAGCCCGCGCCGGATCTGAGTCGAGCACCACCTTGTGCTCGGGCGCGAGCAGCCGGTCCGGTCCGAGGATCTCGCGTGCGAGCCTGGTGTGCTCGGGCGGCACGAGATACGGGATCGCGCCAGCCGTCCGGTCGGCGGCGAGGCGCAGCACCCGCGGACCGAGGGCGGCAAGGACAATACCTTCGGCCGGAACGTGGTGGTCAGCCAGCTGATCGACGTAGCCGGCGAGGGTGTCGTACGGACTGGCGTAATGGGCCGTGGCTTCCGGATGGCCCGCGCCGATGCCGAGCACGAACCGGCCAGGGAAAGCGTCCTGGATTCGCATGTAGGAGTCCGCGGCCGCGACCGCCTCGTCCTTCCACATGTTCACGATGCTCGTGCCGACGATCAGCGTGCTCGTCGCGGCGAGCAGCTGATCGACGATCTCGAGATCAGCATCGGGGGAGCCGCCGAGCCAGAGCGCGCCAAAGCCAAGCTGCTCCAGGCTCGCGGCGAGGTCAGGGGTTGTCTGGACCGCAGGTCGCCAGATCCCGAACGGCCCGAGCTGATCGCGCCACTGCGATGTCATCTGCTCTCCTCCGCGTCGCTAACAGTCTGCCGGACCTGCCGTGCTAGAGGCCCATGAGGTCGGCCATCAGCTCCATCTGCTGGTCGAAGAACTCAGCGCGGGCGTCGATGACGTTGTTGAACTGGCCGAACAACTCGAAGCTGACGACGCCGAACATCTGGATCCACCCAGACATCCCGGCGAGTAGCAGCTCTTCGGGCACGTTGGCGGCGATGGCGTCGCGTGTGCGGGTCAGGTCGGCGCGCACGGACGCTGCGAGCGGGACTGACGGACGGTACTCGGCCCCGGCGAGTTTCCCGGACTCGACGCCGTCGGCCAGGATCTGGGCTAGCACGACAGGCGTCCGCGCGGCCGCGGCGATGGTGTCCGTGGGCGCGGCGTAGCCAGGGACCGGGCTGCCATAAACCAGCGCGTACTCAGCCGGATTGGCGATCGCCCACTCGCGCACGGCGCGCGTCGCGGCCTGCCAGCGCGCGCGCAGCTTGTCCCGGTCGGTCACCGACGCATCGGCGGCCTCCACCGCCTCGCCGAGCGCGTTGTAGGCGTCCACGATCAGCGCCGTCAGCAGCTCATCCCGGCTCGCGAAGTAGCGGTAGATCGCCGAGGACACCATGCCCATGTCCCGGGCGACGGCGCGCAGTGACAGGTTCGCGCCGTCGGTGGCCAGATGCGCCCGTGCGACCGTCTTGATCTCTGCCGTCATCTCGGCCCGGACCCTGGCCCGGATAGTGTTCGCAGGCATGTAGAGAGTATTGCACACAAGCGAGAGCAGTGCTCTTGCATTCGCGCCCGGCGTATGGCAGACTCATGCTTACAACGGAGAGCAGTGCTCTCACAAACAGTGTTCTTACTTCGTGAGCGCCGACCTTATCCGGCGCCCCATGAACTTCAGGAGAAGACATGTCCAAGCACGTCATCGTCGGCGCCGGGGCCGTGGGATCCGCCACCGCGTTGCTACTCGCCGAGCGCGGCGAGCACGTCAGCGTCATCAGCCGCCGCGGCACCGGACCGGACCACCCCGCCATCGAGCGGGTGCCTGCCGATGCGACTGATGCGGAGCGGCTGACCGAGCTGGCGACGGGCGCTGCGGCCCTGTACAACTGCGCGAACCCGCCCTATCACCAGTGGCTCACCGACTGGCCGCCGCTCGCCTCGGCGCTGCTGACCGCGGCCGAGCGCAGTGGCGCCGTGCTGGCCACCATGAGCAACCTGTACGGGTACGGTCCGGTCGACGGGCCGATCACGCAGAAGACGCCGCTCGCAGCGACCCATCCCAAGCTGGCACTGCGAGCGAAGATGTGGCAGGACGCTCTCGCCGCGCACGAGGGCGGCCGTATCCGCGCCACCGAGGTCCGCGCCAGCGACTACATCGAGGCCAACTCGCTGCTGTCCTACGGGATCGGCAAGTCGCTGCTGGCCGGCTCGCGGGGATACTCGCCGTCGCCGCTGGACGTGCCGCACAGCTGGACCTCGATCACCGACTGCGCCAGGACGCTGGTCGCGGTTGCGACGGACGAGCGGGCGTATGGCCAGGCATGGCTCGTGCCGACCAACCCCGCCCTGACCGTCCGGCAGCTCGCGATCCGGTTCACCGAGGTCAACGCCGCTCCGACTGCCAAGCTGATGGCGATCCCGTACCCGGTGCTGTGGGCCACCGGCCTCTTCTCGCCGATGATCAAGGAACTGCGGACGACGCGGTACCAGTTCACCCGCCCGTTCGTGATCGACTCCAGTGCCACGACCCAGGCATTCGGGCTGGAGCCGACGCTCCTGGACGCCGCGCTCCGCGACGCTGCGGCGCGCCTTCGCAGCTAACACCGCGCAGCTAACACCGCGCAGTTAACGTCACCGCGGAAACACCATCGCGAACCCAGCTCGAGGTAGCTGGCAGCCAGCCCCTGGCCACAGCGGCCGGGGGCTGCGCCGTGGGTGACTGAACGTGTTCAGTCCACTACTAGCAGGAACTGTCACAGTGTGGTTAAACCTGGCTGACACCCCTCAAAAAATCGGCTGAATCACCGTATAATGCCTACTCAAGTGGTAGGAATGCCGAGAGATTTTCTCGCGCAAGATGGCGCAGACCGAAGGAGTTGTCGGGTGCACAGGACTCATCGACTAGTTGCTGCGGCGGTCGCCGCGCTAGCCCTGACAACTCTCGCAGCGTGCGGAGGAGGCAGCGTCGCCAAGGTCGGCGGTGGCAACTCGGCCCCGACAGGTAAGCCGGAGAAGGGCGGCACCGTCACGCTCGCCGAGGTCGGGGCCTCGCCGAACGACATCTTCCCGCTGCTGCCGGCGACCAACTCTAACGGCTACAACGGCGACCTGACTCTCGGATCGTGGCCTTGGCTGGTCTATTCCGGCGACGGCGCGAACTCGGTCCCGAACCCGCAGGAGAGCCTGTACAGCTCGCTGAAGTGGTCGGACGGCGACAAGGTCATCACCATCGTGCTGAAGCCGTGGAAGTGGTCCGACGGCACGCCAATCACCAGCCGCGACTTCACTTTTGTCTACAACCTGCTCAAGACGAACTACAACGACTGGTTCGACTACGTGGATGGCCTGTTCCCGGTCGACGTCGCCAGTGTCGCCACGCCGAATGCCAGCACGGTGGTCATCAATCTCACCCGGTCCTACAACCCGCAGTTCTATGTCGACAACGTCCTGGCAACCATTCCGCTGTTGCCACAGCAGGCCTGGGACAAGACCTCGTCGACGGGCCCGGTCGGCGACTACGACCAGACGGCGTCGGGAGCTAAGGCCGTCTGGAACTTCCTGCAGGCGCAGGGCGCGGACATGGGGACCTTCGCGACCAACCCGCTCTGGCAGGTGGTGGACGGGCCGTGGAAGCTGTCACAGTTCCAGAGTTCTGGCTACTACAGCTGGGTCCCGAACACGAACTACTCCGGGCCGGACAAGCCGATCCTGTCAAAGGTGATCTGGACGCCGTTCACGACCGACACAGCCGAGATGGACACGCTGCGCTCCAACACCACGCTGGACATAGCAGGCGTCCCGCTCAACGACGTTAGGCAGATTCCGGCGCTTGAGGCCGAGGGCTACTCGGTGGCGCAGGTGCCGAACCCTGGTGTCGCCGAGATCCTGCCGAACTTCTACAACCCGACCGCGGGCCCGCTGCTGCGCCTCCTGTACATCAGGCAGGCTATGGAGTACCTGATCAACCGCCCGCAGATCGTCAGCAAGGTCTTCGCGGGCTACGCCGATCCCGGTAATGGGCCGGTGCCGGTGCTGTACGGCCAGCAGTTTGACTCGCCGCTGGAGAAGACCGGCGGCCCCTACCAGTACTCGCCAACGAAAGCGATTGCGCTACTCAAGGCACACGGCTGGAAGGTCGTGCCGGGCGGCACCGACACCTGCGTGCGGCCTGGCGCCGCCGCCTCGGACTGCGGCACCGGCATCAAGGCGGGCACGCCGCTGACGTTCCAGCTGCTGTTCGGCTCGGGAACCGCATCCTTTGACCAGCAGAACGCGGCGTTCCAGTCCACTGAGTCGCTCGGCGGCGTCAAGATCACCCTGAAGTCCGAGCCCTTCAACACCCTCGTGGCGACCACCGGAACCTGCAACGCACAGTCCCATCCGGCTGCGACCTGCGATGACTGGCAGCTCGAGCAGTACGGCTACAACGAGTACCTGATGGATCCGTCCGGGGCAGGGGAGTTTAACACCGACGCCAACGGCAACTATGGCGGCTACTCGAGCCCGGAGATGGACAAGCTCATCGACGCCACCGAGTACGGCTCGAGCTCGGCGGCGTTCTTTGCCTACGAGGATTACGCGGCCGAGCAACTGCCGCTGCTGTGGCTGCCGAACGCCTCGTTCGTCTTTGTGTACAAGAGCAACCTGGCGGGCGTCACGCCGCTGAACCCGTTCTCCGGCCTGCTCAACCCTGAGGTCTGGTACTACACGAAGTCCGGTTCATGACCTGGTACCTCGTTCGGCGGATCGGGCAGTCGGTCGCGGTCGTGATCGGCGTGATGATCCTTACGTTCATCCTGGTGCACCTGGAGCCGGGCAGCACGGCGAAAGCCGTGCTCGGGCTCAAGGCGACGCCAGCGAGGATCGCGCTATTCGACAACACCTACGGGCTGAACCGGCCGCTGCCCGTGCAGTTCTGGCTGTACTGCGACCACGTCCTGCATGGCAATTTCGGCGTCTCCTACACGGCCGGGCAGCCGGTCTCCTCGCTGATCGCCCAGCGGCTGCCCCGCGATGCGGTCCTCCTTGGCGCGTCCACGCTGCTGGCACTGATCATCGGCGTGCCGATGGGGCTCTATCAGGCGCTCCACCACGGCACCGTCAGGGACGACGTCGTCGCCGGGACCTGGTTCACGCTGTACTCGGCACCGGACTTCATGGAAGCGCTGCTGCTGATCGCCATCTTCAGCGTGCACTTCCACATCCTCCAGCCCAACTTTCCGGGCGGGATCACCTCGGTGGGCGGTCTGTTCGGTGACCTGAACGCCATGGTGCTGCCCGTCGTCGTGCTCGCCATCAACAGCGTGGCCGGCTTCAGCCAGTACATGAGGTCCTCGGCAATCGAAGAACTGGCGCAGGACTACATCCGGACCGCGCGCGCGAAGGGCGTGCGGCAGCGGGTCATTTTCACTCGCCATCTGCTTCGCAACGCGGTGCTGCCCATCGTCACGATCCTCGGCCTGTCGCTGCCTGACATCGTCGCCGGTGCAGTGATCGCGGAGGCGATCTTCAATTTCCCCGGCATGGGGCTGCTGTTCTGGCAGTCGGCCCTCAGCCACGACTTCCCGGTCATGCTGGGCGCGACGCTGATCATCGGCGTCGCGACGGTGCTCGGGAATCTCGTCGCGGACGTCGCCTACGGCATCCTCGATCCCAGGATCCGCCATGCAGCCACCTGACGACGCGGCCGTCGCCGGAGCGGCAGGGGTGGCTCCGGTCGGCGTCATTCCGCCAGGCGCGGCTCCATCCGGCGGCGAGGTGACGACTCACGGCGCGCCCGGGAACCTGGCACTGCACGACTTCCTGCACAACAAGCGAGCTATGGGCGGCTGCGGTGTCGTGCTGCTGCTCATCCTGTTCTGCTTCGTCGGGCCGCTGATCTACCGGACGAACCAGACCACCGTCAACCTGGGTCTGTCGAACCAGCCGCCGGGGCCTGGCAATCCACTCGGCACCGACGAGTACGGCATCGACATCCTCGGCAGGCTGATGGTGGGCGGTCAGTCCTCGCTGGAACTCGGTTTCTCGGTCGCCATCGCCAGCACTGTCATCGGTGCCCTCTACGGCGCCATCTCCGGCATGATCGGCGGGTTTGTCGACGCCTTCTTGATGCGCATCGTCGACACCCTGCTGGCAGTACCCACGTTCATCCTGCTGCTGATCGTCTCCAGCATGTTCACGCTGAACCTGACCGCGATCATCGTGATCCTTACGGTGCTGTCCTGGCCCTACGTCTGCAGGCTCGTCCGGGCCCAGGTGCTGTCGCTGCGGACCAGGGAATTCGTGCAGGCCTCGACGGCGATGGGCTCGACGCGCCTGCGTATCCTGGTCCGCCACATGCTGCCGAATACCTTCAATATCTTCATCGTCACCACCACGTTCGCCGTCGCCGATTCGATCTACGCGCTGTCCGCACTGAGCTTCCTAGGCCTTGGCCCGCCGCCGCCGTTCGCGGACTGGGGCACCATGCTGACGACCGGGGTCAACGACCTGTTCGACAGCTATCCGTGGGAGGTGTACCCGGCGCTGATCATCCTCGTCGTCACCATCCTGGCATTCCGGCAGATTGGTGACGCACTCAACGACATCGCCTCCTCTCGATCGTCCGTCAGGTAGCCGGCTCCGGCCGGACGGGCTCTGTCGGCGTCGCGGTCTAGCCTCATCGTCGTGGCACCAGACCCCGCGCCAGACCCGATCCGGGTGCGCTACCTCGACCTGGTTGATGACCTGATGGGGATCGACGGCGTGACGCCGCCGCCCGGCGGGAGCGGATTCGGCCGCGGCTCGCTGAAGTACCGCGGCAAGATCTTCGCGATGCTGGTGCGCGGGAGTCTGGTGGTCAAGCTGCCCGCTGACCGGGTGGCGGCGCTGATCGCGGCCCGCGAGGGTGTCGCTTTCGACGCCAACAAGGGCATCCCGATGCGGGAATGGTTCAGCCTGGCACCGGGCTCGGGCCTGGACTGGCTGTCGCTCGCGACTGAGGCGCTGGAGTTCGCTCGCTCGGCCGCCCGCTGACCGCGGGTCTCAGAGGCGCTCGATGATGGTGACGCTCGCCTGGCCGCCGCCCTCGCACATGGTCATCAAGTCCCGTCCGCACGAGCAGGGCTTCCGGAGTGAATTGACGGATACCGGGTAGTTCGCGCGGCCAGGGCCTGCCTGGCCCGGTCAGTCGGCACTCAAGGAGCCCACCATGCTCGCCCTCATCGCCGCGGTCCTGTTCGCGATCGCCTTCATCATTAACGCAGCCGGTATCTCGACCGACGCGGTGTTCTCGCCGACGAGCCTGGCCCTCGTCGGCCTGGCGCTGCTGGCGTTCCACCTGACCGGCAATGGTCCGGGCTGGAAAGGCTGGCGGCGCTGAGTTCGCAGCGCGACGTTAACGATCGCGCAAACAAGACTGATCGCCGACGTACCGGCCGGCAACGTCTACTACTACTTCAAAACCAAAGATGACGTCGTTGCCGCCGTCGTCGCCGCCCATGCCGAGCAGGTCAGCTCTGCCCTGATCATTATCGACTCGCGGTTCCGCTCACCCAAAGGCAGGCTCAAGGCCCTGGTGCAGGAACTCGCCGGACAGAGCGAGATCGTCGCCCGTTACGGTTGCCCGCTGGGCAGTCTCTGCTCCGAACTCGACAAGCGGCTCGACGCTCCCGACTTCGCAGCGGCCGATCTGATGCTGCTGATCATCGACTGGGCCGAAGCGCAATTCCAGGAGCTGGGGCGCGGCACCCAGTCGCGCGGACTGGCCGTCGACCTGCTCGCCGCTTACGAGGGAAGTGCGTTGCTTGCCAACACACTGCGCGACCCGAGTGTCCTTTCGGAGGCGTCCGGCCGCCTTGACGCCTGGATCGACGCACAGTAAGCGCATGGAGGAGTACCTGCACTCGAATCGGGCCAACTGGCCTTGCTCGGCTACCATGGCTAGAACACGTTCTAGTTGAGCGGTTGGGGCCTGGATGCACATCAGCTATACGCCTGAGCAGGAGCAACTGCGCCAGCAGCTGCGGGAGTACTTCGCCGCGCTGATGACGCCGGAGCGGCGGGCGGGGCTGGCCCATGCAGACGGCGAATACGGCGACGGCGTCACCTACAAGGAGGTCGTGCGCCAGCTTGGCCGCGACGGCTGGCTGGCGCTGGGCTGGCCGGCCGAACACGGCGGCCAGGGCCGCTCGGTGCTCGAGCAGCTGATCTTCACCGACGAGGCTGCCATCGCCGGGGTCCCAGTGCCGTTCCTGACCATTAACACCGTGGGTCCGACGATCATGCGCTTCGGCACGCCCGCGCAGAAGGAGTTGTTCCTCCCCAGGATCGCGGCCGGCGAGCTGCACTTCTCCATCGGCTACTCCGAACCGGGCGCTGGCACGGATCTGGCCTCGCTGCGTACCCGCGCGGTCCGTGACGGCGACAGCTACGTCATCAACGGCCAGAAGATGTGGACCAGCCTGATCCAGTACGCCGACTACGTGTGGCTCGCGTGCCGGACCGATCCGGAGGCGCCCCGGCACAAGGGGCTGTCCATCATCATCGTCCCGACCGATGCCGACGGCTTCTCCTGGACGCCGGTCCGGACAGTCGCCGGGGTGACCACGAGCGCCACCTACTACTCCGATGTCAGGGTCCCGGTCGGCCATCTGGTCGGCGAGGAGCACAAGGGCTGGCCGCTGATCACCAACCAGCTCAATCACGAGCGGGTCGCGCTCACCTCGGCGTCCCCGGTCATGTCCGCGCTCGCCGACGTCACCGACTGGGCCCGGTCGACGAAACTCGGCGACGGCCGCCGGGTCATCGACGCCGAATGGGTGCAGCTCAACCTTGCCCGCGTGCATGCCAAGATCGACTTCCTCAAGCTGGTCAACTGGCGCATCGCGTCGACAGCCGGGTCGCCGGGTCCGGCCGTCGCGTCGGCGACGAAGGTCTACGGTACCGAGCTCACGATCGAGGCCTGCCGGCTCCTCATGGAGGTGCTCGGCGCTAACGCCGAGGTCCGCACCGGCTCGGCTGGCGCGCTCCTGGCCGGCCGGATCGAGCGGATGCACAGGTCTGCCCTGATCCTGACTTTCGGCGGCGGCACCAACGAGGTGCAGCGAGACATCATCGGCGCCGCCGCGCTCGGCCTGCCGCTCGGCCGCCGGTAAGCGCGCCGCGAAGATCAAGACCACAAACCATTGAGGGAACGATGGATTTCACCCTGACAACGGCACAAGACGACCTCGGTGCCCTGACGCGCCAGATCCTCACCGACCGCGTCACGCAAGAGCGGCTGCGGGAGATCGAAGCCGGACAGACTCGGTTCGACGCGGCGCTATGGTCGGACCTCGCGACGGCCGGCGTGCTGTCAGCGGCCCTGCCGGAGTCGGTCGGCGGCGCCGGACTCGGCCTGCTCGAGCAGTGCAGCGTGCTCCTCGAGGTCGGCCGGACCGTGGCGCCGGTGCCGTACCTGGCCTCCATCGTGACGGGTGCTTCCGCCATCGCCGCGTTCGGCAGCCGCGATCAGCAGGAGCGCTGGGCAGCACCCGCGGCGCGCGGCGAGGTCATCCTGGCCGCGGCCCTGGCGGAGGACGAGAACGAGGACGTCCGCCTCCCGGCCACGACCGCGACCCAGTCCGATGGCGGCTGGCAGCTCTCCGGGATTAAGACCACCGTGCTCGCGGGCACGATCGCCGACCTGCTGCTCGTCCCGGCCAGCACGCCGTACGGTGCAGCGGTCTTCCTGGTGGCTCCGGACGACCCTGGCGTGACAGTCCAGCCGCAGCAGGTGACCGGCGGCGACGGTACGGCGCTGATTGAGCTAACCAGCGCCGTGGTGCCGGACGACCGGGTGCTCGGCGGCATCGCCGCGGGCGCCGAGATTATCGACTGGCTGGTCGCGCGCGCAACCGTCGGGCTGTGCGCGCTCCAACTCGGGGTGACTGAGCGGGCGCTCGAGCTGACCGCGGCCTACGCTCGCAGCCGTGAGCAGTTCGGGAAGCCGATCGGCAGCTTCCAGGCGGTCTCGCAGCGGCTTGCTGATGCGTATATCGACGTTGAGGGGATCCGGCTGACGCTCTGGCAGGCCGCCTGGCGGCTCGCCGCGGGCCTGCCGAGCGATACCGAGATCGCGACCGCGAAGTTCTGGGCCGCCGAGGCCGGGCACCGTGTCGCGCACACCGCCGTGCACATCCACGGCGGCGTCGGCATCGACATGGACGGCGACGTGCACCGGTACTTCGTCGCGGCCAAGCACAACGAGTTCGCGCTGGGTGGCGCTACTGCTCAGTTGCGTCGGATCGGTGCTGCGCTAGCGTCCTCTTAAGCTGGCCGCCGTCGGCCTATGAGGAGTGAAATGA
>DATHPF010000467.1:0-2457 GCA_035484155.1 Streptosporangiaceae bacterium
AACTGTTCATAAGATCTGGCACATAGACGTCTTCGCAGATCAGAGGACTGCGCCAATGTGTCCGAGGGGGGCGGCAGTTCCCGAACCGCAGCCGCAGCCTCGCAAACCGGCCCAGATGACCTTGCCGCCGAGTTGAACCCCATAAGGCCGTCCCCGTCGGCCAGCCGCCAGAGCAGATCACAAGCGGGCTTTCCGCGCAACGGGCCGCAGCCCGCAGGCACCGCAGCTGGAAAAGGCAGAGTCCGCAGCCACGTCGCCTGTGATCCGCGGCGCCCGTGACGCTCAGCTAGCGTCGCTGGCGGAGCCTGCGCGCGCGTACCTGCCGTTATGCTCCAATGCAAGCATCCTTGGTGTCCGCTATCAGCAAGAACATATGGATTGTTATGGCTCTCAGGCGGACAGGGAACGGGAACTGCCGCAGTGGCAGGCCGATCTGCGAGTCAGTGGCTTCCGAGATCGATGGTCAAGATTTTGACTACGCCATGTGGGTCGCCGCGCGGTCCCTCGGTCGATGATTGGTTGAACTGATAATCGATCCTTCCCGCACCGGTAATCTCGTAGTGAATGGTCTTGGAGTAGCCAGGCCATTTCGGAGCGGCATGCTTGCCTTTCATCACGCTGGAGGTACCGACTTTCGGCGGCTGACCAGGTGTCATTGCCACGTGATCCCAGAACTGCTGAGCGTTAGCCAGGCCTACGGGGGCGGGCAGCTCATTCCAGATACCGACGAACTGGCGGTGCACGAGAACCCGGAAAACTGGCTTGGCCGACGGGCGGCTGCCGGGACGGCGGGCGGCAACGTGGGGCCGGTAAGCGCCGGGAGCGGGGTCACTCCTGCGGCCGGTCGACCTCGGCATAGTCATCGTCCCCCGGCGCGGTCAGGATGGCCCGCCGCAGCGGGTCCGACAGCGCTTGGGCGGTGGTGCGCCATTCCCTTAGGCAGGTCTCGACGGGCGCTGCGTCGCGAGTCGCCGCAGCAACCGACAGCGCGTCGCGCAGTTCCTCGAAGAACTCCGCGCGGTCGTCCTCGTCGAAGCTTGCGAGCCACGCTAGCTGGCCGAAATCGGCAGGGCGGGCGGAGCCGCGGCTGAGCGCGGCCAGGGCTAGCAGCGCGGCGACAGCAACCTGAGCTATCTCGGTGATCGCCTCGAGCTGCGCCAGCGGGACCATCGTCAGCGCGAAGCCGTCGGTGTCGCGGAGCAACGCACCGCCTTCGCGGGCAGCACCGAGAAACTCCCGGCGCTTCGCGCCGGCGAGATCGCTTGCCTGGAACACTGCGCTGGTAATCTTGCACACGCCCCCATCAGTAGGATCGTACCTAAGATCTTACCTATTATCCTTCTCCCGGGCAACGTCAGCGCAGCCTTCGCCATCCGGCCAGCGTCCGGAGGCAGGTCGCTCTTACCGGTGGCGACGACGCCACGCACTCGGCGCCCGACAGGCACATTACGTAATGGCACGTGCGCACATTGCCGCCGATATCTCAAGTCCGCTTTGGGCTGTCTCCGACGTAACTCATGAAGGGGTTCGGTTCCCGTCGTGGACATGTTCTCTTAAGTGGTGTCCGGAGTGTCGCTGATGTAGCAGTCTGGCTGGCTGCTAATGTCGGACACCTGTTCCCCTTGTGGCGGGAGCCTAGCCAGAAGGGGAACAGATGTGCTTGTTCAGCGTGTCGTGATGCCGGTTACCGGTGTCGAGTCGTGGACCGTGATCGACGACGATGGTGCTGTTGTGGCCCCGGTCGAGCGGTACCTGGCCTACCTGGGCGCGCTGGAGCGGTCGCCGAACACGGTGCGGGCTTACGCGATGAGCCTGCGGCTGTGGTTTGAGTTCCTGGGCCAGGCCGGGGTCGGCTGGGCTGATGCCGGGGTAGAGGATGTGGCCCGGTTCGTGGCCTGGCTGCGGGCCCCAGCGGACAATGTGATCGTGCTGGAGACGGGCACGGGACGGCGGTCGCCGGCGACGGTGAACCGCCATCTGGCTGGGGTGTTCGGCTTTTATGATCACCATGCCCGCGCCGGCGTGGGCGTGGCCGGCGAGCTGGTCGCCTGGCGCCGGGTCAGCCGCGGTTCTTATAAACCGTTCTTGCATCATGTGACCAAGGGCCGCCCGGTTCCGACCAGGCCGGTCAAGCTGATCGTGACCCGCCGGGTGCCGCGCACTCTTGATGCCGGGCAGGTGGCCGCGATCCTGGCTGCCTGCGAGCGGCTGCGGGACCGGTTCTTGTTCGCGCTGCTGGCCGAGACCGGGATGCGGGTCGGGCAGGCGCTCGGCCTGCGGCACGGCGACTTCGTCAGCCGCAGGCGGGAGATCCGGATCGTGGCCCGCCCGGACAACGCCAACGGGGCGCGCGCCAAGCTGCGGGAGGCCGCGGTGATCCCGGTGTCGACGCCGCTGGTGCGCCTGTATTCGGAGTACATGCACGGCGAGTACGGCGACCTGGACTGCGACTACGTG